>JAHQVQ010000101.1 GCA_019634305.1 Flammeovirgaceae bacterium | reverse complement strand
CCCTGCATTATTTTCAAAACCCAATCCGCTAAAGGCTTTTTCTTCACTCCCAAAACTGACTTGTTTCAAATACGTTTTCCCTAGTTGTTTAGCAATACCTCTCCTCCTTAAATATTTGAATAAAGTCGGCTTATTTAAAGTACTGACCTCGATTAATTTGAAGTTGATTTCCTTTTGGATTTTCACCTTTTTTTGGTTGGCTCGTTTTGGAGCAACGGGACTCAAGGTATTACTTCCCAGCCATTCCATAACCATTTTGAAATCCTCTGTCCTTAAATAGTACTTGGCAAATGCTATTGTGTCCCCTCCTGCTCCTTCACCGAAATCAAACCATCGATTGGTGTTGATATCCAGCTTAAAACTAGCTGTTCGCTCCTCTCTAAAGGGAGATTTATACCAATAGTTCTTCCCTTTTATGCTGTCTGGTTCATAGCCCATCCGGGACAGGAGTTCAGTTAGTAATAAAGCATTCGCTTCCTGGATAGTCATTTTTTTCTTTACTTGCTTTTCTTTGCTTATTTTTCTTAGCTTTTTTTTATTCGCTCTTTTCTTTATCAATTGAAAAAATACCGCAATCCACCTCCAGCAAAGCTTCTGGCTGTCTGCACATATTGTTGTTCAAAATTTGCCAGTAATGCCAATCTTCCAAAAGTATATTCCAGCTCTACTCCCAGTAATCCTCCAAAATTGATTTGGCTATCCAATGGCTCATAGGCCTCATATGCATCATAAGTCACCACTCCTCCTGCATTGATATTTATATACAGTTTCTCTTTGATTTTGATCAGGCTGTATTGGGGAATAAGTTTAAAATACCAGGCTTCATAAGGGATTTGAAAGGGTGTACCCTGTTCATAGGCCAATGCTCCTTTTATGGCCAGTCCATCCAGGATATAGTGAATATAATTGGCGCCTATCATGGTCGTTTTCTCTCCCTTATAAACATAAATATCTACCCCGGCAGCTCCTGGAAAGTGTACTGACTGCATATCCATTTTATTTATTTTAGGTTTAAACTTTACTTGTTTGGGTCGTTTTTCTGGGTTGGGTTGTTGACCAAAACTAAAGGTTAAACTTCCTAATAGGATGATGATAGAAAGCAGATTATTTTTCATGGTATACTGATTTAAAAGTTTATGGGAATCAATGCCCTTAATTCCTCACTCCATTCCCCATCATTGTCTTTCACTTTAAGTTTCAATTCATACTGACCTGGTTCCTGAAATATGTATTCAATAATGGATTTTTTGGTCTGGATTTTTTTGCCATCGATCTCAAAGGCATATTCAGTGATATAACCTCCATATTTTGCATCCTGATCATAGGAATAGATGGCATTGATTTCAAAATGACCGGGTCGGATACTGCCGATTTGTTTGTATTGCATGACCGCCTTTGGAATTAGATTGTCATATACCATCAGTTCCAGATAGATATTAGAGCGTTTGCCATAATGATCTTTAGCATAAATGGTCAGTTCTTTTTTTTCCATTCTTTTTCCTATTTCCTTTCCGATTCCAATGCTTGATGGCACATATTCCAGCTGATATACATTTACATTTGTTTCAATTGAGGTAATGGCTGTAACTTCTCCTTCTGTTGCATCATAACTGGTCCCTATTTCAATTAATTCCGGATAATCATCTTCCACCTCTACATAAAAAGTATAACTTCCTGCATTGGTCTTTTGTCCTATTTTGATACTGTCGGTCAGCATTTGTGATTTTTCTAAATTTTCATTCCCTGCTCCATTCTGATATGATGGCAAAAAGAATAGTTCTGGGGCCTGATTTTCTTTTGATGCATCATCCCATCTGAATTCGCAGGAAAACACCGTGAACAGGAGTAAAACAAGGCTTATCATCTTTCCTTTCATGACTTGCTCAGTTTAAATAAACTTGAATTGATTTTTACCAGATAAATCCCTGTTGGAATGTCTTTAGTATTGATTTCAATGCCATCTTTGGTGATTTGAATATCCTCTTTTTTGATCGCTTGTCTTCCCAGTAGATCAAACATGGCAACGTCTGGCGGGTTTGCCTGATTTTGGAATAGGGCCTTATCTGTGGAGGCTATATTCAGCTTGTTCTCAAAGGGATTGGGGAAAATATTAATTTGGGATTGTTTGTTAGATAAGGTGGTGTTTGAGTTAATTCCTGTGATAGTTGTAGTATCCCCATTTACTTTTATCATTTGGTTCAGGGTATCATAACATCCTTTTTTCAGATTGGATATGATTAATTCTACTTCAAACGCTCCTGCTTCATAGTAAAATATGGCTGGGGATTTTTGGGTAGAACTTTGCCCATCTCCAAAATTCCACCTATAGGTATGCTGGTTTTCCGCTGATTCAAAAACATCAAAACTAATGGCTTCATGAACCATCACTGCTTTTGCACTGCTTTCAATACTATCCGGAAAAGTATACACATTCAAATTGATGATAGTGGGAGCAGACTCACATCCTTTTTGATCTACTCCCTTACAATAAATCAACTCACTTGCTTTGGCTTGATAGGTAAATTGGGTCCCCTCTCCTATTTTTTCATTTTCATCATTATACCAGTGGATATTTTTATTGACATCTGAAAAACTGACTGATAGACCCACTATTTCATTTTCACACACTTCAATAAAGGTTTCTGATACCCGTGGCTTGGAAGCATAGGTTTTAATGATTTCCACTTTTTGCTTGGCCTGATACTGGCAGCCATCTACTTCTACTGAATAATCCAGCTCATAAATGCCTGCTGACAATCCTGACGGATCAAATACATTGGAGGTCACTCCTACTCCTGACCAGTGGCTGGTGTTGATGTTGTTTTCAAAAACATAGGGATCCAAAGAGATCGGGTTGGCGTTTTCACATATTTGTAAGATGCCATTATTTAATTGTAGATTGTTTTCCCCTGTTCCTGCTGTCACTGTAATTTTTCGACTTCCAAAGGCTTTACAACTGCCTTTTTTAAGGGTGTATTGCACTTCATATGCTCCTTCATCTACTGCCGAGGGTATAAACAGGGAATCATTAAATACTCCGGAACCTGTAAATATGCCACCTTTCAGGCGCTGACTTATATTTTGGTTTAAATTATAGCTCTCTCCCCATTTGCAAAGGGTCAAAGCTTCCCCAATTTCTACGGGTTCATCTTCCAGTATTACAGCTCTCGCACTAGTAAAGCCACTTTCACAATTCCTTTCTGATATGGCTTTGATTTTATAGGTAGTGGTTTTGGTGATTGAAGAGGGTTGAAAAGTAAGACCTGTTTTCAGTAATTCTTCTTTGTCACTATACCAATGATATTCATAGCCGGGAAGGGAATTTTGAATGTATAAGACCACATTACTCGAACCACTACAACTATATTCATCGGCTACTTTAGGAGCTTCCGGAATTTGATGGACATAGGCCGTTGCTTTGGTTCTTTGGCTTTCACAACCGTTTATGGAGGTGTAGGTAACATAAAAGGAAATGGTCCCTGTCATATTTTCTATAGAAAGGTGGTTGCCTTCTGCCATTGATTCTGTTGCTTCTTCAGAAGCATACCATTTGTACTTCCCTCCTATTCCCGATCCGGTCGCAATTAAATCAATATCACTTTCTCCACAATAAGCTACATCTTCTACTATTGGTGGAGTTGGTTTGGGGTAATAGTTAATTTCCACTCTTTGCTGGCCTCCTTCACAATTTGCTACCAACTGGCTGACATAAAAGGTCGTTTGCCCACTGATTTGAGGATAATAGCTGGTTCCTTCATGGATATGATTGGTTCTATCTTGATCCGTATAAAATCTGAAAATAGCATTTTCTGCTCCTTCAGGGGATATTTCTATGGTTCCTTCTCCGCATATTTCCAACTCATTGATGGTGGGCAATCCCGGTGGGTTTTGATATTTAATGGAAACCATGGAAGGTTCACTCTCACATCCTTCTGCCGATATTGTAGTATAATAAAACTTCTCATCTCTACTGACCTGACCTACTTTAAAGGTACTCCCCTCTCCTACTTTCTGCTCATTTCCATTGTACCAATTATACTGATTGCCAATTCCTCCTTTGCCGGTTAAAATCACCAGTTCTACTCCGCAGGTGGTATAATCAATGAGTTCCGGTGGAGAGGGTATGCCATTAACAACTCCAGTAACTTTGGTTCTTTCTCCTTCGCAGTTAAAAACACCTTCTCCTGGGATTGTCCTTTGGTTGACGGCTGCTACATAGTAAGTTTCCGTTTTGGTAAGAAATGGAGCTATACTTTTTCCTTCAAACTCTGGTTCTCCTCCACTTTCCTGCAAATACCAATTGAATAAATCCCCTGCATTACTGGTAATCACATAATTTAGTTCCCCTGGTCCACATCGCTCCTCCCCTTTCACTTCTGGTTTTCCCGGTTGATTTATTTTATAGATTTTTACTTCTTTTTTTTCACTTTCGCAAAGCCCTCCTACTACTGCGGTTACAAAATAACTCACATCCTGGGTGACAGCTGTTGTGGTCGTATAAGTATCATCCAACCCGGCATCATCATTTAATAAATTCCCTTGCTGATCATACCAGTTAAAGTGGGTTACTGCTCCAGGATGAGTTGCATTCATTGTGACTTTTGCTGATTCACAAATTACTAAGTTTTTTGCTGATGGTAGGTTAGGCTGAGGAGTGATTTCCACCGTTTTGCTTCCTGTTTGCTGGCAATCTGCAGACAGTGGATTGCTGGCAATCACCTGAATTTTTTGATCCTCCTTTATTACCCCAGTAGTAAAGGATTTTCCATTCTCTCCAACTAATTTCTGACTGTTTACATACCAATCATAAAGATATTTTGGATTGTAGTTTTCTATTATTAATGTGCTCTGACCTTGTTTACAAACCTTAGTATAAGATAATTCTGGAACTTCTGGTTCGTCTAATATGACTAGATTTCTAATATCAGTTGACACACACCCTTTCTCATTTTCATAGCTGTAGACTAATTCAAACGATTCTGATAGATTTCCTTCAAATTCTATTTCACCTGTAAGTAATAAATTTCCATTAATAATTAATTGATTGCTCTGAGAAGCCCAATTTCCCCCTAATGGGCTTTGCCCTGTTAATTTTATTTGACCATCACCACACCATGTAATATCAGACCCAGCATTTACCAAAGGTAAGGGTAAAACTGTAATTTGTTTTTCATTTTCTCCTTCACAATTACCTTCCTTAAAGGTGTAAGTAACTACATAGGTGCCTGGTTGTATTTCTCCTGTTTCTACTTGATTACCCTTAATCACCAAATCATTTGAACTCCAAGTTCCTCCAATCGGAGACTCCCCATTTAAGCTCAATGATCCTCCTTTACAAACCTCCTGACTTTCCCCCGCGCTAACATTTTCAATTTTAGTTTTTTCAATTAAAAACTTTAATGTTTTATTTCCATTGAAAAATCCGGAAGCTGTTATTTCATATTCTTTTAAACCATTAGGTAAGGCTTCTAAATTTAGATTTTGTCCATTTATTAGGTTTTCCCCTTCATAATTTACTTTTATTCCAGGATTATTTATTGATAAATGATAATCTTCTAAATTCAAAATAGAAGTCTCAATATCACATGCATTAACTTTGGCTTCTGTAAGCGAAAAATCAATAACTTCAATTTTAAATGAACCAATTACTATCAACTCTATAGTTTCTTTTTCCACTCCACAAGCATTTTTTGTTTTCAATTCATATCCCTCATGAAAAATATAGGTACCTGCTGCATTTGGAACTATTTTGACCATATCGTATATCGCATTATTTCCTTCCTTTAATGTATTTTTAACAATAGCTTGATTTTCAAAAGGGATAATGTAATGATAGATAGCTGTTACCTGCTTAGTGACTGCTGACTCAATCAAATCACTTGGTCGGCATTTTTCAAATATTAGAGAACTTTCTATAGTTTCTAGAGCAAAAATTTCTGGTAATACTATTTCTTCATTTTTAAGAACCAGTATTTGATCCGCATTTACCAGTTCACTTCGCTGAGCTGAAACTGAAGAATGAACCCAATAAAAAAGTATTATGGTCAATAGTAAATATTTCATTTTCCAATAGTCCTTTAGTTTTTCGTAAAAAGTCCGATCATTATCAATGGAAGTGTTATCATTAAAATAATAATTCCAACTGCATTTGTTTTAGGTTTTCTTTTGCTAGGGCTATTACTGATTGGATTAACTAGGTTGCTTTCTTTGGTATCTGAATCCTCCTTTTCCTTTAATTTAATTATTTTAAGCTGCTGAAAAATATTGGTATCATGTTGATGGTATTGAACTTTATAAAAAGTATCTGATGTAGTCGTTAAGTACTCATCACCAAGATAAATGATGTATTCATTCGGTTTTTTATCAGGATTTTCCCAATTCACAATAACTTCTTTTATTGGAATCCTAGTTTGTTCTGGTAATTGGTGAGTTTTGGGATTAAAAAATATTATGCTTAAAATTTTCAGATTCCATACTGTGCCAACTTCTCTTTTTGCTTCAATTGTGGCAATCCGTTGAGTATAAGGAAAGGGTTGGTTTTCAATTATATTCCCTCCTAAAAAATACGACTCAAAAAACACCTCTAAATAGATATAATCCTTTTCTAATACATCAAATACCTGAATATTTTCAAAACTAATACTATTCGTTGATTGCTTTGAATATAGAAGATCAAATTTCTTTAAATAGTGTGCAACCTTTAAATCATTCTTATATCCATCCTGTAAATCGTTCTCAATGATGACATCTGGAGATTTAAAAAGTTGCTGACCAGATTGATTCTTGTAACTATTTTCAATTATCTCATTACGCTTAACATACCCTACACCTTCATCGGAAATTAAATTTAGTAATTGCTCAAACTCTTTTATAAGGAAAACAGAGAGGGTTTTTATCTCCTTTACATCATCCTCGTTAATAGATGGTTTGCCTGTTTGTGCAGAAATTTTACAAACAATTAAGAAAATACAAAAAACTACCAACCCAGACCTTCTCATATCAAGTTCAGGTTTTAATTAAACAATAAGTTCTAATCTTAGCCAATTACAAGTTGGCTAAAAAGGGTAGTTAATTATAAATAGGTGAGAAATCCATTTTTTAATTGATTTGCAATAACCAATGGATTTATATTTCAAAGGAATATACTGAAAAAAAACTATGTTTGGAAATTTTATAAATAAAAATCTCCAATATGCTCATTATCCTTTAGATAAAAGGAATTTTAATTCATCAACAATGGATTGTAAATT
>JAHQVQ010000100.1 GCA_019634305.1 Flammeovirgaceae bacterium | reverse complement strand
GAAGATAAGGATGGAGATCTGGATCTTTATCTGGTGCGAGAAGAATCTAATGAGGTAGAGTTTTATAGAAATAATAATGGGCTATTCAATCGTAGCTTAGTGAACCTAAGTTTTGAGTCAAATTTTTTTGTTTATAATATTAACCTTAGAGATTTTGATAGTGATGGAGATTTAGATTTTCTTATTTACGGAATAGCTTCTTTTTCTCCTTACTATAGCTCTCAAATAAGAATATATCAAAATAATGGAAATGGATCATATGATGAGATTCCTACCTTACTTAGTGTTTATGGTATTTATGATTATGATTGGGTAGACTGCGATCAGGATGGAGATTTGGATATCGTGGGTAGAGATCATTATATCCAAGATTCCTATGATTTTAGTATTTTATTTGATAAACCAAAGAACTCCTTTTCTAATTTTTCAAGGAAGGGAACCACGGGGTTAGGTTCATGGTCAGATTTTAATAGAGATGGATTAAGTGATTTTTTGCAGCATGGTTATAGATTCAATAATGGTGCATATTATTTTACTACCAAGATCTATAAACAAACTGAATTTGGAATATTTCAAGACATTAATGAGAATTTACCAGATAAACTATATGGGGAATGGTTTGACTATGATGGAGATGGAGATGTCGATATCAGCTCAGAAACCTATTTTATAAATAATGGCAATGAAAGTTTTAGTAATTCTGGAATCAGAGCTCCAGAATATCCGAGAAGCATTAATGGGAATACTAATATCATTACCACATTGGATTTTAATGGGGATGGTCATCTAGATTTTTTTACAAAAGACGGTAAGCTTTTTATTAATACGTCTAATAAAATAAAGCCTAAGCCTGAAACCCCTACCAATTTAAATGCTGAAGTTAATTCAAAAAGTGCTCTTTTAACCTGGGGTGATGTTGGAAAGGATAATGAGGTGTATAACTTATATATTCGAAAAGGAAATGAAACTATCTTTTCTTCTGAGTCAAATAGGAATACAGGTTATCCTTTAATAACAAAGAATCAACTTAAATATAAAGATTATAGTAGTGGATTAAAAGTAAGTGATCCTTTAAGGCCAAAAGGAAATGTTGGCACCGCCCCTATTTTTAGGGCACAAGAACTTACACCAGGAACTTACCACTGGAGTGTACAAACTGTTGGCAGTGGACAATTGACTTCAAAGTTTGCCGGAGAAGGATCATTTACGATTGAAAATGAAATTGAAGAAGAGGAGGATCAAATGTATGAAGCCGAGGAACATTATGTAGTGGAGACTGATTTTGGGGTTAAGAGTGCTGTAAGCGAATTTTCTTCTCCAGTTTATGATGATGGGACAGGCAGCGCAGTAGCCATTTTTGATAAGGGAGATGAATTTAAAATAGATTTTGATATTCCTTCCTCAGGAAATTACACCCTCAAACTAAGAGTAAGATCAGGACATACCTATAATTCAATGGCTTATTGGCCAAATGGTTATTTATTCAAATTGGATAATAATGATATTTCTTTAAATGGGGATCCAGGTTCTGTTTCTGATTTTAGCAGTCATTATGGAGGAGCCTATTGGGGAGATATGATTTCAGAATCAATTCAATTTTCTGAAGGAAGCCATTCACTTTCAATAAAAGCAAATGGCAACTGGGGAGCAATTGATTATTTAATAGTTGAAAGAATAAATAGTAGTGCATCTTCAAGAATTGCAAATAATGGTTTATTGACTACGCAAGAATCAGGTTTAGAGGAGATTAGTCTTTATCCCAATCCAACTCAGCATATTTTGAATATATCCTATAGTAGTGGAACTTTGGGTAGGTATGATATTAAGGTTTTGGATTTAACAGGAAAGGAAATGTATTCCACGATACTTGAAAAGCAGGAAAAAACTAATATAGCCTCTTTAGATATAAGTCAGTTCAAACCTGGAATTTACTTAATGGTAATCACTAATAATGATACAAAAATTGTCAGGAAATTCCTGAAAAAATAGGTGTACATTAGTAAAAAAAGGCTTCAGAGCTAATTCTGAAGCCTTTTTTGCTAAAATCTTTAAAACAATCAATAATGTTGATTATCCTGGTATCTGGTTAAGTTTTTATTCTCTTCTTGTTGCTTTCACTTCTGATTTCTCATTTTTAAAGGAAGAAGAGTATCCTTGCAATTGATTTTCATTTCTTTTAGTGCTGAAATACTTAGCCGCATCTGATATCGGTGTAGCACTCCTTTTGTTTGTGGACTTATAATAGGGCATAATTAATATAACTTTGTTAGGTTTAAAAAACATTTCCTGTTAGTTATAAGATAGTATTAACTTACTAAGTTTGCCATGATACTCGTCAGTTTGGTATATGACTTTAATCATTTTCAGTATTTACCCGGAGAATAAAAAATAAATGTTTGGGTGAAAAGGAAATAGTTGTGAGAAGTTGCTCTAAGTTTAATTACACAAATGTATAAATTAGTTTGTGTATTTCAAAAAATCCAAACAAAATAATGTAAAATAATTAAAAACAACAAATGTTAATATACTATTAACATTTGTTATAAGGTTAATTAATCCTGATGCCGTTTTTTTAGTACCTCAATTACTTCATTTAAAGAATATTGTTTTGCTTCGAGTAAAACTAAAAAATGGAACATCAAATCTGCCGCCTCACCAAGGAATAAGTCTTTGTCATCATCTTTAGCTTCTATAACTAACTCTACAGCTTCTTCTCCAACCTTCTGTGCAATTTTGTTAATGCCTTTATGGAATAAACTTGTTGTATAGGACTGCTGGTTTGGGTTATTTTTTCGGTCTTTAATGATATCAACTAAATAATTTAAAAATTCTACTTCGCTTTTATTTTTTTCCATAATGTTTTCTGCAATTGTAGTATTATATTTTATCCTTTTTGGATTAAAACCTGGTGGTGATATTCTTCTTCTTTAGGTAATTTTTTAAATCCGGGATTCCAATTTCCTTGAAGTGAAAAATACTGGCGGCTAATGCTGCATCTGCATCATCATTTTTAAATACGTCTACAAAATGCTCCATATTACCGGCTCCTCCAGAGGCAATTACCGGAATATTTAATGATTTGGTAAGTGTTCCGGTTAATTCTATAGCAAATCCATTTTTGGTGCCGTCATGATCCATCGATGTCAATAAAACTTCGCCTGCTCCTCTTTCCTCTATTTCATGGGCCCAGGGAATAGTTTTTAGTGTAGTCGTTTCTCTTCCTCCTTTTACATGCACTATATGTTGTCCATCCACATATCTGGAGTCTATGGCCACTACTACGCATTGTGAACCAAACTCATTAGCCAAAATATTTACTAATTCAGGATTGCGAACAGCGGATGAATTAATGGAAATTTTGTCTGCTCCGGCATTCAATAATGCGGAAACATCTTCCTTAGAGCTAATTCCTCCACCCACGGTAAATGGAATATTAATTTGTTGAGCTACTCTTCTTACCAGTTCTACTAGTGTTTTCCTTTTTTCAACTGTGGCAGTAATATCAAGGAATACTAGTTCATCGGCTCCCTGCTCACTGTAAATTTCTGCCAATTCCACAGGATCCCCGGCATCCCTGAGGTCAACAAAATTGATTCCTTTTACAGTTTTCCCATCTTTTATATCGAGACAAGGAATTATTCTTTTTGTGAGCATAAGCAGAACTACTATTAGTAGACTTTTTGAGGATTAATTAAACCTGATTTAAAAATTTCATTCAATTTTTATCCTTTTTTCAAATGTTCAGCAAACTTAATAACAATTATTGAATTATAGTGAACCGCTTTTAGTTGAATGGTCATTCTAATCCAAAAAAATCTGGATTAACCTTTTTAGGAATTTGATAGAATTGTTCCTGTTTTAGTAATATTACAAATAGAAAAGTGGTTAGCGTTAAATTGATTTCTTAATTAGTAATTCAAAATCAACCATGTATTATTTGCCGTAAAAGACTGACAGAGAGATTACTCTTTCTCGGAAATAATAGCATTGTTGCTTAAATTAAAAAATATGAAAGCTCCTTTATCTGAGCGGGTAAGACCAATTGATCTGGCTACATTTATTGGTCAGGAACATTTGGTAGGAAAAAGTGGTGTGCTACGAAAGATGGTGGAAAACCAGGCGCTGGTATCCATTATACTTTGGGGACCTCCTGGTGTGGGTAAAACTACCCTAGCAAATATCATTGCTAACCATTTAAAACTTCCTTTTAAAACGCTAAGTGCTGTGAGTGCAGGAGTAAAAGATGTAAGGGAGGTGATCAATAATGCCAAAGGAAATCTTAATACTGTGTTGTTTATTGATGAGATTCACCGATTTAATAAATCTCAGCAAGATGCCTTGCTGGGTGCTGTGGAAAAGGGAATTATTACTCTGATTGGCGCAACCACAGAAAACCCCTCGTTTGAAGTCAATTCAGCTTTAATTTCCCGTTGCCAGGTTTACAGATTGAAATCTTTAACAAAGGAGGAATTAATCGGTCTGCTCCATCAGGCTATTGATCAGGATAGTATGATGGCAAAAAAAGAAATTCATTTGGAAGAAACTGAAGCGCTTTTAAATCTTTCTGATGGAGATGCCAGGAAGCTTTTGAATCTTTTGGAGTTGGTCGTAGAGGCTTCAGGTGATGATGATGAGGTGTTTATCACCAATGAATTTGTAATTGATGCAGCTCAGCAACGTACCGTTTTATATGATAAATCCGGGGAGCAACATTATGATATTATTTCTGCTTTCATTAAATCTATTAGGGGAAGTGATCCAAACGCAGCAGTTTATTGGCTGGCAAGGATGATAGAAGGGGGAGAGGATCCTAAATTCATAGCCAGAAGGTTGCTTATCCTGGCTTCGGAGGATATCGGAAATGCAAACCCAACAGCCATAGTGATGGCCACAAATTGTTTTCAGGCCGTGAATTTTATAGGATTTCCTGAATCCAGGATTATACTTTCCCAAACTACCACATATTTGGCTGCTTCTCCTAAAAGTAATGCGGCTTATGTGGCGATAAATCTGGCTCAGCAAAAAGTAAAAGAAAAGGGAAACCTACCTGTCCCTTTATCCCTCAGAAATGCTCCAACCAAATTGATGAAAGCCGAAGGATATGGAAAAGGGTATAAATATTCTCATAGTTATCCGGGAAATTTTGCTGCACAAGAATTTTTGCCAGATGATTTAAAAGGAACCAAATTTTATGATCCTGGAAGAAATCCTAGAGAGGAAGAATTGAGAAAAAGGCTCAAGTCATTATGGAAAGATAAATATGGTTATTAAGTTTAGGTTAATAATTTTTTACCGGACTCTTTTTTACCTTAATTTATGAAATTTACAAGAAAATCCTTTCTAAAAACTATTGGGGCAGGAGTGGCTTCATTAAGTGTTCCCAACATAGTTTTATCGTCCCCAAAAATTAAAGCCGATCATAATTTGAAATTTGGCCTGGCTTCATATTCATTTAGAAAATTCAGTTTGGAGGATACTATAAAAATGACTCATCAACTGAATTTAAAACATATTGCTCTGAAAAGTATGCATCTGCCTACTAAAAGTAGTGCCGATGAAATAAAGGCTATGGCTAAAAAAGTGAGGGATGTCGGAATTGATCTTTATGGTGGTGGTGTGATTTACATGAAGTCTGATAAGGAAGTAAATAATGCCTTTGAATATGCTAAGAATGCTGGTTTCAAAGTAATCATTGGAGTTCCAAATCACGAGCTTTTACCTTTAGTTGATAAAAAAGTAAAGGAGTATGATATAAAAGTGGCTATTCATAATCATGGACCAGGAGATAAGGTTTATCCAAGTCCGGACGATGTTTATGAAAAAGTAAAGGCTTTTGATAAAAGAATTGGTCTTTGTATTGATATTGGGCATACTTACAGAATTGGGCAGGATCCTGCAGAAAAAGCAAAAAAATATTTCGATCGATTATATGATATTCATTTAAAAGATGTGGACGGTTTAGGTGCCAATGGGAAAACCCTGGAACTTGGCAGAGGTATAATGGATATTCCTAAATTTTTGAGAACCATTAATAAATTGAATTATCAGGGAATAGTTTCATTGGAATATGAAAAAGATGGTGATGCCCCATTACCAGGAGCTGCTGAATCTATTGGTTATGCCAGGGGAATTATGGCTACCATATAATATTTAGCCAACCATCACATGGCCATCCGGATACCTGTAGGAATTAGTGATTACTTTGTTACTTAAAGCAAGTGCAAGGGTTAATGTACCCACTCTTCCAATATACATGGAAATGATAATAACAACCTTTCCCATTGCAGTTAAATCGGAGGTTATTCCCATGCTTAAACCAACGGTGGCGAAGGCTGAAATTTGCTCAAATACAAGTTGTAAAATTCCAATTTCCGCAGGGTTACCAGATTCGGTAATGGAGAGCACAAAAACTGCTATCAGGTTATAGGTGGTGGCAAACATAAAAACAGAAAAGGCCTTCCTGATCAAGTCATCAGGAATGGTTCTTTTCCCAATTTCAATTCTATCCTGTCCTTTAATATTTGAAATGGCAGACATGGTAAGTACATAGAATGTAGTACTTTTTATTCCTCCACCAGTAGAACCAGGAGCTGCTCCAATAAACATCAGGAATATCACCATAATAATGGTAGGATTTCCTATAGGTACTCCTCCGGGTGACCCTCCAAAGTTCATGGTATGGAAACCGGCTGTTCTGGTAGTGACCGATTGGAAAAATGAGGTGCTTAACGCCTCGATTATAGTTCTATCAGTAAGTTGATTGAATTCCAGAAACATGAACCCAATAGTACCTATGGATACCAATATTACAGTAGAATAAACAGCTATTCTTGTACTTAACCTCCATTCTTTATTTGGGTTCTTAAATCGCCTTTTAGTTTTATTGAGGGTAAAAATATCTTCAATAGTGCTGAAACCAATGCTACCTAATATGATTAGAATGGCAATAATGAAATGTAAAAGATACATTTTCCGAAGATTAATATCACTTTCTCTGGCAAAGACTGCTGTTCCTTCACTAATGTCATTGGTGAATAGTCCATCACTAAAAAGACTAAAACCTGCATTACAAAAGGCAGAAATAGAATGGAATATGGAATAAAATATTTTCTGCCCCAGTGTATTGAATTTCAACTCATCATCCCAGGCCATAAAAAGAAAAATTGTACCCAGGATTTCTATAATCATGGTAATTTGAATAACTCTGGTGAGTAATCCTTTAGCAGATACCAAAGACTCGCTGCTTAAGTGGTCTTTAATAATTGATTGATGTTTTAGCCCCACACCTTTTGCCAGGAAAGT
>JAHQVQ010000099.1 GCA_019634305.1 Flammeovirgaceae bacterium | reverse complement strand
TGTCTTGAATTTTAATGATACCTGAAGTGGTATTCATTTCAAAAGTAGTATCATCCTGCCAGGCAGTACCATTGATTCCCTTTGGTGTGCTGTTGGCGCTAAAACGTCTTAAAAGCACTATTT
The DNA here is from genome assembly GCA_019634305.1 of Flammeovirgaceae bacterium. Taxonomy (GTDB): domain Bacteria; phylum Bacteroidota; class Bacteroidia; order Cytophagales; family Flammeovirgaceae; genus Flexithrix. Next base: position 7,994 of record JAHQVQ010000099.1, on the reverse strand, counting down.
TCCCCCTTACTGAATTCAATACGGGCATCGTTTCAGAAACGTACCATTTCCCTGGATTGGCCTGCATATAGCTGTCAAATGTGGCTTCAAATGACCTGTTATTGTTCTCAGGGGTATGCTCTTCTTTCACCGACATGATAATGGTTTCTGTTGGATTATTATTAAGGAATCCGTAGCAAAAGTTCAAAACATCATCAAAATTCATATTTTGATAAACCACTCCATGATGGATGGTAAATGTATTATTGTAATGGCGGCACCTCACATCAAGAAATCTTGTTCCAGCTTCCAGTTGGTCACCAATCGTTAAATCCTGACATTTGGCAGTACCTGATAATAAAGCATGATCAAACCTGGCTCCAGAATCGTGCGTTCCAGGAATGGAAAATTCTGATAGTTTCAGGCTTCCGTTAATTGCTCCCATCCAGTCCGAAAGGGTATAACTTACACTTGATTTTCTTGTCTTTTCATCAGATAGTTTATCCTCTAAAATAGGTTCAATAGTGTTTTCCTGGCATGAAAAAATTGCTAGGAATATTAAAAAAACAGCGATTGGAAAAAATTGAAGTTTCATTCTTTTGTTTTTGAGATGAATAAAATTTTAGTGTTAGTAATGAAATTGCTTAAAATTTTTTCTTCTATCAGCAAATGGCTTGTATTGCGTCCGATTTCGTATCTTATCTAATTAAAATAGCACTGCTTCACAGCGGCTATTATACGCCTAAAAAGGTGCTTCATTGAAAACAATACATTTCCATTTTGCCAATAAAGTAAAACCTTTAACAACTTCAACTTCTGTCCAGCAAAAGCAAACTATTTGAAGAGCACAAGTGCTTTATTGGGAAAAATAATGTTCCCGCATTTCGCACTTGTGCCAGAAAATTTTTAGTTACCAACCTTGGTTTTGAGTCAATACGCCTTTACTGGCTTCAATCTCATGTGGTGGAATAGGCCATACATGATGAATTGCCGGATCAAACTGTGGTCTGGCAGGCCAAACTTCTGTATTATCGTGTGCGTGAAGTGGCTTTTGATAAGCTTTTTTAGCCTCTCCCCAACGAATTAAATCGAAATGTCTGTCACTCCATTCTCCTGCTAATTCGCATCTTCTTTCATGTTTTAAATCTGTCATGGTTGCTCCTGAAACAGGCATTAATCCAGCTCTTTTCCTTACCATATTTAAAGGCTCGTCTCCATTTTTTCCGTCAGCTATTAAGGCTTCTGCTTTTATAAGTAAAAGCTCGGAGTAACGCATTAATGGCACATTAAGATCACAAGAAGGTTTATCACCATTGGGGTTGAGTCTTGTCTCATCACTAAAGGGCTCGGTATATTTCCCGAACATATAACCTGTGACATTATTGGAAGTTTGGGTCCAGGTAAAATCTTCACCAAAGTAATTGAATACAGTGCCCTCTTTAAAAATAGTAACATCCCTTCTGGTATCTTCAGCTTCATATTCATCAAACAATTCTTTGGTGGGCTGGTAATATCCCCAGCCGTTGTATTTACCCCATCCTTTGTTTTCGAACATTACTCCGGGTAATATACTCCCTGTTTGTGTATTGGAAACTACCGACCAGATATACTCACTGCTCCAATTGTTTGCAGAAGAAAAAACAGCTTTATAATCCTCAGAAGGATTTCCGGTATTAATTAAAGCATGTTCCCCGGAATTAATGACTCGGTTAGCGGTTTCAACAGCCTGAGCATATTTAGAAGGATCGTGTTGTGCCCAATAAAGGTATGTTTTTGCCATAAAAGCATTGGCAGCATGCTTGTGCGCTCTTCCTCTATCTGCTGGAGTATATTCACTGAAAACGGGCAATAATTCTGCGGCTTTTTCAAATTCACCAACAATGTGCTCATAGTTGATCATCACGTTTTCGGCTCTTGGAACATTGAATTCCAAAAGGTTATCTCGGTTAATTATAGGAATACCTGCTCTGGCATCGCCATATCTGTAAGCAAGGTCAAGGTACATTAAACCTGAAAAGAAATAGGCCTCACCCATTGCTTTGTTCTTTACTTCAGGTGCAATGTTTTCCATCAAAGGTACATTGACGATAATGTCATTAGCTCTTTTGATTACTTTATATTTATTTGCCCAGATATTCCTGGTATATCCTTCGTTTCCGGTACAAATAAAATTTTTCATTTTGTCAGGATCTGCTTTTACTCTTCCGGTTACCATATCATCACTGGCATTAATAAACCAAAAGAATCCTCTTCCATACATATCGTCCCAGGTGAGAGGTTCGTACATGGAATTAACAGCTGCATTCAAATCACCTTCAGTATTCCAAAAATTATCGGAAGAGGGTGCTCCCTGTGGAGTGAGGTCCAAAAACTCCTCACTACAGCTAATTGACATGAATAACAAAAGAATGGCATATATGTATTTAATATTTCTCATTTTTATCCTTTTTTTAATTGAAAAAAATTGGCAAAATACGGTAATTAGAAAGTGAGGTTTAAGCCAAGGATATAACTTTTGGCCTGTGGATATCTACCCATATCAATTCCCCTATCGGCAATAACTTCCGGATCCATCCCTGAGTAATTGGTAAAGGTAAGCAGGTTAGTTCCTGTAAAATAAAACCTTAGTTTTTCAGCATTGATCTTATTCGTTAGGGCAGAAGGAAGACTATAACCGATGGTTAAATTCTTCAGCCTTAAATAAGAGGCATCTTCCAGGTACCAGTCCGATTCTGTTCCGAAATTATTGTTGTCATCTTTCACCGATAATATTGGAATATCGGAACCGGTATTCTCAGAAGACCAGGCATTTTTTACATCAGCAAGCATGTTGTACCCCTGAGTTGGCTTAAGCGTAGAAAATTTAAGTCCATTAAAAACTTTGATATTATCAACTCCTTGGAAAAACACAGTAAAATCAAAGTTTTTATAACCCAACATGGCATTAAATCCATAAGAAAGGTTTGGGAAAGCATTTCCTTTAAATACTTTATCTTTTTCATCCAATACACCATCTCCATTCTGATCTACAAATTTTAAATCACCAGGCTGAGCCAATGGCTGGATTAATTTCCCATCATTTGATTTGTGTGCTGCAACTTCCGTTTCAGACTGAAAAATACCTGCATTTTCGTACAGATAGAAAGAATACAAAGGCTGACCAACTTCACTTCTCAATGGACGTAAAATTCCCCTTACGTTATTTCCATGAGGAATACCACCTTCATAGTTTTCGCCAAGGGTAATTACCTTGTTTTTTAAAGAAGAAAGGTTGCCAGAAAACTCATACTTAAATGGTTTAGAAAGTTCCCTATAAGCTAAAGTAAGCTCCCATCCTTTGTTTTCAACTTTTCCAACATTTTCGTATGGAGAATTACTTACTCCAGCGGTACCAGTTAATGGGATAGCCAGGATCATATCCTCAGTTTCTTTTATAAAATAATCTGCGGTCACAGCAACTTTATTCCCAAATAGCTGAGCATCAATACCAAAATCTGTTTGCACTGTGGTTTCCCATTGCAAATCGGGGTTTACCAAACCATTAATGGCATAACCGAAATAATTATCAATGGAAGCAGGATCACCTAATAATGCTCTGGTTCTGGAAAGGCTGATGGAAGTAGCATAGTTACCTAATGGACCCAGGTTGCCAATTTTACCCCAGCTTCCTCTTATTTTTAAATCATTTATGAAAGAAATATCCTCCATAAAAGCTTCCTTGGAAATTCTCCATCCAGCAGAAACGGAAGGAAAAGTTCCGTATCGGTTATCCTGATTTAGTTTTGAAGTACCATCTCTTCTTACAATGGCAGAAACCAGGTACTTATCTTTATAGGAATAGTTCAATCTGGCTAATACAGAAACCAACCTGTTTTCTCCTTTTCCACCATTTGGGGTATTGAAAGGACCAGTTGCATTAGGAAAATATCTCAGGCTTTCATCTTCACTTTCAAAACCTCTGGCTGACATACTGAAAAATTCAGATTCATTTTTTTGAACAGTATATCCTGCCAAAACATTGAATAAATGATCATTACCAATAAATTTCTGATAGGAAAGTGTATTCTCAAGTAAGAGCGAATTGGAAATATTATTGGACTGATACAATTCATTGAAATTGAAAATCTTTCCAGGTTCCAGTATTTTGCTGGTGAAATTTTTACTGGTAGAATTTATTCGGGTCAAACCTGCATTTAGTTTATAGTGTAAACCTTCAATTATTTCATAATCGATGAAAAAATTACCTGATAATGTAGTACTTGGCTTTCTGTTATCCAGTCGGTGTAAATAAGCTACCGGATTAATTAAATCACCATAAGAACCAGCATAAGTCAGGTTATCTCTAGGCGTTACACCACCGTAAAGTCCTGCTGCCTCATCTTCCCAAACCAAGGCACTAGGTGGATAATATAAAGCTGTAATAATAGCTCCAGTATAGCCTGAAGTAGTATTTACGCCATAGTTTCCATTGGTAAAAGCCAAAGAAAAGTTTTCTCCAACCTGAAGGTTTTCCCTTAAATTATAAGTAGAATTTAACCTCAGAGAAATTCTTTCTGATTCAGTGTTAAGTAAAGTTCCTTCAATTTTTCTGTATCCTAATGCAGTGTAAAAAGTACTTTTTTTGTTTCCTCCACTTAAGGCAAGATCATAATTCTGCATTTTTCCTTTTTGGAAAATTTCATCCATCCAGTTAGTTCTAGTTACCAGCCCGTAAGCATTTTTATTTGGATCAATATACTCTCTTGAAGGATTATCATCCGCCAGTCCGGCATTATCGAATGCAGTGTTCATAATGTCGGCATACTCCTGGGCATTCAGTGGCTCAAGTGTATTTCCAACTTTCTGAAATCCCATATAAGAATTAAAAGAAACATTCATTTTTCCTTCCTGTCCTTTTTTGGTTTCAATTAAAATCACACCAGAAGCCGCCCTTACCCCATAAATAGCTGCTGAAGAAGCATCTTTTAATACAGTCATAGAAGCAATATTATCAGGATTAGGCACTGCTCCACCAATTACCCCATCCACTACATAAAGTGGACCTTCACTAGAAAGCGTTCCCACTCCTCTAATCCAAATTAGTGGATTAGCTGTTGGGTCACCACCATCGTTGATTACTGTAACACCAGCCACATTTCCCTGTAATACCTGTCCGACATTATTAATTGGGCGATTAGATATTTCTTTAACAGATTTTACATCTTCTACTGCTCCGGTCACCTCTTTTTTAGTTGACTTTCCATAACCTACAATCAATACTTCTTGTAACTCTTTTAAGTCGGGGGTTAGTTCAATGCTAAAAGTTGTTTGCTCTCCAATGGCAATTTCCTGAGATTTATACCCAATAAATGTTACCAGAATAACAGCATTCTCAGTAACTGCTAATTTGAAATCTCCATTCATATCAGAAATTGTTCCTGTTGACTCTCCCTTCACCAAAATACTGGCACCGGGTATGACTTCGCCATTGCTGCTATCTATAATTTTTCCCGAAATAATAATTTCCTGAAAAGAGGAAATCAATTCTTCTTTATTAAGAAATTTCCTTTTGTGTCTTCTTACAACAATCTGTTCATTAATTCGCTTAAATTCAACCTTTGCATCTCTGGCAATTTTAAGGAGAATTTGTTCCAGGTTTTCGTTTTTTGAATCAATATTAATTTTTGTTTTTAATGGGATACTTCCATGGGAATAAGAAAATTTGAAGTCAGTCTGATTTTCAATTATTCCAAATGATTCTTTTAAAGAAATATCACCCGCATTTATATTCAAAACCACCTCTTTTAGTTTTTGTGCCTTTAGATTGTCTGAAGCAAAAACAAAGGAAAAAAGTAAAGACTGGAGAACCAGCCCGAAAATTAGGTTCCTTGACATTATTAAAAATATCTTGATAAAGTTTTTTTTCATAATTTTAAAGCTTAAATAAAACAATAAGTTTTGTTTAAAAATTTGGACCTATCCAGCACCTGTTGCGCCACAATAGATTGTTGGATTAGGTTTAAGAAATGATGGGATATCTTATAGGTATCCCTTTTTTTGCTTGCTTTTAGTCATAGGCAATTATTTATGTTATTTTTCAGGGACATCCATTTCCACTTAGAATAATGACCCCGTCTTCGTTTGTTGCATAATTGAGGGAGGTAGCATATTTAAGGACCTCCAAAACATTGTTTATTGGCTCATTTTCGAATGATGCTTTTATCAGGCATTTTTTGAGCTGATGGTTTTGAAAAATGATCTCTACACCATACCAGTTTTCCAGCACTTCAGTAATTTCACCAAGCGGTTCATTGTCAAATATCAGGATATTATTATTCCAGGATATGAATCTGCTGAGGTCAATCTCATGTTTTATATTACTTGTTAAATCCTTTTTATTGAACACAAACTGATCGGAAGGAGAAAGTAAAACAGGAGGAGAGCTGTTGTTTTGTTCTTTGTTATAAACAGCTACACTCCCTTCGACTAACGATACAGAAATATCTTGTTCTCCTGTATAAGCTCTTACATTGAAGACGGTACCTAAAACTTTAGTACGAATATTATTGGTAATTACTACAAAAGGTTTCTCAGGATTTTTTGCTACATCAAAAAATGCTTCACCTTTCAGGAAAACTTCCCTCACCTTATTATTTACAAAATCTTTCCGAAAGCGAATTTTACTATTTGCATTTACTTTTATTTTACTGCCATCTGGCATAGAATAGGTTACCCTTGTTCCCTTAGGTACTGATTTTTCTGTCCAGACTACTAATTGTTCTGAGGTAATATTATAAGTGGAAAGAACTATTAAAGCAGCTATTACCAGAAAGGAAATAGTCGCAGCCACCAGCATGGTTTTATAAATTTGTTTGGAAAACCTTAGTTTTTTCACCTTCCCTTTTTGATTTTCCTCTTTAAGCTGATATTGTAATAATTTTAACTTTAGATTGGCTTTTCCAACTTCCAAATCATATTTTGAGGGAAGCTTTTTGTTTTTTAGCCAAATAGCACTAGCCTCTTCAAAAAGTTGTTCAGCTTTCTCATCAGATTTAAGTAAGCCTTGCAAGGCTTCCATTTCTGATTCAGAAGCTTCATTAGATAAATACTTTGTAATTAATTCCCAGATTCTATCTTCCATATTCTATGCATTTTCATGGTAAAGACAGCAAAAAAGACATGTACCTACTATCCTATCTTGTAAACAAAATGTGAACTAATTATAGGATTATAATGAACAGGGTTTTCATTTTTTGGAGCTATATTTTTGAGGTATAAGTACGTTTATCAGAGTAAATCCATAAGAAAAAGCGGCAAGAGACTCACATATTTGAGAAGAAGGTGTGCTCTTTCAGTAAGAAATTTATTAGCTTTAACCATCTGATTTTGAACGGTATGCACAGAGATTGATAATATTTCAGCGATTTCTTTATATTTAAATCCTTCTATTCGGTTCATGCGAAAAATCAACCTTCTTTGAGCAGGCATTTCATTTAACAATTTATTAATTGCCAAATTTAGTTCTTTACCTTGCAATACTGATTCCGCTTCATTACCCACCAGAAATTTATGCTTCCCTTCTTCCAACTCACTAAAAGTTACCTTTTTATGCCGTTTTAAATAATTGAGGCTTTTATTTTTTACAGCCACGAATAAATAGGACTTTACACCCTTTTCAATTTGCAATGAATTTCTTTTCATCCACAATTCTAAAAATAAGTCTGAGACTACTTCCTCAGCAAAATCGGATTGTATTACAATTATTTCTGAAAATTCACAAAGAGATTGATAATACCTTTCAAATAAGAGTTCTAATCCCCGCTCATTTCCATTTTTTATTGCTTCAATGAGGTTTAAATCAGTTAAATTGTTTTTCAGTTTCATCATAATGGGATAAATACCTAATGATGCTCAAAATTACCAGACTAATCCCCATAAAGTCGAGAATATAAGATTAAACTAATATGAATTTTTAGGTTCCGGGGAAGCATAAAAAAGTGTGGGGTATAAAGCATTTAGTCTAAAAGTTCATAGTC
>JAHQVQ010000098.1 GCA_019634305.1 Flammeovirgaceae bacterium | reverse complement strand
CGCCTGTCTTTTTTTAATGGGCTCATGTTTTTCTACAATCTTCGATTTAGAAGGCTTAAGTAAAATATTGAGCAATCTGGGGAGATTGTTGAAAACAAGAAAAAGTACTACTAATGACGCAAAGACAATGAAATAACCTACCAGGGCAATGGTAATTCCTTCATCGGTTATATTAGAAAAATCAAACATGGTCAAATTTTTTTTAGGTAATTAATATTTGAAAAAAATCATAGCAATTCCACCCCTATCCAATGCGGATAAATTAATTTCGGGAAATTTAAACCTTGATTTTAAATCAGTTTATGCTAATAATTACAATGGAATATTTCCATGTTTTTTAGGAGGATTTAAATCCTTCTTGGTTGCCAGTGTCTCAAGCGCTCTTATAATTCTAAACCTTGTATTTCTTGGCTCGATCACATCATCAATGTAGCCATATTGCGCTGCCTGATAGGGATTAGCAAATTTATCCCGGTATTCATTTTCTTTTTCAGAAATAAAATCAGCTTTTGCTTCATCACTATCCATCCCTTTCAATTCCCTGAAATGCAAAACTTCAATCGCTCCTCTTGGTCCCATCACTGCGATTTCTGCAGTTGGCCAGGCATAATTAATATCGCCTCTAAGGTGTTTGGAACTCATTACATCATAAGCCCCACCATAGGCTTTTCTAAGAATAATGGTGATTTTTGGAACAGTGGCTTCACCATAAGCATATAGTAATTTTGCTCCATGTAGAATAATACCACCATATTCCTGAGCACTTCCAGGTAAAAAGCCTGGAACGTCTACCAACGTAACTATTGGGATATTAAAGGCATCACAAAATCGTACAAATCTGGCGGCTTTCCTGGAGGCTTCAATATCTAATACCCCGGCAAGGTAGTTTGGCTGATTGGCTACAATCCCAACCGACTTTCCATTAAACTTGGTAAAACCAATTACCATATTCCTGGCGTACTGTCTGTGTACTTCCAAAAATTCGCCATCATCTGCAATAGAATAGACTACATCTTTCACATCGTACGGAATGTTAGCACTATCAGGAATAATCTCGTTAAGTGAGTCTTCTAGCCGGTCAACTGGATCTGAACAAGGGGTGATGGGTGTTTCTTCGAGATTATTCTGTGGAAGGTATGTTAAAAGTTTACGAAGAATTGAAATTCCTTCTTCTTCGTGTTCTGCTACAAAATGTGTTACACCTGACTTTGTAGCATGAATAGTGGCTCCTCCTAATTCTTCTTCTGTAATATCCTCACCTGTTACGGTTTTGGAAACTTTAGGCCCCGTAACAAACATATAACTGGTTTTGTCAGTCATTAGGGTAAAGTCAGTTAGGGCAGGGGAATAGACTGCGCCACCAGCACAAGGTCCAAAAATGGCAGAAAGCTGCGGTATTACTCCGGAGGCCATTATATTTCGTTGGAAAATATCTGCATAACCAGCCAAACTTCTCACACCTTCCTGAATTCTGGCACCACCACTATCATTTATCCCAATTAATGGAGCGCCTACCTTCATGGCTTGGTCCATAATCTTACAAATCTTATTGGCATAGGCTTTTGATAGTGACCCTCCAAATACCGTAAAATCCTGAAAGAATACATAAACCACTCTGCCATCAATAGTACCATGGCCTGTGATTACTCCATCTGATAAGTATTTGATTTTGTCGAGACCGAAATCGGTGGTGTGATGGGTTACAAACATGTCATACTCCTCAAAACTCCCCTCATCCAATAACATTTCAATTCTTTCTCTTGCTGTAAATTTACCTTTTGCGTGCTGAGCTTCAATCCTCTTTTGCCCTCCTCCCAGGCGGGCTTCCTCCCTCTTTTCAATGAGCTCTTTGATTTTACCAGTGTTCGATCCCATAGTTTATTGTTCCTCTTTTTTTTCGCAAAGTTCTGTAAGTACCCCGTTGGTGGATTTTGGATGAAGGAAGGCAATCTGGAGCCCTTCTGCTCCTTTTCTTGGCGTTTCATTGATTAAGCGTACTCCTCTTTCTTTTACAGTTTGGAGTTTCTCTTCTATATTATTTACTGCAAATGCCATATGGTGCATCCCTTCTCCTTTTTTCTCAATGAATTTGCCAATAGGTCCACTGGGATCAGTAGATTCTAATAATTCAATTTTGGTCTGACCAACTTTAAAAAATGCCGTCTTTACTTTTTGATCTTTTACTTCTTCTATAGCATAGCATTTCATTCCAAGTGTGTCTTCATAATATTTAATGGAGGCTTCCAGGTCTTTTACGGCTATACCGATGTGTTCAATATGGGTGGGTATCATGTTAATAAGTAGTTAAATAAAAGTAATTTGTAAAATTGTTACCACAATTAAGTGGCTACAATATAAATACTCTCATATTTATTTTTTAGCTACTAGGCTGAATTATTTATTCAGGATTTTGCTAACAACTCAAAGGTATATTTAGCATTAAGGTTTTTATATGATACCAGTCAGTTTTTCCAGCATTTATAGAGATATTAAATTGACTTTAAGACATAAAAAATATGATGAAAAGCAGATTTACTGAAATGCAATGTTGTATAAGCGAATATGGGATTAATTTAAAATGCTATAAATGAAAAAAAAGTAGGTTTTAGAAGATTTGGAATCGGATAGACAATTATAAAAACAGAATGGGCTAAAAACAAAAAAGAGCTTCGTTAAAAACAAAGCCCTTAGTCTAGTAAATATGAAAATGAAAAGTCTTTAAATTCGTCCGTAGACTAAAATTTTATATCTTTATGGGTTTAAAACCCGATTTATCTATTTGGTGAACCATTTAATTAATGATTACAATACAAAAGTACATTCGACTGAGCAAATATCAAAACCGTCTAAGCGAATATGTAAATAAATAATGTGATTTTTAACTTTTTTTAATAGTATTTTTTACGTTTATTCCACTTTTATTATCGCTAATATTTATATTTAATTTTTCAATAAAATCATTTAAGCATACACTATAATGAAATATTATTTATTGCATATAAATATTTCTGAATATATTATTTTCAAAATTAATCTTTAAAAAAATCAATTAAATTCGCCTTAGTAAGGTTTTTTAATTAATCGTTAAAATTTATGTCACATAAAATTAAAGTTGGAGATAATTACGAATACGAATTTTCATTTACCCAGGAAGATGTTGAAGCCTTTGCAAGACTTTCAGGTGATAACAACCCTGTTCACCTTGATCCTGAATTTGCTTCTAAAACCATATTTAAGCAGCCTATCATTCATGGATTTCTTTCTGCAAGTGTATTTTCTAAAGTGCTGGGAACTGATTTTCCAGGACATGGTTGTATTTATTTAAAGCAAAGCATGGATTTTCTTAGGCCGATGTATGTAAATTTAAAATACAAAGCTAAATTTACGGTGGAGGAGATAAATGAGGCCAGGCATCAAGCCATCATAAAAACTATAGTGTTGGATTTGGAAAAATGCAAGACTACAATTTCAGGTTCTGCTACTGTGATGCATAAAGAAAGACTCTAAAATTGAATTTTCTTTCACCTAAACAATTTAAGAAAAATCTCTTCCAATGTGATTTTAAACAAAAAATATATAGATGTTTTCGGAAAAAGAATTAGACCAATTTACTGAACAGGGTATTGAGATCTCGGTAATTAAATCTCAAATTGAAAATTTCAGGAAAGGTTTTCCCTTTCTAAATGCAGTAAAAGCAGCAACCCTTGAAGACGGGATTATTGCCTTATCAGAAGGAGATATAATTGAAAAAGGGGAATTATATGACCAGTTATCAGAGGAATTGGAAGTTTTGAAGTTTGTACCTGCATCTGGTGCAGCAAGTAGAATGTTTAAAGCACTTTTTGCCTTTGTAGATTCCTATTCTGGTTCGGAAGAAGATTATGAGAAACACTTTAGTGATAAAGGGGCAAATTCGATATTTACTTTTTTCAAACGATTAGATGATTTTGCTTTCTATAATGATTTAAAAAAATATTTCGAAGATAAAGGAGAATCATTAGAGCAACTCCATTTACATAAGGAGTTTGTGAAAATCCTGGAGGCTCTATTAAATGAAGATGGTTTAAATTATGGAGGCTTGCCCAAAGGATTGCTCAAATTTCATAAACACGGAGATGGTCCAAGAACTCCTTTTGAAGAACATCTGGTAGAAGGAGCTAACTATTGCAAAGATTTTAAAGGCAGAGTGAACCTTCATTTTACTGTTTCTCCTGAACATGAGCGTAAATTTATAGAAAAGGTGAAAGAAGTGGTGAGTGCTTATGAAAAAGCTTTCAGTACCAATTTTGATATTTCCTTTTCCCAACAAAAAAATTCTACGGATACTATTGCTGTAGATATGGAAAATTCGCCTTTCAAAGAAGAAGACGGCAGCATTTTATTCAGGCCGGGAGGTCATGGAGCATTAATCGAAAATTTAAATGAATTAGACGCTGACGTCATATTTATTAAAAATATTGATAATGTAGTTCCTGATCGATTGAAGGATACAACCTATTTATACAAAAAGGCTTTGGGTGGTGTACTTTTAAAATACCAGCAAAAAACATTTGAATATTTAAAATTGATTGAAGCGAAAAAAGTTGATTCTTCCAAACTCAGTGAAATTATCAGTTTTGTAGAAAAGAAACTTTGCATTTTACCTCCTGAGGGATTTTCAAATAAATCTGATAAAGTAAAAAGCGATTATTTAAAGTCTAAGCTGAACCGACCTATAAGAGTTTGTGGAATGGTGAAAAATGAAGGAGAACCTGGAGGAGGTCCTTTCTGGGTGGAAAACTCTGACGGAACTACGTCTCTGCAAATAGTGGAAAGTGCCCAATTGGATATGGATGATGAAGCGCAAAAAGCTATCGCTATGGGAGCTACTCACTTTAACCCGGTGGATCTGGTTTGTGGAGTAAAGGATTATAAAGGAGATAAGTTTGACTTATTGAAGTTTAGAGATACTACCACTGGATTTATTTCTTATAAATCTAAAAATGGAAAGGAATTAAAAGCACAGGAATTACCTGGACTTTGGAATGGTGCAATGGCATTTTGGAATACCATTTTCCTTGAGGTGCCAATTATCACTTTTAACCCAGTGAAAACAGTTAATGATTTACTTCGGGATGAACATCAATAGTATTATTCCAATATACATAAAAAAGTCCTTGCGAGAAGTGAGAGCTTGTAATCTTTTCACCCTTTACAATTCGCTGTGAAGGGTGTTTTTTTTGATAATCACTTGTTGCAGTTTGTTATTCGCTGGATTTGCAATTGTTCGTTAGTGCTCCATGGGTAAAACTGAAATCCAGAAATTTATCCAAATAAGGTAACAAAAGAGGAGGTAAAAACCTCCTCCGAATTTATAATTTTATTTCAAATTAATCCTCATCAGGTACATATCTGCTGTGATATAAAGCACAGATTTATCTTCATTAAAAGCGCAGTTAGAAGTTGCCTGACCTGTTTTTAAAGTACCCAAATGTTCTCCTTCATCCGTAAATATCCATACGCCACCTGGGCCTGTTGCAAATATATTTCCCATATTATCTATTTTTAGTCCATCTGGTAGGCCTTTTTCTCCAGCCTTACTATTATCTGTAGCATCGTAAAATACTCTCCCATTTTCAATTGTTCCATCTTCCTTTACATCATAGGCCATCCATATAGCTTTATCTGGATCTGAATTAGCTACATATAAGATTTTTTCATTTGGAGAAAAAGCGATTCCGTTGGGTCTGGTTAATTCATCTGTAAGTAAAACAACATTTCCTTCAGCATCCGCTTTATAAACACCCTGGAAAGGAATTTCTTTGGAAGGATCATCCATGTTTTTTTCCAATCCATATGGGGGATCGGTAAAGTATAATTCTCCATTACTTTTATAGGTAGCATCATTAGGACTATTAAATTTCTTTCCATCATAATTATCCGCAATGGCAATGTAATTTGGTGCAGGTTGATCAAGTGGAGCATCCATTTTTGCCATTTGTCTGTTACCATGCTGGCACAGCACAAGATTTCCATCGCTGTCCAGAATTAGTCCATTTGCACCAACTTCTCCACCTCTTTCTTCCTCTCCTGTATATCCGGCAGGAGTTAAGTATAATTCAGCTCCATTTTCTTCCGTCCATTTCACAATTTTGTTTGGAGGAATGTCAGTAAAAAGTAACATGTTTTGAGAAGGAACCCAGAGCGGTCCTTCTGACCAGCCAAAACCTTCGGCTATAATTTCCAATTGGTTTCCTTTTGGAATAAGATCATGTAGTTTTGGACTTACTACTTCTATGGTTCCGGTAGTTTCATATTTTGCTACTTCTTCCTCTTCAGTTTCTTCAACTTCGGTGGTAATAGGTTCTTCCTTGGGCTTACAGCCGATTATTATCGTAGCAATTAGGGTGAAAATTAAAAAGGTTGATTTCATTCTCATAAGTTTAGTTTAAGTGATGATAAAAAAGGAATATAAAAAACAGTCTTTGAAATGATAAGAAAGTATTTATTGAGATAAATCATTATTCTGTCCTCAATACTTGTTTATTGAAACAAAAAGACTGTTTCAAGTTATCACAATTCCAAATCATTTCAAAATCTGGAATAATAACCTGAAACAGTCTTTATATTTATTGGAAGAATAGTTAGTATGGACTAAAAATTATCTTTTTCCTGATCTAAGCTTCTGCTGATTTTCTTCTAATTGCTTGTCAAACCTTTCAAATTCTGTCATATAGTATTTTCTTTCCTCTTCTATTTCTTCAAGTTGTGTAGAAATGTCCGATTCCAAATTAATATCGCTACTGCCTTGCAGGGTGGTTGCCTCGTTCATTACCTGAATCGAAAGTCTCCTATAAATATCTGCAAGGGCAGAAGGGAAAATCATGGCACTTCTGTAAATATTATCATCATATTTACCATGGTCTACTGCATAGTTCACAAATTCCTGAGCCCTTCTTTCCATTACATCGGCAATTTCCTTGGCCCTTTCTTTTTCTCCCAATAAATAGTATAATTCTACAAACCTTGAGGTGAAGTAGCTGTAAGGAATGGTGGTATCTGGTATATTTTTCAGACCTGTATCTAAAACCTCCTTGGCTTCTTCTAATCTTCCTTCATCATAGAGCGCTTTGGCAAGTCTGGCATAACTATGCCTGGTATTTGCTCCAAATTTCCTGTATTCTTCGTCATTGTAAGTACTTGGGTCATCAAAGCCTCTAAATTCAAATTCGGATAAGTTTTCCTTCATTACTTCAATATTCACTTCTCCAACTTCTCCAGAAGGTTTGCTTCTGATTGGCATTAGCCTGAACGCCATTCCTTCTAATTGCAAGAATGGTCTCAGTTCCAAATTAGAAGTATTAGAAGAGGTATTATTGAAATATATTGGTCTTTCCCAGTTGTTGGTAGCCAATAAATCAAGAATGGCTAAATCGCTTTTGAAAATAGCTCTTTGTCCTTCTTTTAAACTCCAAACCATTTGGTCAACTATCTGATCTTCTTTTCCCTTAGGAATAAATCCTTTCTCCAGAATATCTGCTTTATCTATATCCAAAGAAAAATTCCTGGTTAAAAGTTTAGCAGTTTCTCCTCCTCCTTGTAATTTCACCTTCACTCTTGGGTCATTTTTATCCACAAGGCTGATATATGAGGCTACATTTACCGCTCTTTTTTCACCTCCTTCAGCCTCTACTAAAGGAACATAATCGTTTGTTCCAGTAAGGTAATTTTTAGGTTTAATGGACATAGGAAGTGGATCGGATTCATAAGCCTGCCTCCTCATTTGGGAAATGTACCAGTCTGTACTGAAGTAACTCAATACTACAACCCTAACATCAGTTCTAAACCCTTCTACTTCTTGTACATACCAAAGTGGGAAAGTGTCATTATCACCACCTGTAAATAAAATGGCATTTGGTGCGCAACTTCTCAAGGTATTTTTAGCCTGATCAATAGAATGGAACCTGTTGGATCGATTGTGGTTATCCCAGCCATTTATGCCCATAACTGCCGGTACACTTAGCGATAAAGCACAAGCTAAAGCCGGTGCAGCAAGTCCGTTTTTAAAGTATTTACTCAGGAATTCTTTGAGGGCAAATACACCAAAACCTATCCAGATGGCAAATGCATAAAAAGAACCAACATAGATATAATCCCTTTCCCTAGGTTCAACAGGTGGGGAATTCAGGTAGAGTACTAATCCTAATCCGGTAAGGAAGAATAAAATCATTAATACCCAAAAATCCTTCTCATCTTTTTTGTACTGGAAGATTAAACCAATAATCCCCAAAATAAATGGAAGCATATAAAAATTACTTCTTGCCTTATTTCTGGCCAATTCTTCTGGCAAATCAACTCCAATATCTTCCCATGGTGATAGCCAGCCCGCTTCTTTTTCATCACTTTCTCTTCCTGCAAAATTCCACATGAAATACCTGAAATACATGTGCCCAAACTGGTAACTTATCATATAACTTAGGTTATCCAGCATTGTAGGTTTTTCATCCTGTTTAAGCCCCAGCTTTTGCCTATAAAGCTCTGGGTGTCCAGGTTGCTGGCTATAAATCCTGGGGAAGAGCATGTTGTTTTTCTTGTCGTATATGATTTTGGTTTTATAATCATATATCTCATATTTATTCTCAGCTTTTCTGTAAACAGGCGCACCTTGTTCCTGTTTTTCCCTTGTTGAAACAAAAGATTGACCATATACCAAAGGACGGTCTCCGTACTGCTCCCTTTTCAGATATTTTACTACACTTATAATATCGGAAGGATCATTTTCATTAATAGGGGTATTATAGCCAGATCGGATAGGAATGATTCCATAGGATGTATATCCAATTAGGATGAAGGTAAAGGCCAAAAGAGCTACATTAAGCACTTCTTTTTGGTTTTTCTCAGAATAATATAATCCATAAACCAACATACCAATGAAAATAATAATAAAGAAAGTAATGCCATAACCAAATGGTAATCCGAATGAATTAACGAAAAGAATTTCGAACCAGCCTGCAACACTTGGCAAGCCTGGAATAACACCATACATAATTACCAAAATGGCGAATCCACTTACTAAAAATGCACTAATAACTCCAATGGTTGAAGTTTCCTTATATTTCTTAAAGTAAAATATCAAACCTAATGCAGGAATAGCTACGAGGTTTAATAAGTGAACTCCAATAGAAAGTCCCATTACGTATGCAATAAGGATCATCCATTTATCTGCAAATTGCTGATTTTCTATCCATTCCCACTTCAAAATAGCCCAAAATACAAAAGCAGTAAATAAGGAAGATAAAGCATAGACTTCTGCTTCAACAGCTGAAAACCAGAATGAATCTGAAAAGGTATAAGCAAGGCTACCAACAATTCCTCCTCCCATTAAGGTGAAGATTTGGTTCATGGAATAGTCTCCTTTTATAGGTTTGATAACTTTTCTTCCTAGAAGAACAATTGACCAATGAAGGAAAAGTATAGTCAATGCAGAGGAAAGTACAGAAAGAATATTAATCCAGTAGGCTACCTGAGTAACGTCTCCAAAGGCAAGGAAAGAAAACATTCTACCCAAAAGCAGAAAAAGTGGAGCTCCTGGTGGGTGGGGAACTTCCAGTTTGTAGGAAACGGCAATAAATTCGCCACAATCCCAGAAACTAGCTGTTTCCTCTACAGTTAAGAGATATACGAAAAAGGAGATAAGGAAAAGTGCCCATCCCGTGATATCATTAATCTTTTTAAATTCTTTCATAAAAATTGGATATTTCTTAATTCGCCATTAAAACTTTTCCTAATACCACTCTAAGGAATATTGCTTCAATTGATTGTGATAAATATTCGAAATTGAAAAATAGTATATCGGTTTTAAAATTTGGCTCTAAACAAGGAAAATTCTATTAAAAAATAAAAAAATATGTTATTTAATTTGGAGAATAAATAATAATGAAGCGCTTCAAATCCTTTCTGAATACTAAATTACAATCATTGTTTAATTGTAATAATGCCGTGCGAAAATAGTAAATATTTGGGAATTAAAGGGAAGTGGAACTGTTAAAGGAAAAGTTAAATTTTTTTAAAAACCCCACATTTTAATTTAACAGTTCTTTTTAAGCTAATTTTTATGGCTCGTGTAGGAGTTTTACAATGAAATGAGAGGTGGAAGTATCACATTTAAATTACTTATAATAACCTGTACTATG
>JAHQVQ010000097.1 GCA_019634305.1 Flammeovirgaceae bacterium | reverse complement strand
TGTGACCATATCCGAATTTTTGGAGGTGGTGGCGGAACCATTTTACCAGCAGAAATTGAGGCACTACATGCTTATGGAATTACCAGGATATATTCCCCAGACGATGGACGAAGTCTTGGTCTTCAGGGAATGATTAATGATATGCTTTCTCAATGTGATTACCCCACTGGGAAAGATCTTAATGGAGAATTTTCTGAGTTGAATACTAAGAATGTAAAATCAATTGCCAGGTCTATTTCTGCAACCGAGAATTATCCCAAGGAAATTCAGGGTTATTTAACTAAAATAATGCAGGAAAATCAAAGCAAAGTTATTCCTGTATTGGGTATTACAGGAACTGGAGGAGCAGGAAAATCAAGCCTTGTTGATGAATTTGTGAGGCGATTTTTATTCGATTTTGATGAGAAAAAAATTGCAATTGTTTCTGTAGACCCATCGAAAAGGAAATCCGGAGGAGCTTTGTTAGGAGATAGAATAAGAATGAATGCTATTTTCAACGATCGGGTTTATATGCGGTCTTTGGCAACCCGACAATCTAATTTGGCACTTTCTAAGCATGTTCAGGATACAATGAATATATTAAAAGCTTCAGGATTTGACCTGATTGTATTGGAAACCTCCGGTATTGGGCAGTCGGATACTGAAATAGTAGATCATTCCGATCTGGCTTTGTATGTAATGACACCGGAATATGGCGCTGCTACTCAATTGGAAAAAATTGACATGCTGGATTTTGCCGATATTATCGCCATCAATAAGTTCGATAAAAAAGGAGCTCAGGATGCGCTCAGGGATGTAAAAAAGCAATTTCAGCGCAATCATAATTTATGGGAAACTTCTACGGAGAATTTACCGGTGTTCGGTACAATTGCCTCCCAGTTTTATGACGATGGAATGAACAGGCTTTATCAGGAAATTATTAAAAAATTGAATGATAAAGTTAGCCTAAACTGGATAGGGGAAGGAACGTTTCTTCAATTTAATTCCCAGGCTGATCCAATCATTTCCCCACAAAGAATTCGCTATTTGTCTGAGATTTCTTCCACCATTCGAGATTATAACCAATGGGTAATCGAACAGGCTGAAATTGCCAATCGATATGCAGCATTGGAAACTACATTAAAGGAAGTTCAGGGGAGTAATGATGGAATCATTTCCAAAATTGAGGAAATTAAAAGTGATATTGAGCAAAAATTAGATCGAAATAATAAACAGATTCTTGAAAGCTGGAATGATAAAAAAGCGGCTTATAAGGGAAATGAATTTATATATAAAGTCAGGAATAAAGAAATCAAAGTAGAAACAACCACTGAATCACTTTCCCATTCCAAAATAAAAAAGATTTCCTTACCAGCTTATTCAGGCTGGGGTGATATTTTAAAATGGAATTTGCAGGAAAATGTTCCGGGAGAATTTCCCTATACGGCTGGAGTTTTTCCATTCAAAAGGCAAAATGAGGATCCAACCCGAATGTTTGCCGGGGAAGGAGGCCCTGAAAGAACCAATAACAGATTTCACTATGTTTCGGAAGGATTGCCTGCAGCCAGACTTTCAACAGCTTTCGATTCGGTAACCTTATATGGAGAAGATCCTGATTTTAGACCAGACATATATGGAAAGATTGGTAATTCAGGTGTAAATGTTTGTTGTCTGGATGATGCCAAAAAGTTGTACTCAGGCTTTAATTTATCTGATCCAACTACCTCAGTTTCCATGACCATTAATGGCCCAGCTGCAACTATTTGTGCATTTTTTATGAATGCGGCTATTGATCAGCAATGTGAATTGTACATAAAAGCCAATGGGTTGGAAAGCGAAATTAATCAGAAAATTGAGGCGATCTATGCTGAGAAAGAAACAAAAAGACCATCCTACAATGGAGAATTACCACAAAATCATAATGGTCTTGGCTTGATGCTTTTGGGTGTTACTGGGGATGAAGTATTGCCAGCGGAAGTTTATCAAAAGATTAAGGCAGAAACACTTACGAAAGTAAGAGGGACAGTACAGGCGGATATTTTAAAGGAAGATCAGGCCCAAAATACCTGTATTTATTCTACAGAATTTTCCCTTCGACTGATGGGAGATGTGCAGGAATATTTTATCAATAAAAATGTTAGGAATTTTTATTCTGTTTCCATTTCTGGTTACCATATTGCAGAAGCGGGAGCAAATCCAATTTCCCAATTGGCTTTTACACTTAGTAATGGTTTTACATTTGTAGAATATTATCTGAGCAGGGGAATGCATATTGATGATTTCGCACCAAATTTTTCATTCTTTTTTTCTAATGGACTTGATCCTGAATATGCTGTAATTGGCAGAGTGGCAAGGCGAATTTGGGCAAAAGCTATGAAAATGAAATATAGGGGAAATGAACGGTCCCAAAAACTCAAATATCATATCCAGACCTCAGGTAGATCACTTCATGCTCAGGAAATCTCCTTTAATGATATCAGAACAACATTACAGGCGCTTTACGCCATTTATGATAATTGTAACTCACTGCATACCAATGCATATGATGAAGCAATCACTACACCAACTGAGGAATCTGTAAGGAGGGCAATGGCAATTCAGTTAATCATAAATAAGGAATCCGGGTTGGCAAAAAATGAAAATCCACTCCAGGGCTCATTTATTATTGAAGAACTTACAGACTTGGTAGAAGAAGCAGTTATGGAGGAATTTGACAGAATCACGGAGAGGGGAGGGGTGTTAGGAGCAATGGAAACTATGTATCAGCGTACGAAAATTCAGGAGGAATCCATGTATTATGAGACACTGAAGGACTCTGGAGAATTTCCAATTATTGGAGTAAATACCTATTTATCTCCTGATGGTTCGCCAACAATTATTCCCGAAAATGTGATAAGGTCGACAGAGGAGGAAAAGCAATTTCAGATTAAAACGAGGGAAAATCTACATTTGGCAAATAAAATGAAAATTGAGGAAGCATTGGAAAAGCTAAAAGTTGCAGCTTTAGAGAATAAGAATCTATTTGAGGAATTGATGGTAGCCTCCAAATATTGCTCATTAGGGCAAATTACTCATTCCTTATTTGAAGTAGGTGGGCAATATAGAAGGAATATGTAGGAAAATAATGGGGTTATGAAAAACTAAATAAGCTATAAATCCTTTGTATTCACTTGGCTAGAATAGGAAAATATTGTAAAATTCGATAGTAATATCATTGTAGGCTGAACTATTTTATTTCCAGGTGTTTTTATTTAGCATTACTGACATTTTATACATACCCAACTTCAGATTTTTCTTATTCACTCTACTATTTATTCCTCGACCTCTACAGCATCTTTTAAGTTATAAATCAATCCTGTTTCATTTTCATTCAATTCTAGTTTTCCTGTAAAAGTAACTTGCTCCATTTCAAACTTTCTGGGATCCTTCATGAATACGGCCATTACCGTTTCAATTCCTGCTCCTCCACAAAAAAAGCAACTGCTATAAGGTAAGGCTGAGATCACTACAGAGCCATCTTCAGTATCTAATGGAAGCATATAACCTCTTATTGACACTTCTTTTCCATCCAGCTTTTTGGCTGCATCATTAAACTTGGGAAAGCCAATTTCTGCTCCATAAGTCTCACTATATTTCTGATACCATTCAATATCTCCTAAAGTTGTCCAAAGGTCTTCCTGTGCTCTAAGATCACTTGAAGAAATGGTAAAAAACAAGACAATAATCAAATAGTTTAAAATTTTTCTAATATCCATAGGGTTGATCATGTTTTTGCTTGATCGACAAATTTAATGAAGTTATAGGAAATTGAAGGTATAAAATTCCCTTGAATTGAATGAACGAGAAAAAGACTCTTTCAATCGGGATGAAAAGGACATTAAAGAAAGCAACTAAGATGGAAAGTTAATCTGCTTTTCCATTGGAAGAAGGTTGGATTAGATTTTCCAAAGGCTGATAGGCAAGGTTTCGTAAACAAAAATATTGGAGGTTAGATTTTTTACCAGTGGAGGCGGTAAATCCCCATATTACACTTGTCTCTCCATTAAAAATATCATTTACCAAATCCCTTTTTCCTTGGTAAACCACCATTCCATCTAGTTTTACTGTAATAGTTTGTGATGAAGGATCCCAGCTAAATCGAAAATCATGAAGGAAATCATCTTCAATGTTAAAATCATTTTTGTTATTGTTCCAATGTGTCTTATGGAAGCTAACTCCATTCTCCAAATAGGCGATATGGTCGTACATCGGATCATTTTGTTGTAGATTTTGGTATGTATCAAATTCAACTGCAATAGACGGAGTAATTGAATTAGCCCAATAAGCATTAGGACTCCAACGACCATATCCCATACATTCACCCCATGTGCCATAAGCTTTATATTCTCTGGGATCATCATGAACTACAAAGGTAATTCCATCAGCTCCTTCATCCTTTCTTCCCAGAAATATATCAAATTCAATTTCAAAGTATCTGGTGAGATCGAGCTTTGCATTATGGTAAGCAAGTCCTTCACTATATGGAACATCGGGGGTAAGTAAAATACAATTTCCAGACATGAAATTAGCCGTACCCATAAGTTCAAATTGAGCATGGGAGAGTAGACTTATTAGAATAAATGGTAGAGTAACCAATAATCGTTGCATAGTTCCAGGGATTAATCTCCTTTAAATTAAGGATTTTGAGCTTAATATACAATCCTTTTTGAATGAATAAAGTAGATATTTCCCAAAAGGTTCAAAAAATCAGGCAAAAAAAAATACAGGCCATTTCTGACCTGTATTTTAAATTTATAATTCGGTAAGGAGGCTTATTTCAAAACTACCTCTTTGTTATAAGTTTTACTTCCTGAAGAAAGATAGAAAGTGTATTTACCTGGAGTAAGGTTCGACAAAATGAAGGTTTTGGCGAATGAATCGTTTGCATATCCATTAGAATAAACTTCCACACCAAATTCATTAACAATTGAAGCTTCTACGCTATTCTCCATAATATTTTGGAAAACTACGTGTAATTTAGAATCTTCTTGTTTTACCCTTGGAGTGAAGTAATCTACAACTTGGTTCGGATCTACAGAAACTGCTCCTTCAGAATCAATCGAAAACTTTTGTAGTATTTCGTTGTTTTCAATTACTACATTTAGCAAGTAAGTTCCTTTTTTAAGGCTAGTTAAATCAAGTTTCCTCAACAAAATAGCTTCAGAAGAAAAATTCTTTGCTAAAATTAAATTACCATCTCTGGTTTTAATTTTAACCGTAATATCACTTTTACCATAATTAAAGATACTTAATAAAGCTGAATTGCTATCTAAAGCTTTCAAAGAAACATGGCTTTTTGATGATGGGCTATCTGAAGCAGATAGGTTTAAAGCAAATACTACTAATAACAATACTGATGCAAAATACTTTTTCATAGCTTTTAAATATTAATGTTGGTGATTATTATTTTTTAATTTCTTTATTATAGGGTGATTACTTTAGTAAAGTCTTTTTCTCCTACTGAAATAGAGAATAAGTAATTTCCTTTTTTTAATTTTTCCAGATTTAAGATTTTTCCGTAAGAAGATTCTCCTTCAATGATTTCCTGGTAAACAACCTTACCAGATTCTGTAGAGATAACTAGGCTTCCTGATTTTGAAATTTGATGCATCATTCTTACCATTAATTTTCCTTCAGTGAAATTTATTATAGGAACTAATACTGGAATGGAAGTTTGTTTTTCCATTAAAAAGTTTCCGTCTTTAGTAATTCTAAAATTTTGAGTTACTAACAGGTCCTTATTAAGAATTTCTAATGTATATTTTCCGTACTCCAATTTTGAGAAATTATATTTTTCAATGTAATAATTGGTTGCGTCTGTAATTTCTTTGCTGTATACTAATATTCCCTGAGCATCAATGATATTTAGTGATACCTTAGATTGACTTAAATTCTTTACTGAGATTAAAGCTTTGTGATTTTCACTCAATGGTTTAAATGAAACTAAAAGACTTTCCTTTTTAAGATCATCAACAGGATTACTGTTTCCTAATGTACTTAATGTTGATACCCAGACCAACATTAAAGAAAGAATAATTGATTTTAAAGATTTCA
>JAHQVQ010000096.1 GCA_019634305.1 Flammeovirgaceae bacterium | reverse complement strand
TGTTGGATTCGGCTCTGATTTTGATGGAGTAGGGGATTCATTGCCTGTTGGCCTGAAAGATGTTTCTCAATATCCTAACCTGATATTCGAATTATTGAAAAGAGGATATTCGCCAGAAGATATTGAAAAAATCTGCTACAAAAATGTATTCAGAGTGTGGAAAGAAGTACAAAATGTTGCAGCAGCAAGCTAAAAGTTTTAAATTGAAATAGTAAAATCCCGGATTAAGTTTCGGGATTTTTTAAAAAGTGTTTGAAGAAACTAAATTTTTGAATTAGTATTGCAAACCAAAATTTTCGGGGCGTAGCTCAGCCCGGTAGAGTACACGTCTGGGGGGCGTGTGGTCGCAGGTTCAAATCCTGTCGCCCCGACAAATGTAAAGCCTAAGTGATTGATTTTTAATTACTTAGGCTTTTTGTTGCTTGGGAAATTTTTAATTTTGAACTATTAATTATTGTATCTTTATATTTAAGTAAATATCTTTTAATTTTTTATTAGATCATTGTTATTCAGATAGAATAAAGCCAATAAAGTTAAAGCTCAACACAAACAAGATGAGGATTACTTTCGGAAGTTAAAAATGAAAAATAAGGATAATCAAAAAGACAGTTTTCAAAAACAAACTCAAACAGGTGATACTACTAGATGTGGGGATAAAAGTAAGTCTAAATTATATAAACTTTTTGAGGAAAAAGAACAATCTAATTTTGAGTATTTTCAAAAGAACCAAATCGATGCTCCCAATGAAATTATGCAATATGCAATTATTGAGGGTATTGGGTTCAACAAGGATGAGATTTTATGTCAAAATGAATTTCTGAGTTTCTTTAATATCGGTCTAGAGAAATTCTATTGTTGGACTCCGAGTGATGCGGAATTTTCATTACTAGTTGCTAAAGTTGATCCTATTATTAAGAAAGAAAAACTTTGGAAAACAAGTACTTCTATTTTTGAAATTGCATTTGCACTTTCAAGTAGTCTTGAAATGATTTTAGAATTTGATTATGACTGGATTTATAACTTCGATAGTTCTAAAAAAATTAATAACCAGAAGTATTTAAAGAAAAGGGAGGAAACTTTAGGGTATAAAAATATTTATACACATCATAAATTTGGTGAATTAGCAAGTCTTATTGACCTTTTAAATAGAGATGATAAATTTTTTATCGCTTGTCAAAATATAATTGCAGCAATGCAAAATCATGCGTTTTGCCAAATTTGTGCATTGACTCCTGAGCATTTAAAGGAACATTCTAATCAAGAGCCAAATATTTGGGAAAGGGTCAGTTTGATACCTAAAATGGAATCTGCCATTGTTCAAGCAACAAGGTGTGTTGAGGCAATTTTGGGTAAACCGGGTGATAGAAAAATTCCTTTAAAACTTGAAAGAGTAAAAGAAAGATGGAGAAGAAATGTTTTAATAGATCCAGATGAAGAATTTAAATTAGGAGAGAAGTCATTTTTAGAATTTTACTACGATTTATTTACTTTAAGAGGGTATGCTTCTCATAGTTTAGGCAACCTATCATATCAAATGCAAAGGTGCCAAACCATTGAAGCCCAAAGTTTCGCTTGGGTACTTATAAAGGATTATTACAAAAAACTTAGAATGAAGAATGAGAAAGCTCTAATCACATTAAATTTTAATTATGATTTATTAAATTAAAAAAGGCACTCTCGAATATCGGAAGTGCCTTTTGCTTTTTTAAACTAAACTTGTCATGATGCTTTTAATAAGTTGTTTAAATCAACTTTTGAATATAAATGTAATCTTTCATGGATAGCTGGCGCGATATCGTGAACGAGCTGGCTTTTGGGATTATACCAAACTTCGTAAAAATTGGTAGCCACTCTGTATAGCATTAAATCAAATTTATCGTGCTTTATCGCATTGATATATTCCCCATTTGGAAATACAATTTCACCTTTTTTGTTTAATGGAAGTTTTTCGAATTCTTTTGGATTCATTGTGTTAGTTTTAGTTTATAGGGTATTAACGGAAAGATTGGATTCACTGCTTAATACTTCACAATTATTTAAAGGTGAAGTGATATTTTTGATGAATTTGTCTTTTTCTTTTTAAAGGAATTATTTATTCATCTCATCAGGTTTAGCCCCTGTCTCATTAAAAAGTATTTATATAAGTAAATGTTACTAATTAGGAAAAACCTTTTTAGCTTTGCACTTCGAAATTAAGCCTTGCTTAATATCTTAAAACCTTAACCATTCCCAATAACTACCTTTTAATAATCTGGTTATCAGTGTTTTAATTTAAATTGTAATGGATAAAAACAAGTATTTTATTATTGATTTTGACAGTACTTTTACCAAAGTAGAAGCACTGGATGAGTTATGTGAAATTGTTTATGACGGCAGTTCTGCCAAAGAAGAGATTTCCAATAAGGTAAAAGAAATTACTGAAGAAGCGATGTCCGGTACGCTATCTTTCAAAGAAGCGCTGTCGAAAAGGGTTGACTTAATAAAAGCTAATAAAGATCATTTATCCGAATTAGTAACCAGGTTAAAGAAAAAAGTATCGGATTCCATTATTAGAAATGCGGTATTTTTTGAGGATAATCCTAATCATGTTTTAATTATTTCCAATGGATTTAAGGATTTTATTGCACCGATTGTTACTCAGTTTGGAGTGAAGGAGGAGAATATATATGCCAATACCTTTACTTTCGATGGAGAAGGAAATATTTCCGGCTTTGATGAAACCAATCCCTTGGCTGGAGATAATGGCAAAGTAAAAGTGATGAAGGATTTGGATCTGGATGGTGATATCTATGTGATTGGTGATGGTTATACTGATTACCAAATCAGGGAAGCTGGTCTGGCAGATCGATTTTATGCTTTTACGGAAAATGTAAGTAGAGCTCATATTTCTGCGAAGGCAGATCATGTGGCTCCAAGTTTTGATGAAGTGTTGTATGTAAATAAATTACCCATGGCGATTTCTTACCCAAAAAATAGAATTACAGTATTATTATTAGAAAATATTCATCCAGAGGCTCAAAAAACTTATTCTACTGAAGGCTATCAGGTGGAGGTAGTGAGTAGTGCTTTAGATGAAAATGAATTGGCTGAAAAAATTAAGAATGTTTCTATCCTTGGCATTCGCTCTAAAACTAATGTGACCAAAAAGGTTTTGGAAAGTGCCAATAAATTAATGGCTATTGGGGCTTTTTGTATAGGTACCAACCAGATTGATCTGGAGGCTTGTATGCAAAAAGGGGTTGCTGTTTTTAATGCACCTTATAGTAATACAAGAAGTGTAGTGGAATTGGCTATTAGTGAGATTATCATGTTAATGAGGAATCTTCCTGACAAGATTAGAGCCATGTATGAAGGGAAGTGGGATAAGTCAGCGACTAACTCTTTTGAAATTAGAGGAAAAAAACTGGGTATAATCGGTTATGGTAGTATTGGAGCCCAGTTATCTGTGTTGGCAGAAAGTATGGGGCTTGAAGTTTACTATTACGATTTGGTAGAAAAACTGGCTTTGGGTAATGCTAAGAAATGTACTACTTTGAAGGAACTGCTCAATGTATCTGATATCATCAGTTTGCATGTGGATGGAAGGGCATCTAATAAAAATATTATTGGCGAAGCTGAATTTAAAGAAATGAAAGAGGGGGCTATTTTGCTGAATCTTTCAAGAGGATCAATTGTGGATATCAAGGCTTTATCCGAAAACCTGAAAAGTGGAAAATTAAGAGGTGCTGGTGTTGATGTATTTCCTGAAGAACCTAAAAATAATTCAGAACCTTTTGTTTCTGAATTGGTAGGTTTATCTAATTTGATTTTAACCCCTCATATTGGCGGAAGTACGTTGGAAGCTCAGCATAATATAGCAGAATTTGTTCCTGGAAAAATCATTGAATATGTAAATACAGGTAATACATTTAATAGTGTAAACTTCCCGAATTTACAATTACCAATTTTGGAAAATGCGCACAGGTTATTGCACATTCATCATAATGTTTCTGGTATTTTGGCAAAAATCAATCAGGTGTTGGCTAAACATAATATCAACATTGTAGGGCAATATCTTAAAACCAATGAGAAAATTGGTTATGTAATTACTGATATTGATAAGGAATATGATATAGCGGTAATTAAGGATTTGAAGGCTATTGAAAATACCATTAAATTCAGAGTACTTTACTAGTGCGACTAGACCGCAGCAATGATTGAGATGCTGAAATACTGAAAAATTACTTTTTCCCAAATTGTTAACGAATGAATATTTAGCATTGGAATCATTAGAAACAAAACAAATTTAATAAGATAGATAAATGGCAGATTTTTCTCCAACGCATCAATACTTTGTCATTTACAAACCTTTTGGAATGCTCTCTCAGTTTAGCGATGACAATGGTCGGGCTACATTGGGAGAGCTTTTTTTATTTCCAAAAGATGTCTATCCAGTTGGCAGGCTCGATCAGGATAGTGAAGGCCTACTGATTCTGACTAATGATAAAAAACTCAATCATAAACTACTAAACCCGGTCTTTAAACATAAACGAAAGTATTGGGTTCAAGTGGATGGTGAAGTTACTGAACAGGCAGCAGAGCAGCTTGCAAAGGGAGTAGAAATAAAGGTGAATAAATCTGTATATAAAACCCTTCCAGCCAATGCCAATGTTATCCCTACTCCTGAAAACTTACCAGGTAGAAATCCCCCAATCAGGTTTAGAAAAAACATTCCTACTTCCTGGCTTTCTTTGGAGTTGACCGAAGGAAAAAACAGGCAAGTCAGAAAAATGACTGCTAAAGTTGGTTTCCCTACTTTAAGATTAATAAGGGCGGCTATTGGGAAATTTGAAATTGGAAGTATGCAACCGAGAGAGGTTGTGGAAATACCTAAAAGGATAGCTTACCAAAAGTTTTTACCCAAAGAAAATTGATCTTCCTCTTTTAATTTTTGTGATTTCATTCGATATGTTTAATTTCACAAAGAATTCATAAAACTACCCAAGTCTTCTTAAGTTTTGTATCCATCTAGATATGGAAAATTACTATCCTCCATTTTGTAATCTAATGACTAAATAATTTCTAACTGACAAATAAAGTTCGTAGATTTTTACATTTGGTTTAATTGAATTTTTAGGATAATTTTTGTTTTGGAGAAATGGATGTTTCAGGATTCTGAATACTTTTTAACTCTTGTAATTCCACTGGCTAATGAAGGCATTTTTAAATAGTGCTATAACTGCGATTCATTTTTATAAAAGGTTTTTTACACCTTTTGTTCTTTCGCTTTTCTTTTTTAATAACTTGGCTTATGCTCAAAATAATAATCCCTGGTCATTAATTTCTGCTTCATCTTCAGTGGTCAATAATCTCTCTGAATCACCTTCTTTACATAAAGAATTTTCAAATACTACCATATTTAAGTTACAATCATTTCAATTACAATTTTTAATATCAGGAAGTACAAACCATATAAAAACCATCAATTTTCCCATGCCAGATGGTGATTTTCAGGAATTTGTTGTAGAAGAATCTACCATTATGGAATCTGGTTTAAGAGAAAAATTTCCCCAAATTCAAACATTTGTGGGAAGAGGAAAAGATAATGAATCGCTTACCATAAGATTTGATTTTTCCCCAGAAGGATTCCACGCCATTATCGAAGATGATAATGAAACTGTTTATATAGATCCTGTAGAAGGAGAGGAGGATGATATTTATAAATCCTATAAAAAGAATGAATTTTTAAGTTCAAATCATTCAGAAGGACTAGAGGAGGGTTTGTATGAAATGGTTTCAGGGAATAATCCGAACCAACTTTTATCTACCCAAGAAATCAGTATTGGTAATCAGTTAAAAGTTTACCGATTAGCAGTTGCAGCAACTGGGGAATATTCTACTTTTCATGGGGGGACTACTTCAAGTGTTTTGGCTGCTATTGTAACTGCTGTTAATAGGGTAAATGGAATTTTTGAAAGGGAGTTGGGAATTAGATTGATTTTGGTAGCCAATAATGATAAGTTAATATTTCTTGATCCAACAAAAGATCCTTATTCAAATGGAAGAGGGTCTTTTATGGTTAGCCAAAATCAATCAACCATAGATGATTTGATTGGCTTTGATAATTATGATGTTGGGCATGTTTTTGGAAAAGGCAAAATTGGTAATGCATATATTGCTTCTGTTTGTTCCACCCAAAAAGCTGCAGGAGCTTCAGGTACCGATAATCCTATTGGAGATGCTTTTTATATCGATCTTTTTGCACATGAATTAGGTCATCAGTTTGGTGCGCACCATACCCATAATTATTCGTGTCTGAGGAATGCAGCTACAGCTTACGAGCCAGCCAGTGGTTCTACTATTATGGGATATGCAGGGATTTGTCCACCAAATCTTCAAGATAATAGTGATCCATATTTTCATACAATGAGCTTTGAAGAAATTCGCAATTTTATTACAAAAGGAGCTGGGAAAGATTGTGGGGTAATTTTATCTATTCCAAATAATACTCCTCAAATTGAATCATTAGAAAGAATTAAGGATTTAGTTATACCCGCTAATACTCCATTTCAATTGCAGGGTTATGCCACTGATTTGGATGATGATCCATTAACTTATTGTTGGGAACAATTTGATTTAGGGCCAACTGGGGAATGGAACCAACCATCGGGAAATGCGCCAATTTTCAGGTCATTTCCTCCAAAAAAATCTGGTATTCGGTCTTTTCCAAAAATAGAAACTCTTGTTTCGAATGAATCCGAAATTGGGGAAATCTTATCTTCCTATAGCCGGGATTTAAATTTCCGACTTACAGTAAGAGATGGAAAGGGAGGAGTCTCCTATAAAGATACAAAAATAAAGGTGACGGATAATTTGGGGCCATTTATCGTTACAAGTCCTAATAAAAACCTATCACTGGAAGCAGGAACTGACTTTGATATTGTTTGGAATACAGGAGGTACTTTTAATAGCCCTGTTAATTGTAAGAAAGTAAATATTTTATTATCAGTGGATGGTGGATTTACTTATGGAGATACACTAAAATTAGCCACTGAAAACGATGGTTTAGAAAGGGTGTCCATTCCTTTTAACATAACACAAAATGCTAGAATAAAAGTTGAAGCCTCCGATAATATATTCTTCGATATTTCTGATATAGATTTTGCCATTACCCCTCCAACTTTCTCATTCTCTGTAGAACCTGACTCTAATTATATCTGTATTCCAGGAACAGCAGTATTTAATTTAAGTATAAATCCTATTCTAAATTTTAATGATTCTGTAACCATAGTTGTAGATACTTTGCCAGGAGGTCT
>JAHQVQ010000095.1 GCA_019634305.1 Flammeovirgaceae bacterium | reverse complement strand
GGATTATGCAAGGCGTCCTGATCCATCTCAAATATTTCATCCCAAAGTATTAATCCAAATAAGCCTCTCCAGAGGTGATTCTCGGAAAAGAAACCTTTTTTGCCCTTTGTTTCATAGTAATCCAAGACTCCTAATTCAACTTTATTCTTAAAAATATCTGAAACGGATATTGTCTCTGCTTCATTTTTTACCAGAGTGGCTATTTTCTTAGACTTCTTATTCAGAATCCTATTTTTAAAATCAAGAGCAAAATATTTTTCTTCAGCATTAAATGGACTTTCATCAATAGTAAGGCAAATATCCAGTGCCTCCTCAAATCTTTCTTGCTTATAAAGGATGCGAACTTTCCTTTCCCTGCAAGGAGGCTCATGTGAGAATGAATAAATTCCCATGGCTTCACCATACATTTTTCTTTGCTCCAACCATCTGCCAACCCTTGCTGCTAATCGATTATAACGATTCCTTGCCAACTCGGCAATGTCTTTATGATCTGACAGCCAGTTAAAGGTAAACTCGTATACCTCTTCAGGAGAAGTTTCGTCCATCATGACCCGAATGAATTGACTTATTTTACTGACCTCATATTTATCTTCTGCCTCTTTTCTGTTTTTAAAATAAGACGTCATCAATTCCTGATCTAGGGACTCATATTTCAAATTACCAACATCCCTCACTACAAAACTTGTCATTTCCCCATGTAAAGAGCCAAAATAAAAGAACAAAAGCATTTCAGTTTCTTCAATAAAATTTTGCTTTATAACCTTTCCAAATTGCTGGCTTTCTTCTATAATGGATAAAAGAGAAAGTTCATTAAAGGCAAATTCCAAAAGATCATTTTTGCTTAAAGTTTTATAGGTTTTAGGTTCAAAATCAGTTGTGGAAAGCATTTTAATAATTTCACCTTTATTAAAAATTTGAAGGATATCAAATTTAAATTCCTCTAATTCTACTGAAATATTGGTAGCGAAATCATTTTCAATTAGGGTTTCCAGTGCTTTATCAATTTCTTCAATTTCCGAATAGTTGAATTTTTCAAACCGAAAGAAAAACCCCCTTCTGTTCATTAATCTTAAGTATAGGCATTTGGCATTTTCAGGTAATTTCTGGAAAGCATAAATGAATTCAAACTCATTTTCGGCAATAAGGTGTTGACTTTTATCTAATAGAAAAGAAATTACTTCTTCGAAGTAGGTGAGATAATATTTTGGTGGGAGTTCCTTATTTCCTTGCACAAATAATTTCCTGAATATTTAATTTCTAAATTACATGATTTGAAATAAAAATGAAAACAGCTAAATCTGGATAAAGAAATATCTTTTTACAATTCCAATGGGGAGGACTCTTTGAAGCAACTAATTTCCATATAAAAAATAAGGCAGTGAAATTCATTTCACTGCCTTATTTTTTAATTGAAAGGAAGGTTATTATTCCACTTCCTGATTTTTTACCATATATCCATCGGCAAAGAATCTGTACTGATCAAAAATAGATCGTACGGCCCTTTTCAGATATCTTTCATTGTCAAAATCCTGATTTCCGAAAACTCCAGCAGCATAACCCTGCCAGATTACCCTTCTTTGTTTTCTATCATGCAATAATATTAAAAGTGTTCCTTCTCTTAATCCATATTCTATGGGATCATAATCTTCTTCATCATCGCCTCTCTTGGACCACGATTCAATATCGGGCTGGTTATAACCCATGAATTCAAAATCATCAAAAAACATTCTATACGAAATTAATAAGCTAGGCTTTTTTTCCGTGTATTTATAACCCTGTAATTTCATACGATACTTTATGGCATCTTCAATATAGGGATTGTAAATAGCTTTGTTTTCCTCAGAACTGGTTTGATCTACGAAAGTAAAAGTTTTATACTTTCTAAATTTTCCATGATAGCTGTAGTCTGATTCGATTAAGTAGTCTTTGGAACTGGAACATCCTAAAAATAGGAGGGCACTGACGGCCAAAATTACACTTGAAGTCTTCATTCTTCTCATTGAATTAAGTAAAGTTAAAAATCCATAAATCTATAGGTAACTGGTTTGTCGTTGCTGATTAAAAAATACTGGTTGTTGTTAACTTAAAAAAATCTTAAAGGAGGTCAATGATTGGATTTCATACAAAAAAACTTTAAGAAATTATTACAATATAATAGATAATAGTCAAATTAATAATCTCTAAGTAGGATTAATTGTTCCAAGAGAAGTGTTATTTATTAATTAAATCGATAAAGGGTAGTTGATAAAGCCTTGCTTAACCATGATTTATTTTATAGGTAATTTGAAAAAATAGTATTTATATTGTATTTATTGCCCTTATTGCTGTTAAATTCTTTTTGTTGAATTTAATGAAATTTTCATGGATTTGTAATTTCTGTTGAAAGATTGGGCTGGAAATGTTAATTTCTCTTAATTAATTTTTAACCATAAAAACTAAATTTTTAATTTTTTGCATATCTGGATATTGACTTCCATACCAAAAGTTTTATCCTTGAAAATTATAACTTATTTCCCTATATTTTTTGGAGATTGGATAAATCAAATATTAACCTTACAAATGATGAAAGCATCCTATTGGATTGAAAAACTCGAACTAATTGCCCACCCTGAAGGAGGGTATTTTAAAGAAACTTACAAAAGTAAGGAAGAAATTAATAAGGATGCATTGCCTGCCCGCTATAGTGGTGATAGGGCTTTCTCCACTGCTATATATTTTTTATTGAAAGGGGATGAATTTTCAGCGTTTCACAGAATTGCCTCAGATGAAATATGGCATTTTTATGCAGGGACTTCAGTAAGTATCCATATGATTTTGCCTGATGGAAAACTTCAAATTGTTAGTGTAGGTCCAAATATTGAAGATGGAGAAAATTTTCAGGGAGTAATTCCTGCTGGAGCCTGGTTTGGTGCCAAAGTAAATGAACCCAATAGTTACACTTTGGTCGGCTGTACAGTTGCTCCAGGGTTCGATTTTGCAGATTTTGAATTGGCAAAGGAAAGTGAATTACTTGAACTTTTTCCCCAGCATACAGCACTGATTAAGGAAATGAGTATCCATTAATTATTTGAAAATAAACATATTACCTTCCCTATATTATTTCTATTATTTCCTTCTACATATTAAAAATACTCTTTTGCTGCTATTAAATGGTGTTTTGTATGAAGGTGAGGGATTAAGGCTTCGGGAGATTATTTTCCGGAGCCTTTTCAATTTTAGCTGTTTTCTGCCATAAATACTTAGAATTTCGATGCTATTATCTGTTGGTAAGTTGAAAACTAAGGTTTTTGGCTTATTACAATTTTTGCCGGAGTTCCCTAACTTTATCATTATTTTTTAAACACATGCACTAAAAATTTTAATAATGATGAAGTATTTTTTACTCCCTATTTTTATTTTATTTTCAGGGATAAACCTGATTGCCCAAACTGATACGCCTGAAGCAAAGCTAGAAAAAGCTGGAATCACATTGCCTGTTCCGGGAAAACCTGTAGCTAATTATGTGAACTTTGTAAAAACAGGGAATCTTATTTTTCTATCTGGGAAAGGTCCTAAAAAACCTGATGGAAAAAATGTAGTTGGTAAATTGGGTAAGGACCTGACTATAGAACAAGGATATGAAGCTGCCAGGTTTACTGGTATTCAGCAGATTGCTGTATTAAAGGATGCTTTGGGAGATTTGAGTAAAGTTAAAAGGATTGTGAAGGTCACCGGAATGGTAAATGCTACTTCAGACTTTGTAGATCAGCCAAAAGTGATCAATGGTTATTCTGATTTAATGGTAGAAATATTTGGTGAGAAAGGCAAACATGCCAGAGCTGCCGTTGGAATGGGTTCATTACCAGGGAATATCGCTGTTGAAATAGAAATGATTGGAGAAGTGGAAGATTAATCTTATTAAAGAATTAAGGGAAGCACAAGGGTTTCCCTTATTCATCTTTTTGCGACAATAAAAACTTTCTTAACCCTTTCTGATCATCTGTATTGATTAAATCTACCCCAGCATGGTATAAAACTTCCCAGCCAATTAAGGTATCAGGAGAGGCCCAAAGTCTGAGTTTTTTTCCTTCAGCGTGCACCTGTTTGACCAAAGTATTTAGTTTTGCAAGCTCGCTCTTTTTGATCTCCTTTTTCCCATTCCATTTTAAAATAGTATTAAAATTCTGGCTAATAACAGGCATAAGTTCCGGGCTAATATTTTTACCCAAATCTTCAGGCCGTCCATCCAGGCTTACTAGCCTTTCTTTTTGCGCAGAAACAGTTGCTATAGGGCGATTTCCAGAAATGAAGATTTCTACAGGGCCATGTAATATTTTGCCATTTTCCCATCGAGTCAAAATATTTGAATATTTTTCTAAAATTTCCTCGAGCTTTTCATAAGTCTTATTTGCATCTGTTTTAAAATCGATCATCAAATAAAAAACACCTTCATAATGCGGATAAACTTTGCCATTGTTGGAAGTTATTCTTTCGTAAAGAGGTTTCAGGTAAAGTGTTTCCAGAGTAGGCAGATTATTTTTACCAATAGGCTTGTTATGGGCAACATAAAGGTCTCCATCAATTAATAATACATCAGCCTCTACACTGGTAAATCCATTTTTTAAAGCTCCAGACAATGGTTCATTTTGGTGATAGTCATTATGGGAGTGGGCGTTTGTTAAGGGGGTTACGCTTGTTTGCCCATTGCTAAGATGAATCCCAGAAAAAAGAAATAGAAGTATTAAGAAAGCTCCTTTGTCCATTTGGTATTATTTTTTTGTAAATTTAATGGTTGTATGTTAACTGATTTTTTCAAAAATGTAAACACTTTAATTTTTTGAGTTAAAAAAAACATAAACATCCATTTTAGCATAACAGGCATAAAAATTTTTTGGAATAGAAGATTTTTTTGCACAATTTAAAGTCTTTAAGTCCCAGGACTATTTTTATGAAGAATTATTTTATTAACAATCAAGTTGTGGTAGAAACTATTATAAAAGCTATTTCTGTCCATCTTTTTACTTTAAGTCAACTACCAAATTGAAACTTAATTTACCTCCATTTGACCACAAACTTCAAAAAAGAGAAGGAAAGATTTACATTCTTGATATCATTCGGAAGAAATATGTTTTGCTTTTTCCCGAAGAATGGGTAAGGCAACATTTTATTCATTTTCTTTTAAATGAAGATTACCCTAAAAGTCTTATACAAATTGAAAAGGGACATCAATACAATACACTTAAAAGACGAACTGATTTGGTGGCTTATTCCCGAAATGGAAAACCATTTCTTTTGGTGGAATGCAAGGCTCCCCACATTAAAATGAATGATGCTGTGCTCAAACAAACAATGGCATACAATCAGTCTTATAATGCTCCATTCGCTTGTGTAACAAACGGAGTAGACCATATTTTCTTAAGCTATAATACCACCACAAAAAATTACGACAGGATTAATCAACTACCAGTTTTCGCTAAGGCGCTTTGAAATTATTTTTAACGGAAGGAATTCCTAATGTTCAACTGAATTATGTATTCGAAAATACTGCTATTTCACTGTGTTTTCCTATTTAATTGTATTCTGGTATTCTCTCAGGAAAAGGTCAAAATTTCAGGAATCATCAAAAATGAAAAGACCAACATTCCTGTTCCTTTTGCCCACATTAGTATTGAAGGCAGTAATTTTGGCACTGTGTCAGACGAAGAGGGAAGTTTTCTGATATATATTCCTTTTCAGGAGTCTATTCTTCTTCAAATAAGTGCTATTGGTTATCCGTCAAAAGAAATGATTTATGAGGAGGAGGATATTGAAATTCTTTTAAAACCATCTGCAATTATTCTGAAGGAAATGAATATTGTATCCACATCTTTGGAACCAGAAGAAATTGTAAAAAGAGCTTTTAAAAACATAAAGAAGAACTACATTAGGGACCCTGTCTTATTAGAAAGCTTTTACCGACATACCTGCAAGCATAACGATAAGTATTGTAGAATTATAGATGCGCAAATTGACATTTATAAGAAAAAGGGCTATGGTAAAATTGAGAAGTATGAGAATAATAAGGATAAATTTGAGGTGAATGAATTACGGAGAAGTTTTGATCAAACCGATTTGATGAAAGGATCGCATTATCCTATGGCTTTAGAGGCGGTTCTTAAGGGTGATATTGCCGCTTTAAAACAACATCCCAGAAATAAAAGAAAAGTGATAAATCTTTTAAAAGGATGTGAAAATTTTGTAAGTACAAGAAAAAAAAATATAGATTTCACTTGGGAAGGATTAATTGAAATGGACGGATTGGAGGTGTATAAAATTGCTTATCGAATGCTTTCTATATCTGACCATAAATCAAATAAGATCGAGGATGCTGTTTATTCTGGTTATTTCTATATCAATTCCGCTGATTATGCCATATTGAAATTTGAAAGTACAGCAAAATCTAATTTTCTGCATACCAAAGTGGATCAGGCAGTTAGCTATAGGAATTACGATGGAAAATATGGACTTTTTCATTCCAGGTGTGTTATTTCAAGCTTTCATAAAGATCGGAGTGTTCACAAAACAAATGTTGACTTAATAGTCAATAACATAGAATTTGGCAAGCAGAAAAATATTGACCAGACCAATATTACAAGGAATTATCTCGCTTCTATACCTTATAATAAAACTTTTTGGATTCATTATGCTCCAAAGCTGGATGTTTCTATCTCCGATTCATTAGCCCGAGATCTTAAGACTGACCTTACTTTAGCTGATCAATTTGAAAAAATGAGTGCTTTTGAGGCGGGTATCGCTAAGGATATAAAAAAACAGGAAAATAAATTAGATAGCATCATAGCAAATAATGATTCTATTTTGGTGATTGATTTATGGGCTTCCTGGTGTAGACCATGTATGCTGGAGTTTCATAGATCAAAAGAAAATAGAGAAAAATTTACTGCCTTAGGAGCAAGTTTTTTAATGGTATCTATTGATGAAGATATTGATCAATGGAGAAAAGCTATTCTGAATTATAGCATGGATAGAGAGGAACATATAAGAGTTGGTCCTCATTCAGAATTTTTAGAGTAGTTTGAATTAGATAAAATTCCGAGATATTTGGTTTATAAAAACCAATTGCTAATTAATAATGATGCACCACTTCCCAGTACTGAATTATTTGTGGATTTAATGGATGGGCTAATTAGTGGAAGGGAAAACTGATTTTGCTTTAATATTGTTGATAGCTGAAAGCAGATTCAATATTTAGCCTAATTTGCTTTCGTTCTAGCAAAATCTAAAATGATTAACATAAACATTATGCGAAATATCTATTTGGCTGTCATCATCTCCTGTGTGGTACTTTGGGGTTGCAATAGCTCCAGAGGTCAGGAATCTGCTGCTGGGCAGGAGAATTTAAAGGAAGTAAGTAGAAGAGATTTGTTTCGGGCTTTTCGAAATCATAAAAAGGTACTTATGGTTTATGGATTCGAAAAGGAAGTGAATTCGGACAAATTTGTTAGCCAAATAGAAAGTTTAAGGTCTGATGCACCTGATATTTCCTTTGAACTTAAAGAAGCCAAACAGGTATCCCAAAATGATTTAGGGAAGCGTCCGCTTTACCTGGTTGGCACAGTAACGGGCAATCCATGGATAGAACGGTTAATTCCAGAATTATCTCTGAATACTATTCCTGAAGGTTTTGAATTTGCAGATAAGGCTTTTACTGATCCCTCCAATGTTTTTCAATTCTCCTCTTTCCCAAATCCTTTTAATCCCAATTTGCCAATAAGTCTGGCAACCGGAGTAAATGAGGAAGAAATTTTAAAGATAATTTCGAATACCTCAGCCATATTCGTTTGGAATTCCTGGGGTTATGAAATTTATGAAAAGGAGGAAAGGATTATCATTGGAGATTTTTCACAAAACCCTGATAACAAGTGGCAGGTGGATAAAGCTGTACATATTGAATTAAATTCAGAAAAGGTTTCTAAATACCAATCCATCCACTTCAACTTTAAATCCTATGATGCAACCATTTCTGAAGAAGGTTTAGAGCAAATAAGTCAAAATTGTGAAGGCTATCTTAAGGAATTAACTCAATTTACAGATACAGGAGAGAATAATGAATTCAAAATCAATTATGTGATTTATCCTTCTACTGAAAGAAAGGGTTTAATGACCGGGAATACGGACCAGGTTCATATTGATCATGTCAGCATGGAAATACATGCGGTGTTGAATAGGGAGTACAAAGGCAACTATCTCCAGATGGAAAATGAATTGGTCATAAGGAAGCTTTTAGGAAAACCGGAGCTTAATTTTATGGAAAAAGGACTGGCTATTCATTTTACCAAAAACTGGCAAAGACAAGGCTTTCGCTATTGGGGAAGTAAGTTGTTTTATTCGGGTAATTTGCCCACTATTTCTGAACTGGCAAACCCTGAAATATTTGAAAAAGAATCGGAAGTTGTATTTGGATGTGCTTCAGCTCTTTTGGTTGAATTCTTAATAGAACAATGGGGGAAGGATAATTTTTTGAACAAATACAAAAACTGGAATCCGCTAAGTAAAGATTTATCAACATTGGAAAAAAATTGGAAGAAATATCTTTCTAAGCATTATGAAGAACCTACAAAACCGAATTTAGACAATCATCATTTTGACTTTTATAAAGGGGTGAATTTTACCCATGAAGGCTATCAAATTTACAATGGCTATATCTCCAATCATGCTGCTACATCATTGGAAAGATTTAAAAATATTGGTGGAAATGCGGTAACTATTGTGCCATACTCTTATATGCGAGATCCTGAAATTCCCAGTTTTTTTCCTATCACCAATAGGGCTGGGAGTGAAAATGATGAAAGTGTAATCCATGTGGCCTATCAAGCCAAAAAGCTTGGACTGGCTACTATACTTAAACCTCAGGTTTGGCTGGGAAGGGGAAGTTGGCCAGGAGATGTGGAAATGAAAAGTGAGGAGGATTGGGATAAATTTTTTCGATACTATTATTGCTGGATCAGGCATTATGCGTTGCTGGCTGAGATTCATGGAATAGAGATGCTCTGTATTGGGACGGAATTCGCTAAAACCACCCAATCTCATGATAAAAAGTGGCGGGAGATTATTGGGAAAATCAGGAAGTTATATGGGGGGAAGTTAGTGTATTCGGCCAATTGGGGGGAGGAATTTGAAAATATAAAATTTTGGGATGAATTGGATTATATAGGCATAAGCTGTTATTATCCACTTTCTGATAAAGAAAACGCTTCTGAAAAGGAGTTACAAAAAGGATTTACCAAGGTATTGAATACTTTAGAAAAGGTAGCTAAAACACATCAGAAACCTGTGATATTGACTGAAATAGGCTTTAGAAGTATTGAGTCTCCCTGGATAACTCCTCATGCGGATGCCGGCAAACAATTATCCAACACTCAACATCAGGCAAAGGCTTATGAAATTGTTTTTTCAGCTCTTGAAAAAAGTGACTGGTGTAAAGGGATTTTTTGGTGGAAATGGCCCTCTACTTTGGAGAAAGTGAATATTGAAGACAGGCGTTTTATTCCTACTGGAAAAGAAGCTGAATTGGTCATGAAAAAATGGTTCCAAAAGGAAGGGTTTGGGCATTGATAATTGGATGATTTAAAGTTCTGTTGATTGATGTTAAAGATGATTGAAATACTAATTTAGAATAAAGCAATTTTTCATGATATTTGCGTAAATTAAATGAGAGCCTTCGAGGTTCTTTATTTTTTTGATTTTTCAAATTAAAATATGCACAAAAGGTTAATTTTTTATTCAGCTTTTATCTTATTCCCCATTCTATTTTCAGCTTGTTCAGTAGAGGAGGAAAGCATTCCTGATCTTTCACAAATTCCAAAGATTGATGTGGAATTCACAAGAATTGAAAACGAGCTTTTAAAGCCAAAGTCAAAGGAAAGCATCGCAAATTTTATCAATCAAAATCCAAAATTTGCCGAACTGTATTTTAAGCGAAGCAATTATCCACATGATTCCATTTTAATAAATACGATATATGAATTGGCCTCGGATGTACATACGGATACACTTCTGATGGATACGGAGAAAGTTTTTGGAGATATGAAAGATGTGGAGGAAGAGTTTGAACTGGCCTTTCGTCTGGCCAAATACTATTACCCGGATTTTGTGATTCCTAAGATTTACACTTCTGTTTCCGGGTTTGGCGCTTTTGGCTTTGGTAAGGATTTATTCATTACGGATAGTGTGGTAGTAATTGGGTTGGAATATTTTACTGGAGAGCAGGGGACTTATTTTCCACAAAATACTCCTCAGTACATTTTAAGGCGGTTGGAAAAAGATTATATTGTGCCGAATACGCTTATGTATATCAGCCAGAAATACAATAACTACGATTTTAAAGATAAAACCCTATTGGCAGATATGATTTACTATGGAAAAGCCATAGAGTTTACCAATAAACTGATGCCTTATAAAAGTGACTCCATTTTGCTTGGGTATTCCATTGCTCAGATGAATTGGTGTGAACAGTATCAGGATCGCATTTTTGGGGTTTTTGTAGTAGATAATGTGTTTTATAAAACCAGCAGTGATGATAAAAACAGGTATGTTGGAGAAAGGCCAGCAACTCCAGAGATTGCTGATAATTGCCCACCTAGAATTGGCAGATGGCTAGGTTGGGAGATTATCAAACAATATCAAAGGAAAAACCCTGAAGTTGATTTAAAAGCGCTTATGGATTTGAATAAAGCTCAGGACATTTTTCAAAAATCCAGGTATAAACCTCAGATGTAGTTAAATATGAGTTTAATCCAAAATATAGATTTTTGAGGAAAATTTCTACATTTTGGATTTTAATAGCAGTCTATTGTTCCGTTTTTTTTCCCTCAATAACTTCTCCTCTTTTTTATTATTTAAATTAAGATTGTAATTATCTGATTTATAGTGATGTAAGTTTATGATATTGTCTCAGTTATTTTTTAACTAAATTTTAACAATCCATTATTGATTGAGAATTGTACCTGGCATTAAATTTTAGCTATTCAGTTGATAGTTGATATTACACCATCTACTAAAATAATACTGAAACTAAATGAAAAAACTGGGCTTTATCTTATTCGTAATTGGGTTTATGGGAATGTCGTTGGCAGGATTAAATGTTGCCTTGGGGAAAGAGAATTGCGAAATATGTTTTTTTAATCAAATTGAGTTCAATTTTTACAGAGGGCTTAAGCCATTTCATTTATTTATCTATTCAGTCATTTCATTTTTCGGATTTCATATCATGACAGGGAAGCGCTCTTTTTTTTAAATTGAAATGATTTTTTTTAGTAACTATTAGTTATTCATTTCTAATCAGATCTAAAGCAAATTCAAGCTGAGTGTCTTTGTCAACAATTAAATCTTCTAATTTCTCCTCTACAAAATAATAGGGTTGAAATGGCTCAGGAGAGTACTTGAAATCATTATTAAGATTAAACCTCATTATAGATATCACTAATGGTAATTTAGATTCGGGTAGCTTATCATTTAAAGACATTCCAAAAGTACCATCTACAGTAGTCATACATTCCTCTCCAATTACTTTTCCAAGCCCTTTTTGTTGGATAGCAGCAGAAAAGAGTGCACTTGCCGAGCCTGTAAGACCATTGGCCAAAACATAAGTTTTTCCTTTAAAAACTAAATCCTTTTTGTACCTGGCAGGATTATTAAAATAGGCGGTATCAAACTCTCCAATTTTAGTTTTTATGGCGCCCCTGGTTTGTTGGCCTTCTCCGGTTTCTTTCT
This sequence comes from Flammeovirgaceae bacterium, assembly GCA_019634305.1. Taxonomy (GTDB): domain Bacteria; phylum Bacteroidota; class Bacteroidia; order Cytophagales; family Flammeovirgaceae; genus Flexithrix. The sequence continues at coordinate 11,317 of JAHQVQ010000095.1, read as the reverse complement.
CAATAATAGGGGCAATAAGACTACCACAATAAAGAAAACGCTTTCTAAATAGTTTTCTGGACAGTTCACTTTGCTTTAGAATAGTATTGGCAAGAATTTGATCCTCTCCTCCAATATAAGAAAACAAGTAATTCATCCGTTGTTGAGAACCTCCTCCATTATTTCTCAGGTCAATAATTAGTGCTTTGGTATTTCTTAGTTGAAATGTGATAAATGATTTTTTAATGAAACGCTTAAAATCCTTGTCTTTTCCATCAGAAAAAGATCGGATGATTAGCTGAGCAATTGCCCCATTATTCCAAAACTTTAATTCAAACGGATACTGCTTTTTCTGTTTTTTATGATTATCCTTTTGTTTTTCTAAACCCAGTTTATATGAAGAAATCAAAACTTCCTCTAACTCACCAGAAGGGTAAGATTTTATTTTTAAATGATTGATGCTATCTAATGGATAAACCATTGGGTAAAACATCTTAAAAAAGGATTCAATAATTCGAAATCTGGTAGAGGTCACATCTCCTTCGGTAAGACTCAATTTAGAGAGTTGTTTAATGATTTCTTTAGAAGGGATATGATTAATCGCCAGTATTTCACTTCCTTTATTAATCTGCTTTTCTCTATCATTAATCAGAAACATTTTCCCCGACAATATTTTGATATTCATATCAAGGTAAAAGCCACCTTTTTTCAGATAAGAGTTAAATGCTTGGTTAATTACTACTCTAAAATGTGTATCCTTTAAATTTCCGGTTAGCTCAGAAAGAGTTATGGAAAATTCCAATGGCGTTTGATCTTGATCAATGGCCAATTCAGCTTCTTTAAAGGCCTGTTCAAGTTCCTTATAACTTAAATAGGCGAAAGGTTTTGGATGTGTAGTAAGGATTAAATTTTTGAGGTAGGCAAGGTCAGCCTGCATTTGTGCTATGGTTAAGGTATTCTGGGCAAAAACCTGAACCGAAAAAATCAAATAAATAAATGCAGATAAAAAAAATACCCTTTTCCCCATAAACAAATTTACGAAAAAGGGTAATGCAAGATTTTAATTTTTTACTTGAACGGAAATTTTTTTATAAAAATGCGAAAAATACCAGCCAGACGATAAATAAAATTGGTAATAATATCGGTACTGAAAACCTGAGGATATAACCAAAGAAAGAAGGCATTTGAATACCCACCTGCTCGGCAATTGACTTTACCATAAAGTTAGGCCCATTTCCAATATAAGTCATCGCTCCAAAGAATACTGAAGCTACGGAGATAGCAGTAAGTTGTACAACTGAATTAACATAACCTTCACCATATGAAAAATTCACTACTTCTGCAGGGATATTAATTGATCCTCCCTGGGCTGCAAGTGCAGCAGCGAAAAAGTTAAGGTAAGTTGGAGCATTATCCAAAATACCTGAAATTAAACCTGTTCCCCAATATAATGTATTGTGGTTAATTAAGGCACTTCCTGTTTCAGACCCCGCAAAATTTGCTACTAATTCAAGTGCTGGCATCATGGTGCCAAAAATACCGATAAAGATAAATGCCACTTCTCTGATTGGTTCGAAATTAAATTCATTTCCTTTCAATGCCAATGGGTTAGCAAATTTATAGGACATAAATGCCACAGAAAGCATGATGACTTCTCTAACAAATGAAAAGTTCTGCCCATCATAATGAATGCTGGGAACCCATTCAAATCCATCTACATTAGGATCAAGAAAAACGGCTGCAATCACAACTCCCAACCAAAGGAAATTTTTTGCACCTGTAATCGAAACTTTCCCTGAGTGCTCCACTTTTTCCCCAGCAAACAAAGGATTATCTTCTTTGTTTCTTTTATCAAAAAAGAAGAATAGAATACAGAAAATAATGACTGCAAAAATCCAGGCTGGGAAATTATGAGTTAATGTCCACGAAAAGGGCACACCTTTTAGGAATCCGAGGAATAAAGGAGGATCACCAATAGGAGTAAGGCTACCACCAATATTACTTACCAGAAAGATAAAAAAGATAACATGATATGCCTTAATTCTATGTTTATTTAATCGGATAAAAGGACGGATAAGCAACATGGATGCCCCTGTAGTCCCTATTACATTTGCTATGATGGCACCTAAAAAAAGAATAATTACATTCAGCAAAGGTTTCCCTTCTTTATCAATTTCTATTAAAATTCCTCCTGAAGCAATATAGAGTCCTGTAAGCAGGGCTATGAACTGGAAATATTCAAATAAGGCATGAACAGGCCCATGTGTATTGTGAAGGAAAAACAAATAATAACTTACTACTACCGCAGCTAGGGAAACGGCAACCTTAGGATAGTTTTTATGCCAAAAATGCTCATAAAATAATGGTCCAGTGGCAATCATCAATAAAAGTATAGCAAATGGAATTACCGAAAATCCAGAAGGTAAATGATGTACATCTCCTTCACCTCCAGAAGAGATACTGAGCTCATTTGTTACTGCTGCTGTATTTGTCAGTTCAGAAGCAAATAAATTTAAGGTTGGTGTTATTATCAGTGATCCAATGAAAATCAACAAAAATAGTAATCTCTTCATGTGTGGATTCTTTGCGCAGAAAATCGTCTAGTTTTTAAAATCCCCCAAATATGGTAAAAAAAATAAAAATTTAAGGGGAAATTTTAATTATACCGGGAATTTTTAATATTGAAATACCTTTTAAAAGCATTGAATTTAAAATTTGGGTCATTCCCAACAAATAATTCCAAAACAGTGTAAGGAATTGAGATGCTTTTCACCGATTATTGTCTTTTGTGATGAAAAAATTAGAATTTTGATTAACATTAAATACCTTTTAGAATTTGGGAAAAAACATAAGTATTTCTTCTTAGGAATACTTTTTACTGCTTTAATCGGATATTATTTTTGTTTACCTGATCACCTGTTTAATGATCCCACAGCTACTATATTAAAGGATGCTGAAGGTAATTTAATGAGTGCCTCTATTGCTCAGGATGGACAGTGGAGGTTTCCTGAAATGGAAGAAGTTCCTTTGAAGTTCGAAACGTCCATCCGTTTTTTTGAGGATGAGTATTTTTATAAGCACATTGGGTTTAATCCTTTTTCTTTGATTAGAGCTACCTATCAGAATATAAAATCGGGTAGGGTGGTGAGTGGGGGAAGTACGCTTACCATGCAAACGATCAGGTTATCCAGAAAGGGAAATTCAAGGACTTTTCTTGAAAAATTTATAGAGATAATATTAGCTACAAGACTGGAAATAAAGTTTAGTAAAGCTGAGATTCTAGGGAAATATGCCTCTTATGCTCCTTTTGGAGGTAATATTGTTGGTTTAGAGGCTGCTGCATGGAGATATTACGGGCGATCTCCATGGCAACTATCATGGGGAGAAGCGGCTACTCTGGCAGTATTGCCCAACCAGCCTGGTCTAATTTTTCCCGGAAGAAACCAGGAAATATTAAAGAACAAACGGGATCGTCTGCTGAAAAAATTATTCCACAAGGGTGTTTTAGATTCACTTTCATATGAATTAGCCAAAAGTGAACGACTTCCCGGAGCACCAGTAAAACTTCCTATGGATGCTCCTCATCTATTAACAAGAACTCTAAATGAAGGTTTTGCTGGGAAACAAATTCAGACAACACTGGATGGTCATTTGCAAAGGAGGACGAGCAAGGTAATCAATAATCATTACCAGCATCTTAAAAACAATGAAATACATAATGCCGCAGCTATTATCATTGAAGTAGCTTCTGGAAAAACCCTGGCATACGTGGGTAATACTTCTATTGAAGGGAGCTCGGATTATGGTGATGATGTTGATGTGATTATGGCTCCCAGAAGTACAGGAAGTATATTAAAACCCTTTTTATATGGCTCCATGCTCAATGAGGGTCTAATTCTTCCAGGAACGCTTTTAGAAGACGTTCCAATGTATTTGAATGGTTTTGCCCCTAAGAATTTTAATAAATCGTATGAAGGCGCTGTAAAAGCCAATCTCGCTTTAGCTCGCTCCCTTAATGTCCCCGCAGTTAAACTCTTGCAGGATTATAGTGTGGAGAAGTTTCATTTAAAACTACAGGATTTTGGCTTAACTACGCTTAATAAAGGTCCAAATCATTACGGCCTTTCCCTAATTCTTGGTGGGGCAGAAGCAAAGTTGTGGGATTTGGTTGCTGCTTATGGAAGTATGGCCCGAACTCTTAATAACTTTCATGAACATACTCCTTATCACTATTCCAGAAATGATTGGAAAAGTGCCTGTTATAAAAATAATGAGGTTTTGGAAGAAGATGTAGCTACAGCAACCACTAAAAGTTCCAGATTAAGTGCAGCTTCCATTTGGTTTACTTTTCAGGCTATGTTAGAGGTTTACCGTCCGGATTCTGAATCTTCATGGGAATTGTTCGAGACTTCTAAAAAGATTGCCTGGAAAACTGGAACTAGTTTTGGACACCGGGATGCATGGGCTATAGGTTTAAATCCTGAATATGTGGTTGGTGTATGGGTGGGAAATGCAGATGGAGAAGGAAGACCAGGAATGACAGGGTTTTCCGCTGCAGCACCAATTTTGTTTGATCTTTTCAATCTTCTGCCCAATTCTGATTGGTTTACCCCTCCCTTTGATGAATTGGAAAAAGCAAGAATCTGTAGAAATAGTGGGCATTTAGCAAGTGAACTTTGTCGGAATGTGGATTCATTAGATATTCCAGCTGTGGGAATACGTACAAAGGTTTGTCCCTATGAAAAGTTAGTCCATTTGAGTAATTCTGAGAATTTACAGGTAACGAGCGAATGTGAATCTGTGAATAATATGAGGCATGAACCGTATTTTGTATTGCCTCCAATTCAGGAATGGTATTTTAAATCGAAGAATGCATTTTATAAGACAGTTCCACCATTCCGGGAGGATTGCAATCAACAATTACAAATGAAATCGAATGCCATGCAGGTGATTTATCCTCCTAAAAATGCTCAGATCATCATTCCTCGGGAGTTGGATGGTACTTTAGGTAAAGCAGTTTTTGAATTGGCCCATAGAAAAGTGTCCTCCACTATTTATTGGCATTTGGATGATGAGTTTCTAGGGACAACTAAACGTATCCATGAAATGGGTCTTCAGCCTAAACCTGGGAAACATACTTTAATTTTAATAGATGAAGAAGGTGAAATGATTACCCGAAGATTTAAGATAGTAGAGAGTAGATAAAAAAGACAAGAACAAAAAAATGCCATGGAAATTTATTTCCATGGCATTTTTTAAATTATTTTTCTACTTAATAATACTTATACAATTCATTTTCAACCTCAGCATACTCACTGATTACACTTGAAATTTTTTGTGTAACAGTATTAATGTTATTTTGTGCGCTTTCAAGCTGTTGTTTATAAATAGAATATTCTGCAAGTTCAGAAGCTTCATCTATTTTATCTACTTCTACTACTAAAACACCATTTTCATCTGCAATTGGTCCTGAAGATTCTCCAGCTGCCATTGAGAATACAGTACCGATAGTTACCGGTGCAAAACCAACCGATCCTAAAGTTGTGCTGCTTAATGAAATATCAGTAGCTGAAGATACAATTGCTCCTGGACCATAAGCTTGTCTTATTTCATCTACAGTTCCACTCAAACCACCAATTTTGGCTAGTAGTTCTTCTTTTTTCTTATCTTTTGAAAGAATTCTTTTTATTTCATCTTTCACATCTTCAAATTCAGCAATTCCATCTTCAGTTTTTCCTGTAATAAGGGCAATGATATATTGATCTTCTAACTCCAAAATTTCAGAAACATCATCTACCTCAGCTTCTCTGAATGCCCAGGTAATTATAGTTCTAACATTTCTGTCATAAATATTATTAATGGATTGAGCTTCTTTATTGATATTAAGTGCCTGATATCGGATAATTGATGAATCCAATTCAGAAGCTTTCATAAAGTTCTCTTTTGATCTGTCACTACCGAAGGGAGTGGTTTTTCTGTAAATCTCATTTCTGGTATCATCACTAGGAACAATTTCTTTTTCAATTACCCCCATTAGGAAGTTTTTGTTATTTTTCAAACCTGTTACTGAAATGATATGGAAACCAAATTGTGTTTCAATCAATTTTGGAATTAAACCCAAAGAACTGGCATTCATTACCGCATCATTAAATTCAGCAACCATAGTTTTATCATCAAACCAACCTAAGTCACCACCCACAGCTTTGGTTCCATCTTCACCATATTGCTGCGCCATTTCTGCGAAATCAGCTCCATTTTTAATTTGATTTAAGATATCCTGAGCTTTACTTCTGGACTCAGCCTTATTGGTATCGTCAGCTTTTATCAAAATATGACTTGCCCTGGCGAATGTATTTACAGAATCCTCCGTGATATCAATAACTTTATAAAGTCTGTAAAAATCACCTTCATGGATTGGCCCAACTACCTTTCCTAATTCAAGATCTTCTACTTCAATTTCTTTTGAAATTGATTTTGGATTAAAAACCTGAAAGTTATTATTGGTTTCAGAATTAGCATCTATAAAAATACTATCGTTTTGAGTACTGGCAAATCGATCTACAATTACATCTAATTCACTTTTAATTTCATCAATATCCTCGGCAGTAGGCGTTATTGGGAAAGTTACATAATCAAGTGAGATAGTTGCATCTCTCTTGAAATCATCTTTATGGCTATCGTAATAGGTTTTTAATTCACCCTCAGAAACATCTACAGTAGAATCGGGAATGTTGGTATAAGGAACATAAACATATCTGATATCAGCTTTGGTATTTTGGCTTTCATATTCCCTTTTTGCTTCAGCTTCAGTAGCGTAATAAGTTTGGTTAATTAAACCTTCATACTTTTCCCTTAATCTGTTTGGTCTTAGGTTCGCTTCAAAATTTAAGAAGAAAGCATGACCTGGGTTTGTAGGAGGTCCTGGAGGTAGTGAAGCTAAAAAGTTTTTAATAGCCCCTCTATCTACTTCACCGGTTTCCTGATTTACGAAAAGATTTCCGAATGCAGGGTTAATATTATTACCCTGAATCATATCAGTCATTTCGTTAGGAGTAACCTGAATGCCTAATTTTTCAAATTCTTTGGAATAGGCTATCTCAAAAACAAGTTGTTGCCAGGCTTGCTGTCTTAATCCAGGTAATTCTACGTCTCTAGTAGGTCTTCCGACATTCGATTCATAGTTATTTTTGAAAGTTTCAAAAGCATTAGAAAATTGCTGGAAAGTGATTTCCTCACCTGCAATGGTTCCAACAATACGATCATTATTTTGTGATAAGTAGTTCCTTGAAAATAAATCTCCCAGGATAAAGGCTAACATAGCGACACCAATGACCAGAAAAAGCAATCCGGATTTATCCCGAATTTTATTAATAATTGTCATAATAAATGGTTTTCAGCAATTTAATTTGTTCAACAACATCAAAGTTCACCAAAATATTTAGCGGAAAACAAAACTGATAAAAAATTTTGGATTTGCAAAAGTAGGTAAAAAAGGAGATTTTATCTAGTGGAGCACTAACTTATTCAGGATAAAATATAAGGACAGGAATATCTGATGCTATACCACTTCATTATCAATTAGTTGTACAGATGCTGCCGTCAAATACTCCAGTCGTTTATTATATATGTAACTTGATTTTGAAATGTTAGAAATATCTAGGTGTAACTGGCTGATATATAGATGGATATCCTATGTTTATTTGTGTGGAATCAATTTTATTAATTAGGTTTGTGAGGATTTCCATTTTATCCTAAATATTCATGCTTTTCATTTTTTGCCTTCAATTTACTGGCAGATCCTTTATAAAAGCCAAAAACTCCACCACATATTCCTCCTAGTATATGAGCAAATTGAGAAACATTGTCCTGGGCAAAAATATTGGTGATCTCTTTTCCTAAAAATAGAATTACCACTAAAACAAAGGTGAGGGGAATATGACCTTGTCGGAAATTAACAAAGGAGCTTAAAAGAATCATCATAAATACAATACCACTTGCACCCAGCAATCCACTTGGAAATAATAGTATATTGATCACTCCAGTGATAAAAGCCGTGAGAACCATCATCTTTAACAGCGTTTTTGAACTGTATTTTTCTTCCAGAATTGGGCCTAATAATAGGATGAATGTGAAATTTCCTGCCAAATGATCCCAGCTACCATGTCCAATTACATGGCTGAAAAGCCTGAAATAATCCAGCAGATTGGCAAAGTCCATAGTGGGATATACTGTGAAAAGATTCATGATCAATCCACCTGTAAGGTTATTGGTCATTAATACAACCGTACAAATAATAGTGTATGTTAAGGTGACTGGTGCATTATAGTGAAGTTTCATGAGGAATAGCAGGTTTTTAAAATAAGTTTACCAAAAATCTAATTAATTTTTTAAAGATGAAATAATCCTTAGTATATAAATTATAACTTTAGAGTTAATTGTCAATTTACCACTAATTCGGTAAACCATTATGGAAATAACCAAAGATTTAATTTAAAATAATTTCTAAACCAAACTTCTGCCTTTTATCAAATTTATCTTGGGGTTAGTCTAATTTATTATCTAAATTAACCTTCAATTTTTATTCATTTGAAAAAAAGAGTTTCCTTATTATTGTAAATGATTTAATATGATAAAATTAGTTGATGTTGATAAATACTTTAAATCAAGGTTCCAAAAGACTTTTATTCTTAAAGGAATAGATATTGAAGTAAATGAAGGAGAATTTTTAACGATTATGGGACCAAGTGGCGCTGGGAAATCAACCCTTTTGCATATTATTGGTATGCTAGATCAGGCCAATGCAGGGGAATATTTTTTTTTAGACCAACCTGCTCATAAGTTTAAAGAAAAGCGGAGAGGCGAAATCCATAAAAATTATATCGGTTTTGTGTTCCAGGCTTATCATTTAATTGACGAACTCACAGTATATGAAAACATTGAAATGCCATTACTATATAAGGGAGTGAAGGGAAGCGAAAGGAAAAGTATGGTAGCAGAAATGCTTGACAGATTTAATATAGTTGCCAAAAAAGATCTTTTCCCTCACCAACTTTCCGGTGGACAGCAGCAGGTTGTAGGGGTAGCAAGAGCTATTATTGGCAAACCAAAATTACTTTTAGCTGATGAACCAACGGGGAATCTTCATTCCAAGCAAGGGGAAATGATTATGGAATTATTCAAAAGTCTGAATGACGAAGGCATGACTATCATTCAGGTGACACACTCTGAAAAAAATGCCAGTTATGGTAGCAGAGTGGTGACAATTGAGGATGGGGCGATTGTAAGAGATGAAAAGCCAAATGCCGTAAATGTGTAGCAAATTTTATCGGCTGAAAGGTGATTTGTATGTATATACAATCAAATTCTATTTTGAATGAGGATACTATGGATTTAAGTTATTTTTTTATAAAAATTCCCTTATAATAGGAGTAACTCCTTACCGTTGTTCACCTTTTATACCTTCATGAATGTCTATGATATAGCTTCTTGAAGGTTTTTTTCAAACAGTATTTCGGGGAAATAGTTATTGGTTTTAGGACCAGAATTTAGCTATTATATTTTAAGAGTCCAGAAAATGGTTTCCTTGGAGGATGAATGAAAAGCAACATTATTTAAATATAAAACACAATTTTTAAACAACAATTACAATGATCAGAAAGTTAACTACAACTTTTTTCTTAATTATTTTTATAGGCTGTTTACCAATACAAGAACTTTATGCACAGAAAAAGAAGAAAAAAGGTAAAAAGGGTGAAGTAGAAAATGCGGAAGGGGAAAAAGCGAAGAAAGATAAAAATGACTCTAAAATAAAACCTTACGATGAGGTAATTACGGAGAAAGCTATTTCAGATGAAGGGCTTTTTACCACTCATCAGGTTGGGGAGAAGTACTATTTTGAAATTGCAGATTCTTTGCTGGAAAGGGAAGTTTTAGTGGTCAGTAGAATTTCTGGAACAGTACAAAATTTAAACTTTGGCGGTGCTGGAATGCGTTCCCGACCACAGCAGGTAGTCAGATGGCAAAAACATGGGGAAAAAGTGTTGCTTAGATCTGTTTCTTATAACAATGTAGCCAGTGAAGAACTACCCATTTATAAATCGGTGAGGAATAACAATTTTGAGCCTATCATTATGGCTTTTGATATTGCGGCTCTGGGAATGGATTCAACCAGTACTATTCTGGAGGTTTCCAAGTTATTTACAACTGATGTAGAAATGCTTGGTCCGTTATCTCCAAACCAAAGAAAAAACTTTGGAATTAAAAGCCTAGATAAAAGTAGGAGTTTGATCATGGGAATGAAAAGTTATCCTCAAAATGTGGAAGTTCGCCATGTGATGACTTACAATGGAAGTAAGCTTCCTGCTAACCAACTTACAAATGCGCTTTCTTTGGAAATGAATCAGTCTTTTGTACTTCTTCCAAAAGATCCGATGATGCCTAGAAATTATGATAAGAGAGTAGGATACTTTTCCGTTTCTCAATTCGACTATGGGCTTGATGAGCAAAAGGCAGCCAAAAGGAGATTTATCACTAGATGGAGACTGGAACCAAAAGATCCGGAAGCTTATAAAAAGGGAGAATTAGTAGAGCCTGTAAAACCAATAGTTTATTATATAGATCCTGCTACTCCCGAAAAATGGAGGAAATATATTAAGCAAGGTGTTGAGGATTGGCAAGTAGCTTTTGAGGGTGCTGGTTTTAAGAATGCAATTATTGCCAAAGATCCACCCACTGCAGAGGAAGACCCAGAGTTTAGCCCTGAAGATGTACGATATTCAGTCATCAGATATGTTACAAACCCAATCCAAAATGCCATGGGTCCTCACGTACATGATCCCCGAACTGGTGAGATTTTGGAAAGTGATATTATCTGGTACCATAATGTGATGAATTTATTGAGGAACTGGTATTTTGTACAGACTGCTGCCATTAATCCTGATGCCAGAAAAGTGAAATTTGATGATGAAATAATGGGAAGATGTATCCGATTTGTTTCTGCTCACGAAGTAGGGCATACGCTTGGGCTTCCTCACAATATGGGAGCAAGTTCTTCATATCCGGTGGATTCTCTTCGCTCAGCCGAATTTACCCAAAAAATGGGTACAGCACCATCAATTATGGATTATGCCCGATTCAATTATGTAGCTCAACCAGGTGATGATGGAGTGGCTTTAATGCCAAATATTGGAATTTATGATAAGCATGCAATTAATTGGGGATACAGAGCCTTGCCAGATGCAAAAAACTCAGAAGAGGAAGATAAGACACTTCATGGATGGATTAGGAAATATGAGGATGATCCGATGTACAGGTTTGGAAAACAAATGTTTAGTCCATT
>JAHQVQ010000094.1 GCA_019634305.1 Flammeovirgaceae bacterium | reverse complement strand
TACAATCATATCACCTCTGCTTATATCTATCTCATCTTCAAGAGTAATGGTTACGGACATTGGTGCAAAAGCATTTTCCAATTCACCATCGAAGGTATCAATAGACTTAATCTTAGACGAAAAACCGGAAGGCAATACCAAAACATCATCACCTTTTTTGAAAACACCACCTGCTATTCTTCCTGCATAACCTCTATAATCATGATACTCATCAGAATGAGGTCTGACTACATATTGCACTGGAAATCTGCAATCCACATGGTTTTGATCACTTCCAATATGAATAGTTTCTAACATGTAAAGTAAGGCAGATCCACCGTACCATTCCATATTTTCAGATTTTTCCACCACATTATCTCCTTTTAAAGCACTGATAGGCACAAAATGCACATCAGTTACTTCCAGCTTAGCAGCAAATTTTCTAAAATCTGCTACAATTTTATCATAAACTTCCTGGTCGTAATCCACCAAATCCATTTTGTTTACACAAATAATAAGATGAGGTATTTTTAATAAGGAAGCGATGAAAGCATGTCTGCAGGTTTGTTCTAAAATTCCTTTTCTTGCATCAATTAAAATAAGGGCAAGATTTGCAGTAGAAGCACCAGTTACCATGTTTCTGGTATACTGGATATGACCAGGGGTATCAGCAATAATAAACTTTCTTTTTGGAGTTGCAAAATACCTGTAAGCCACATCAATGGTAATACCTTGTTCTCTTTCTGCTTTCAATCCATCAGTCAACAATGATAGATCAACATGGTCAAGCCCTTTGGTTTCACTTGATTTCTCAACTGCTAATAATTGATCTTCAAAAATTGATTTTGAATCGTATAGCAACCTGCCTATCAAAGTACTTTTTCCATCATCCACACTTCCTGCAGTTGTGAACCTAAGGATTTCCATATTTGATTGATCTGATTCATTCATGAGTTATCTAATTTATCTTTTCTGAAATTATTTCTTTTTTTGTTTTTTACTTTTTTCCTGTTTCAAAAGCTTCCTATCAGCAGATTTTACTCTCCTTTCCAGTTTCTTGAAATCTTCAGCAGCTGGAAGGTCTTCAGGAATAATACCTCTGTTTTTCAGAAGATTACGAACATCTTTGTTGTTTTTCACATGCTCTTTGGTAATCTCTTTTTCACCATAAAGGTTGTGATTTTCAACATTAAAATTGGTAATCTCGGTGGCAAAATCTTTGGCTTTAATGGTAATGGTTGGCAAAAAATCTGCCAATGGGCGGCTTTTAGGAACACCCAGTTTCGTTTTCATTTCCTTAGTACCACTTCCTCCAAATAAAGCCTGATCTCCTTTATTTCTAATTCTTCCAAAACCGAACTGATCAACTCCTCTTTCAAATATATTTTTAGAGAATAAGGATTCTGTTTTGGCTAGCTTAAGTCTTGCTCTTCTCCTTTCATCCAGTTCCAGTCGCTCTTCTAATAGTTCCTGTTTTCTGGTTTGGAGCGCAAAATAAGCCTGTCCAAAGGCTACCTTTTCCATTTTAGGATCACCATTTTGAACAATAAGATAACAAGCAAACCTGGTGAGCATAAAATCTTTTAATTTTAGCTCTTCTTCCGGGCTTAGTTTAATTACTTTATCAACTATTACAAAATGATCTGAAACATTTTCTTCTACATTTTTGCATGCTTCTTCTGCTTTTTTAAGAACATGCTCAAAAACTTCCCACTCGCCATATTCCAGTAATTTTTGTAAATCACGGGCTAACCAGAATTCTACATGCCCATATTCCTGAGCAATAGATTCAAAAGAGATCCTCAATTCCTGGATTTTTTCCTGTTTCATCTTAGCAGTTTTTCACACAATAGATCTTCTTTTTATTAAAAATAACCTTGCTTCTTTCTGTCTTCCATGGCCGTTTCCGATCGTTTGTCATCACTTCTTGTTCCTCTTTCTGTCTCTCTTGCTACAGAAACTTCATTTATAATATCGTCCATTGTAGTGGCATCAGACTCTACCGCACCGGTACAAGTCATATCACCAATGGTCCTAAACCTAATCTGCTTCTCAACAATTTTCTCAGTTGGTTTTAGATTAAGGAATTCTGAGTACCCTAAAAATGAACCATCTCTTTCAATACATTTCCTTTTATGGGTGAAATAAATTGAAGGGATCTCAATTTTCTCGTATTTTATATATTGCCAAACATCCATTTCAGTCCAGTTACTTATTGGAAATACTCTAAAATGTTCACCCATATTTTTCTTTCCGTTGAAAAGATTCCAAAGCTCTGGTCTTTGGTTTTTAGGGTCCCACTGTCCAAAATCGTCTCTGTGTGAGAAGAACCTTTCTTTTGCTCTTGCTTTTTCCTCATCTCTTCTTGCTCCACCCAAACAAGCATCAAATTTATATTCTTCGATGGTGTCTAATAAAGTAACCGTTTGCAAGGCATTTCTACTCGCATAAAAACCAGATTCTTCTTTAGCCTTACCTTCATCAATAGATTTTTGCACAGAACCAACAATAAGGTTGGCGCCTATCTCCTTTGCCAGTTTATCCCTAAATTCAATAGTTTCAGGAAAGTTGTGGCCAGTATCGATGTGTACCAAAGGAAATGGAATCTTTGCAGGAAAAAATGCTTTTCTGGCCAGGTGAGTAACCAGGATAGAATCCTTTCCACCCGAAAATAATAAAGCAGGCTTATCAAACTTGGCAGCTACCTCTCTTAAAATATAGATAGACTCGGCCTCAAGTTCTTTTAGATTATTTAAATAATAATTTTCCATTCTTTTTCCTAAATTAATTTGATGGTATAGATACCAGTTACATATTTATTTGGAGATAAAAAATTCTCCTTTTCCACTAATACTTATTGCAAAAATGATTATTTAATTCTATTAATAACAGCTTTGTAGAGTTGTTCTACAGAAGCCTCTAAAGATTGTCGATCGGTATGGATCACCACATCTGCATTTTCCGGAGCTTCGAAAGGAGAATCAATCCCAGTAAATTTCTTTATTTTCCCTTCTCGGGCTTTCTGATAAAGTCCTTTTACATCTCTCTGTTCACAGATTTCCAAAGGGCAATCTACAAAAATCTCCATGAATTCATCTTCTCCAACTAATGATTTTGCCAGTGCCCTGTCTTCTTTGAAAGGGGAAATAAATGCAGTCAGCGTTATTAATCCAGCATCTGCAAAAAGCTTGGCCACTTCACTTATTCTTCGAATATTTTCCTTTCTGTCTTCATCACTAAAAGTAAGCCCTTTGTTTAATCCTGATCTAACATTATCGCCATCCAAGATATAGGTATGCATTTCCTCTTCATAGAGTTTTTGTTCCAATGCACTTGTTAGTGTTGATTTCCCTGAACCGGATAATCCAGTAAACCATAATACTATTGGCTTATGCTTTTTAAGCCTCTCTCGATCTTCCTTTTTTATCTTATGATCGTGTGGAATTATATTTTTATCAGACATATTAATTTAAATTATACCGCAAAACTATAAAAACAATACAAACTGCCGAATAAAGAATAGTTAAAGGCAGCCCAATTCTAAAATAATCCCTGAAATTATATCCTCCAGGCCCATAGACCATTAAATTCGTTTGATACCCCATCGGTGTTAGAAATGCTGCTGAAGCTCCAAACGCAATTGCGACATAAAAAGGTTTCCCATCTATGGCTAAATCCTGGCAAAGGGTATAGGCAATTGGAAATACTATGGAAACGGCAGCTGCATTTGTAATAAAAGAGGTCAGTAATATGGTAAGGAAGAATAATCCTATTAACAAACCTAAGTTTCCTGTAGGTTTCAAAACAGAAAATAAAGCCTGAGAAAATAAATCAGCTGTTCCGGTATCAATCAAAGCATCTCCTAAAACCAGTGCACAGACTAATATGGTAATTAGGTTAAAATCCAAATCTTTACGTATATCCTCCACTTGAAATAATCCCAATATTACCAAAGAAGTGAAAATGATTAATAATCCCAGGAATAATTCCAACATCCCCCCTAGAATCAAGGTAATAATACCTATTAATATGACTTTGAAAATATTTCTTTTTAACCTGCTATCAGGCCTTGATTCTCTCACTTTAGATATTTCATATAAACCTTTTAAACTTTCATTTTGCTTATGAAATTCTTTTCCGATAGAAAGGAGCAGAAGATCCCCAACTGTTAACCTCATATTCCCGATTTTACCACTTAATTTTTCCCCATTTCTGTGAATGGCAATAATGGCTGCGTTGTATTTACTTCTAAAATCAGTGTCTTTTACCAACTGACCAGCAAGAGAAGAATTCGCAGGAATAACCACCTCAGTAATATCCAGATTGTTTTGAATTAAGTGGCTATCAGCTTTGGGTACGTAGAAGCCCTTATCTTCAGATAATAAATCTACTATTTTTTCAGTATCACCGGCAAAGATTAATCTGTCATTGACCTTCAATTTTTCATTTGGCCCAACTGGGGAAATAATGTCTTCACCTCTAACCAATTCCACCAGGTAAACTCCATTCAAATTTCTGAGACCTCCATCACTTACTGTTTTATTAAGTAAAGGGGAATTTTTGCCAATTCTAGTTTCTACCAGGTATTCTCTGGGTTTTTTCTTCAGCATTTCAATTCTATCCTTATTTTCAGGAAGTAACCTGGAGCCGATGGCTAGAATAAATAAAACACCAAAAACAGTAACTAGTAATCCCAGATATAAAAAGTCGCTATAATCGAGAAGTCTTTCATTTGATTGTTCGAGAAATCCATTGAGCACTAGGTTTGTTGAAGTCCCCACAATAGTAATCATTCCCCCCAAAATTGTAGCAAAAGATAAGGGTATAAGAAGTTTTGAAGGATAAACCCCATTCCTTTTTCCCCAATCATAGACATAAGGTGTCATCATAGCCACCATTGGAGTATTATTGATAAAAGCTGAACAGCCCGCTACAAAACTCATCATTATAAATAAGAATGATCTGGGTGAAGTAGCCTTAGAAAAAAGTCTGTCAAATAATAAGGAGATGTTAAAATTTTTCCTGAGACCAGCAGAAATCAGGATAAGTAGTACAATGGTTAAAATTTGTTTATTTGAAAAACCAGATAAAAACTGTTCAGGAGTGATTATTTGAAATATCAATAACAAAATAGTTCCAGATAAAAAAGTAATCGCAGGCTCAAAAAATCCTTTAAATAAACTGATTATGATCAGTAAAAGGACAGTAAGGGTTAATAATTGATGAAATTCAGCCACAAATATCTTCTCCGGTTTTAAAATTTTCAACAAATATCCATATATGCGGAGAATCTTAAAAAGAATTATTACATTTCTTAGTGTTTTTTTATCTCATACATACTTTTATTGACAAATTGTTGAAGGATACCCAGTATTTCTTAAAATTATTTTGGAACCTTATTAAACCTCTCCATGATTTCCTTCCAATTCGTAAAAATAATTTCCTCTTGCTCGAAGAAACTAATGAGGTCAGGGTCTGAAAACATTTTGGCCTCCCAAACCCTTTGTTGCCAAGAATTTGTGATGTTTTTTAAATTCTCCGATTCAACAGAAGGATGGAAAATAATTTCCGTTATTCCCGGTTGCAGTGATTTTATCAAATCTTTGAAACCTTGAATTTTTTCATCATATGTTTTTGCATTTGGAGCACTTGTAAAGTTATCGATTTTTGGTAAGCTGTAATTGGCTACAAGGCTAATCACTTCATCATTTATAGGATAACCAGCTGCTTTAAACTTGGCAACAACCAGGCTATCTGATAGATCAATTACATTGGCAGGAATTTTATATTCTTCAGCCACTTTAAAGAATGCTTTTACATAGGCTGGATGGGCAAACAGTGTACCCATATGTGTATCAATATGGTCTGGTCTGTATCCCAAACTAATACTTTTTTCAATTTGGGCTCTAACTTCTTTTTCCACCTCTTCTGCAGAGGCATGTGTCACTACATTCGGAACATCTCTCCACATTTTCCCTTCTGGATCTATTAATCCGGGTACTTCAGTGGTATCAGTAACTGAATGCCATCTATATGTTTTCCATTCGCTGGTTAAAGTTAAATGAAGTCCAAGATCTTCATCCGGATGAGCTTTAGCCCAGTCAATAAATTCTTCAAATTTCGGACAAGGTGGCATTCCGGCTGCAGATTGGATAACATTGGTTTCTAATTGCTGAAATGTGGCAATATTGGCTTCCTCACACATTCCTACGTCATCAGCATGTAAAATAACTACTTTTTTACCCTTTGGAAATCCTAGTTTTTCCGCCCAATTACCAGCTTTTTGGATTTCTGTATTTTCCTTTTGCTCATTGGAACATGAAATGGAAATTAGGATTATGAAAGTAGAAACTATGATAAATTTCACCGGATTTTTCATGAATTTTTTTGCAGATAATCTTTAAAATGTCAATACTAATACTCGTTAAATAGTAATTTGGACTATTCAAATTCTCAAATTTTTGATGTCTGTTTAAGAAAAACCTTTTATTATTTTAGTTTATTTAACCGATGTGTAATATTTGCGTTCTTTTAAAGAAGGAAAATTGTTTTTTTATTAAAAGCTTTTTCTAAAAGGAGCAAAATTTATAAGAAACTTTAAGCAAAGATATTTGTTTATTTAACCTATGAAACCATATCTTAGGTTAGTGACAAAAAAAGGGCAAAAAACTAATTATGGCACCAAATATTAAAGAAGCAAAGAAAAAACTAGATCAGATTGGATTCCTTGACTTAAAAGTGGATACTTCAGTGGATTTAATTGCTGAGATTCAAAAGCTGAAAAAAGAAAGGAATGCCGTAATCCTGGCTCATTACTATCAGGAGCCGATAATTCAGGATATATCTGATTACCTGGGTGATAGCTTGGCCTTGGCCAAAAAAGCGGCTGAAACTGATGCTGATGTGATTGTTTTTGCCGGAGTTCATTTCATGGCTGAAACTGCAAAAATTATCAACCCTGAAAAAACTGTTTTATTACCTGACCTTAAAGCGGGATGTTCTTTAGCAGATTCCTGCCCTCCAGCCGATTTTAAAAAGTTTGTTGATCAGCATCCCGATCATATTGTAATTACATATATCAATTGTTCGGCAGATATAAAAACGATGAGTGATATAACCTGTACGTCTTCAAACGCTGTGAAAATTATAGAATCTGTTCCAAAGTATCAGCCAATAATTTTCGCTCCAGATAAAAATCTTGGGAAATACCTTATCAAAAAAACGGGAAGGGATATGGTTTTATGGGAAGGCTCATGTATTGTGCACGAAGCTTTTTCTGTAGACAAGTTAATTGAACTGCATAATGAACATCCCAACGCAAAAATTATAGCCCATCCGGAGTCTGAAGAACCCTTGCTTAAAACTGCACAATTTATTGGATCAACTGCACAATTATTAAAATTTGTAAAGGAAGATGAGGGGAAGGAATTTATTGTGGCAACAGAAGCTGGAATTTTACACCAGATGATGAAAGAAGTTCCCAATAAAACACTGATTCCGGCTCCAAGTAATGAAGACAACACTTGTGCTTGTAGTGAGTGTGCTTTCATGAAACAAAATACCCTAGAAAAACTGTACTTGTGTATGAAATACGGATCTCCTGAAATTAATTTATCTCAAAATGTCATTGAGCAAGGAAGGAAACCAATTGAAAGAATGTTGAAAATTTCTTAATTCAACATGATTAATGCAGTTTAATTTTTTACCTGTTAAATAATAAGGTATCACTCAGTTTTTTTAACTGAAAGGAGAAGGATGAATTTTGATACAGATTTTTTAGTAATAGGCTCTGGTTTGGCAGGTCTAACCTATGCCTTAAAAGTGGCTAAAAAGCTTCCACAATCAAAAATTACTGTTGTTACCAAAGCTGAAGAAGGGGAATCTAACACAAAATATGCACAGGGAGGAATTGCTGTTGTTATCGATCAGGATGAAGATTCTTTCAAGAAACACATTGAAGATACTTTAATTGCAGGAGATGGACTTTGCGATAAAGAGGTGGTGAAAATGGTTGTAAAAAAAGGGCCAAAACGGTTTTGGGAAATTATTGGGTGGGGTGCTGAATTCGATAAACAATCCTCTGGAGAATACGATTTGGGAAGGGAAGGAGGTCATTCTGTAAATAGAATTGTCCATCATAAAGATATCACTGGGTTGGAGATGTCCCGAAAATTGATTAATCAAATTAATGCAATGCCTAATATTGAGGTATTGTCTTACCATTTTGCCATTGATCTAATTACCGAACACCATTTCAAGAATCCTGTTAACACCAAAAATGAGGATATTAATTGCTATGGTGCTTATGTCCTTAACCATAATACCCGGCAAATAGAAAAAATTCTGGCGAAAGTTACTCTTCTAGCCAGTGGTGGAATTGGACATGTTTACAGAAATACTACAAATCCTATTGTAGCCACTGGAGATGGTATTGCTATGGCATATCGGGCAAAGGCATTCATTCAGAATATGGAATTTATTCAATTCCACCCTACAGCCTTATACAATCCGGGAGAAACACCTTCTTTTTTGGTTTCAGAAGCTGTGAGAGGTTTTGGTGCCAAACTCAAAACTAAATCTGGAGCAGCATTCATGCATAAGTATGATAAAAGAGAAGAGTTGGCTTCTCGTGATATTGTGGCAAGAGCCATTGATTCGGAGTTAAAAATAAGTGGTGATGATTATGTTTACCTGGATTGTACCCATTTGGATATGGAGGCTTTTCGCTTGCATTTTCCCAATATTTATGATAAATGTGCCAGTTTGGGAATTTATGCAGAAAAGAATATGATTCCGGTAGTTCCGGCAGCACATTACCTTTGTGGTGGAATTAAAGTGGACTTAAAAGGGCGGACTAGTGTAGGAAATTTATATGCTTGTGGTGAATGTACTCAAACAGGTTTACATGGTGCTAATAGGTTGGCTTCCAACTCTTTACTAGAGGCTCTTGTGTATGCTCATACTTGTTATAAAGATGGTATTAAAAAAATTGATTTAATTGAGGAGCCTGCCGAAATAAATGAATGGAATGCTGAGGGAACCATGGAGCCAAAGGAAATGATTCTTATTACGCATACTAGAAAAGAACTCCAAACCTTAATGAGTAATTTGGTTGGGATTGTACGATCAGATGAGAGATTATCTCTGGCTCGGCAAAAACTACATTTTATTTACAAGGAAACTAAGCGGCTCTACGAAAACTCAACTTTATCACCACAACTTTGTGAATTGCGTAACCTTGTAACAGTTGCTTATTTAATTATCGAACAGTCAATCAAACGAAAAGAAAATAGGGGGGGGTATTTCAATAAGGATTTGGAATCAAATTAATTGAAAATCCTGATATCAGGCTTGTGCCTTTTTTATTAGAGTCATTAAATTAAAAAAGAAAGTAATAAATGCACCGACCTGCCATCCCAGGGTAATTTCTTCGTAATATAACCAGGTAGTACAAACAGCACAGGTAAAAGTAATCAGTATAAACTTCTTCATAATAACAATTTATTAGTGATAACATTTATTACTGCGAAATAGATACCCGGGTTTACTTCTTTAGATTTTGTTTAGTTAACCAAAGTGAATGGTAGAAGTACAAAAGACAATATTCTTGGCTTTTTCCATTGTCAGAATCATCCAAAAATGTAGAAGGCCAAAGGATAAAAGGGTTTATCCTTTGGCAATTCCAAGGCTATCTATTTCACTATTTTGAGAATAAAGAATAAGAATGTTAAAAAAGTAAAGCGGGATTATTAATAAACTTCTATTTGGGATTTTCATCTTTTGGAGAATGCTTTTTTAAAAAAAATCTTGTAGAAATAGTTTAAAAGTATTTTGAAATGGAGAGTAAGGTTAAAACTGGCTTATTACAAAGCTAAAAAAAATAAGGGCAATTGAATTCTAAAACAAATTACAAAAACTTAGTACAAAAACCTTCGGTAATAAGCTTTCATTAAAAGAATTGCTCCTTAACTTTGGGATTACTTTAATTAATTGGAGTTAGCTTTTTCATAAGTACATGTCAAATATAAAGGAGATTTATAAAAAGAAAATAGTTCCTATCACTTTCGAACGAACTGTGGGATTGTTCGGAGCAACTACCATTGGGGTAGGGGCTTTAATGGGAGCTGGAGTTTATGTACTTATAGGTCTAGCTGCCGATATTGCCGGGCCTTCTGTTTGGCTTTCATATGCCATTTGTGGTGGGCTTGCTTTTCTTACTGCCTTTTTATTTGCCGAACTTGCCAGAAAAGTTCCAGCCTCTGGTGGTGCTTATGGCTATGTTTATAGTACGCTGGGTAGTTTAGAAGGATTCATAACAGGTTGGTTTTTAGCTTTGGGGAGTGTATTTGCTTGTGGCTTATATGCCATTGGATTTGCAGAATATTTTGCTTCGGTACTGGGATATGAATTTCCTGCTTATGGGATTAAATTAATTGCCATCATATTGGTGCTGGCATCCACCTCATTGAACACAAGAGGGACGAAAAGTGGTGAAAAAGTTCAAAAAATCCTCACATGGGGGAATGTTTTTATATTGGTACTATTAATTGCCTGCTCAGTTTTTACGATTAATATTGACAACTTAACCCCAATGTATCCAAAAGGATTGAGTGGAACCGGAGCTGCCATTGCCATTATTTATATTTCATTTTTTGGATTTCAACTTATCGCCAACAATTCTGATGAGATAAAAAAACCAACTGAAACAGTGCCTAAGGCAATGATATTGTCTCTGAGCATAAGTTTGTTACTTTACATCTTAATTACACTCACCTCCATCTTGGTAATTCCCTGGGAGGAATTGGCTTCCTCAAATGCTCCATTATTATTAGTGGCTACAAAAAGTTTGGGAAGTTTCGGCTGGATTTTAATTTCTGTAGGTGCATTAATCGCTTCTGCAGGTGCATTGAATAGTACATTACTTTCCCAAGGCAGGCAAATTTTTGCCATGGGGAAAAATCAATTTTTGCCCACGATATTGGGAAAAATTCATGAGGCTCGAAAAACACCTCAGGCAGCTTTATATGCTGGGGGAATACTCATTATTATCGTATTGATATTTCTCGATCTGGAATTTATTGCCAAATCAGCCAATTTTTGTTTGTTGGTTTCTATGCTTCCAGCATCATTAGCTTTAAGGAAAATTTATAAAACAGAACCTGAAAAAAGGCCAAAACTTTTCCTTAAAAGGTTGCTTCCTGAAATTTCATTATTTGTCAATATCGGGTTACTTTTCACACTCGACTGGGTGTCTCTTACTTTTGGTTTTCAGTTATTTATAATTGGAGGTTTAGTTTATTTTTTCTATTCTAGAAAAAGAGAAGTAAGAGGAAAAGTGGGAATGAACCTGGTACTTTCATCAAGCAAGAAAATGCTGAATGTTGGGAAGAAAATGAGAATTTTGGTACCAGTGGCAAATCCTTCCACATTGAAAGCTATCTGCACTGTTTCGAATAGTATTCTTTCACAATATGGAGGGGAATTGGTCACTTTATCAGTGGTAAAAACTTCCGACCAGATAGATTTTTATGCTGCATTAGCAGAAGCGGATTATTCATTAGATATCATTCAAAAAACTTCTAATATAAAAGTGGATTCCAATGTGCAAATTACTCCTGTAATCAGGGCTTCAAAGGATATTCCACAGGGAATAGTGCATGCTGCTGAAGAAGAAGGTTGCGATTTGATAGTAATGGGTTATGAAGGGAAAAATTCTCAAAAAACAGCTAGTATAATCAATGAAATGCTTTACCATGCTAATACTAATGTTGTTTTCCTAAAGTTCAGGAACTTGGAAACTACATTTCCACCTAAGAAAATAGCCATAAGTGTGGGCAGTAGTCTAAATCTAGATTTGATATTAAAACTGGGAAATTCTTTATCTGGTTATTTTGGTGGAGAAATTACTTTTCTTACAATTTCTCCTACAAATGCTAGTAATGAACAGAAAAAACATGGCCAGAAATTATTGTATAATATCAAAACTTACCAAAAAAATCAAAAATCCAAATTCGAAATAATTTCTTCAGATAATGCACTGGATACACTAGTAGAAAAATCAGCAGAATTCGATCTTTTAATTGTGGGCACCAGTAAGGTGAAGTTATTGGAAAGAGCTGTTGTAGGGCACTTCAGCACTCAATTGGCTGAAAGAGCTTCATGTTCCATAGCGGTAGTGCGAACAGTAACTACCGCTAAGAAACTAATTAAATCAGTGTATTAATTGATCTAATTTCAATATTTCTCTAAATAATATTCAACCG
Organism: Flammeovirgaceae bacterium; assembly: GCA_019634305.1. Classification (GTDB taxonomy): domain Bacteria; phylum Bacteroidota; class Bacteroidia; order Cytophagales; family Flammeovirgaceae; genus Flexithrix. The sequence goes on along the minus strand of JAHQVQ010000094.1, from coordinate 2,779 downwards.
TTTTAATGATACCGCTTTCAAAATTTTCAGCAGCTTTCCAGCCCAATTCATTTTCAATTTTGGTGGCATCAATGGCATAACGCCTGTCATGTCCGGGTCTGTCTTTTACAAACGTGATAAACTGGGTATAAGAACCTGAATCCAAGGGTTTCTTCTCATCCAGAATTTTGCAAATGGCATCTACAATGTAGAGGTTGTTTTTTTCATTTCTTCCGCCAATATTGTAAGTTTCTCCAGATTTCCCGGTATGGAAAACCAAATCAATTCCAGTACAATGATCTATCACATACAACCAATCTCTAATATTCTTACCATCTCCATAAATTGGTATGGATGCTTTATTTATGGCTTTCCTAATGATTGTAGGAATTAATTTCTCGTCATGTTGTTTCGGACCGTAGTTATTGGAACAGTTGGTAGTCACTACATCCATGCCGTAAGTATGGAAATAGCTCCTTACAATCATATCACTTGCAGCTTTAGATGCACTGTAGGGACTATTTGGGGCATAAGGTGTTTCTTCAGTGAACAATCCTGTTTTCCCCAAAGTACCATAAACTTCATCAGTGGAAATATGGTGAAATCGGCAATCTTTGTAGATATCTTTATATTTGAATGGTCCGTCCATCCAGTGTTTTCTGGCAACATCCAACAAAGTAAAAGTTCCGTTTACATTGGTTTTAATAAAAGCCTCTGGACCTGAAATGGAATTATCTACATGAGATTCTGCGGCAAAATGAAATACGCCTTTTATATCATGTTTTTCAAATAAACTTTCAATTAAGCCCCGATCACAAATATCACCTTTTACAAACTCATAATTTGTATTTCCTTCTGTTTCCTTTAAATTTTCCAGATTTCCAGCATAGGTTAGGCTATCTAGATTAATGATCTTATAGTCGTTGTATTTTTCCAGGAAATAGGGAACAAAATTAGACCCAATAAAACCTGCTCCACCAGTTATTAATATAGATTTACTCATTTGATTTTATTTATGCATTCATATAAACTATCTCTCCAATAAGGAATATTCAAATCGAATTTAGCCTGAATTTTTCTTGTATTCATCACACTATAGGCAGGTCTTTTTGCCGGGAGTGGATATTCTTCAGTAAAAATAGGTTTTAGATCAATTTCTATGGAAGATAAATCAAAAACTGCCTGGGCAAAGTCATACCAACTTGCCACTCCCTTATTACTAAATTGATACAAACCAAATTCGTTTGCCTTTAAACCTTCAGTATCAATTTTTTCTATAATAGAAATTACGGCCAGGGCCAAATCCCTTGCATAAGTAGGTACACCTATTTGATCAACTACAACTCCTAGACTATCTCTTTCCTTACCCAACCTAATCATAGTTTTCACAAAATTATTTCCGAATGTAGAATAAAGCCATGATGTCCTGATCACAATTGATTTTCCATTGAATTTCAAAGCATTTACTTCTCCAGCTTTTTTACTTTCTCCATACACACTTAAAGGGTTTACCTGATCTTCCTCTACATAGGGTTTATTTTTATCTCCCGAAAAAACAAAATCTGTGGAAATATGAATAAATACCGTACCAGTGATTTTTGATGCAGAGGCCAAATTCTTTACCCCATCTGCATTTATTTCAAATGCAATTTCTTGTTGTTTTTCAGCCTTATCCACTGCTGTAAAAGCTGCACAATTTACACAAAAATCGATTTCATTTTCTAAAAAAAAGCTATTCACACTGGTGGAATCAGTAATATCCAATTCATCCAAATCCACAAAAATATAATTGTAAGAATGCTTTTTGGAAATTAATTGTAACTCATTCCCAAGTTGTCCTTTGCTTCCGGTTACCAGAATGGTTTTCATGAATATTTGTCAGGTTAAAAATTATTTTCAGCTTCTTTTAAGGTTTTTAGGTGTTTGTCCTTTTCAGAAATAATTAAGTGATCATGGGGAATTTTCCAGTCAATATTAATCTCAGGATCATTGAAAATGATACCTGATTCAACTTGAGGTGCATAAAAATTATCACATTTATATTGAAAAATAGCCGTTTCACTAAGCACTACAAAACCATGAGCAAAGCCTCTGGGAATAAATAACTGAAATTTATTTTCCGCACTCAATTCAATACCAAAATGTTGACCATAAGTTGGAGAATCCATTCTCACATCAACACATACATCCAAAACTTTACCTTCCAACACAGTCACTAGCTTTGCCTGTGCATAAGGGTCTAATTGATAATGTAACCCCCTGATTACGCCATAACTAGATTGAGATTGGTTATCCTGAACAAAATTAATTTTTTTTCCAGTTCCTTTTTCAAATTTTTCCTGATTATAACTTTCAAAAAAATAGCCCCTAGGATCTCGAAAAATTTTAGGTTTGATCACAAAACAACCTGAAAGATGGGTTTCTTCGACTTGCATTTAAAAATGGTTAATAGAAAATAGTCAATGCAATTTTAACGATTTTTTTTGCAAGTATTCACTCAAAATTGGAATAAAAAACCCTGAAGTTGTTTAATTCTTCAGGATCTTTGTAAGTTTTCATTTATCTAAGCTTTATCTGCTGCTATCATTTTATAAACTAAACCAGCCAAAACAGCTCCAATGATTGGTGCAACCCAGAAAAGCCACAATTCAGCAAGTGCCCAGTCTCCTACAAAAATAGCTTGGCTGGTACTTCTTGCTGGGTTTACAGATGTATTAGTGACTGGAATACTAATGAGGTGAACGAGGGTAAGGCCTAAACCGATAGCTATTCCTGCAAAGCTCTGTGCTGCCCTGGCATG
>JAHQVQ010000093.1 GCA_019634305.1 Flammeovirgaceae bacterium | reverse complement strand
TGGTATGGTGCAAAAGCTGGAAGATCATATTTATTCTCAAAAAATGCATTCCCGACCAGTGATTGATATGGAAAAAAATGTGAATTTGAAAGGGCTGGGATTTTTGGACACTTTATATAAAGCCATTATCCGAAAAAATGCTTTGGAAATCACTTATCAGTCTTTTAAGGCCAGAGCTCCCGGAACCTTTGATTTCCATCCATATTTATTAAAGGAATTCCGGAACAGATGGTTTTTAATTGGTGTAAAAAAATACAATGGAGATTTACTCAATTTAGCCCTGGATAGAATTATCGATATTAAAATTTCTAAGGAGCCTTATATCGAAAATGAGAAATTCCAATTCGAAACTTATTTTAAAAATGCCATTGGAGTTTCGGTAAGTCCAAATCTTGAGCCTGAAAAAGTATTATTACATTTTAGTCATCGTCATGCTCCTTATGTCATTACTAAACCTTTGCACCCATCCCAGGAAGTGGTGAATAATGATTATTATGGTGTTACGATCTCACTTGAAGTCCAACATAATTTTGAACTGGAAAAAGATATTTTGGCTTTTGGAGATGGGGTTAAAGTATTAGCTCCAAATCGATTAAAAAGGGCTGTCAAAGACAGATTAGTCGGTGCAGTCGATTTATACCAAACAGAATTGAATGAAAAAGGATTGAAACCCTTGGTGAAAAAATTGGAGTATAAAGGGTTTGCTTTGATAAATAATATTTACACCAATCGAGAAGTGAAAAAAATGAAAACCCTTGTGGACCAGCATTTTGGGAAGTCTGAAGTCAATCCATATTCTCAAAGGAAATTGTTAAATAAAATTCCCGAACTCATCTCAATCATCTTCAATAAGAATCTGAAGAAAATTATTAGCACAGTTAATTCTAAAGTTTTCCTTACCAAATCAATTTATTTTGATAAATCTCCTCAGGCCAATTGGTATGTGACCTGGCATCAGGATATACCTATTAATGTGAATAAGAAAATGGAAACAGAAGGCTTTTATGGCTGGACGAAAAAGGAGGATGTAATTAGTGTTTGCCCACCAGTAGAAATTACCAAGCATACTTTTTCTATTAGAATCCATTTGGATGAAACCAATGAAAGTAATGGAGCACTAAAAGTGATTTCCGGTTCTCATAATAAAATATTAAGTGATGATGAAATTCAACTGATTTCAGAAAATAGTAGTCCTGTGATTTGTGATGTTGGTCCTGGAGGAATTCAGTTGATGATGCCTTTAATTTTACATGCTTCTTCAAAATCGAAACAACAAAAAAGAAGAAGGGTGATTCATCTTGAATTTTGCGATATGGATTTACCAAAACCTTTAGAGTGGGCAGAACAAGAATTTATTGATCTGAAAAATTAAAATTTTGATATTTAAGATGTGCCATTCATTTTTGCAGTCTGATTAAAAAAAAGGCCTTTGGCAAAAAGCATTCGATCGATGGAAGTAGAAAAATTGGAGTTAAGTCACAAAAGGTTGGTTAGAGGGTTGAGGAAAGCCGTTTGGCAATTAGAGGAAGAATTTCAATTAATTGAAAGTGGGGATAAAGTGATGGTTTGCCTTTCTGGTGGGAAAGATAGCTATACCATGTTGGATCTTTTGTTGAATATGCAACATGCCAGGGGAAATGATTTTGAGATTGTAGTTGTAAATCTGGATCAGAAACAGCCCGATTATCCTGAACACATTTTACCTGAATATTTGGATAGCCTTGATGTAAAATATCACATTCTTGAAAAAGACACTTATAGTATAGTAAAGGAGAAAGTGCCAGAAGGTAAAACCATGTGTAGTTTATGTTCCAGATTGAGAAGAGGTAACTTATACAGTTATGCAAATGAAATAGGAGCTAATAAAATTGCATTGGGTCATCACAGAGAAGATGTGTTGGAAACTTTTTTCCTAAATCTATTTTTTGGAGGGAAATTAGAAACCATGCCACCAAAATATGAATCGGATGATGCCAGACATATTATAATACGTCCGATGGTTTATTGCAAAGAATCCGAAATTGCAGAATATGCCCAGTTGAGGGAATTTCCAATAATACCCTGTAACCTTTGTGGTTCACAACCCAAAATGCAGCGGCAAATGATAAAAGCAATGCTTGAGAGCTGGGAAAAAGATTATCCAGATAGAAAAGGAATTATTTTAACCGCCTTAAAAAATGTACATCCTTCTCACTTGCTGGATAAGAAGTTATTTGATTTTGAAGGGCTGAAAGATTTAATATAATATAGAGTAGGACTATTTTAGTAAGCTATTTATCTCATGAAAAAACTTTTGGAGGGTTTTGTTATTTCTGGTTTGTGTAAAATAACATATTATTATATCTTTTTCGGGGATTACAAAGGCAATTGTTCCATCAGAACCACTATGTCCGAATACAGGTTTTTGTCCATCTTTTGCTTTTTTTAGAATTTGCATATGCATTCCATATCCATAGGAATTTAATTTTTTAGATTTTTTTGATAGGGCAGTGGGTTCTAATGACAATTGAATACTTTCGGAACTCAATAAATTGATGGAATCTGCTTTACCGTTGTCCAACCACATTTTTAAGAACTTGGCATAATCAGTTGGAGTAGAAAATAAACCTCCTGAGCACCTGAAATACTTATATTCATAAGCTGAATCACTATCCCAGTATTTATGATTTTCTTTAACTAAAGGAATTTTCATATAGGAACTGGTTATGTCTTCCCGTTTTTGGTATAAGGTTGCAGTATCTGAAAATGTGTTTTTAAGTTGAAGTGGATCAATAATATTCATTTTGATAAAATCCTCAGGAAGTTCGCCAGTTACCTCCGTAATAATTTGCCCTAAAATCCCAGAATTTATATCACTATATATATAAGATGTATTTATTGATTTTTGAGGACCTATTTTTCCAATGCTATCAATTGCTGTTTTTAAAGAATTAAATCTTCCGGGAAAGGGTAAGCCATCCTCAAATCCCGAAGTATGAGTTAAAAGATGATTAATAGTTAAATTTTTATACTTGGGGTTTTGGAAATTATTCAGGTATTTACTTACCGGGTCATTTAAGTTAAGTTTCTTTTCATCAGCTAACATTAATATACTTGAACCTATAAAGGGTTTTGTCATGGATCTGATTCTGAAAATGGTATTTGGTAATAATGGGGTGTTTTCTTCATAGTCCTTCCAACCAACACTTGCATGAATTACAACTTGGTTTCCTTTGATCATTAACCATTCAGCACCAACAATCTCTCCCCTTCTTACCCATTTTTTTATTTTTGAGGTGATAAGACCATACTTTTTTTGTAGATCAAGGACTTCTTTTTCTTGTGCACCATATTCAAAATAGTGATTTGTTGCTTTTTCTTTATTGTCGGAAATGTCATAAACTGGAATTTCTATGTCAGAAGAGACTTTTTGACAAGCTGATAGGATTATTAAACTTAAAAAGTAAAGCAGTATACTATAAAGAAGATGATTTTTTTGATCCAAGTTTGCCATCAGTGTTTCAGAATTGAATAGTTGTTTTTATGATTAGTAGTATACCCAAAAATAAAATTACAAGTTTTTGAAAAATACCTTACAAAAAAAAGATGAATGAATTTAATTGGATTTTAATCAAAGTGTTGAAATCTCTAAATTCCAAAGGAGTTGAATTTTTCAGATTGAGGTGAAAATCTGAGTCTGAGGAATAAGAATTTTCAAAAGCACACTAAAAAATGAAGAAATTATTTCGTTATTACCTTGGTATATATGTATGGAAAGTGTAGGATTTTGGATTTTTTTTGTAAAAAGTGGTTCTATTGGTGGGGTTGTTTACACCGTATTTTTAGGTTAAAACAATAAAATTCTACTTTTTAATTATTTCAATAAAAGATTGCACTTTACAGGTCTGGAATTGCTAAAATAGGAATTGCACAAGGTAAAAGGCTATTTTTGTTCGATAAAACTACGTTTTCCTTCGACTAATTTTTAACAATTCATTTTTTAATAACAGCAAAAAATAAAGGAAAACCTGTTTTTTATCAAAAAATTTAAGGTGGCTTATCATCTAACTGACACTGTAAGGTTTTCGATAGTTTTGATATTACTTTGGTGTATATTCCCTCTATCTTAGCAATACGAAATCACAAAATAAGTACAATCGTTAACTAAATGTAAAACAATGAGGAAATTCAAAATCAGTGACTGCGAATTAATTATTAAGTATAAAAAGGGTGATGAGAAGGCATTCGAAGAGTTGGTAACAAGGCATAAAAACAAAATTTATACTACTATTTTATTAATTGTAAAAGATACCGAAATTGCAGAAGATTTACTACAAGAAACATTTATAAAAGCGATTAAAACTATCCAGTCAGGTAGATATAATGAGGAAGGTAAATTTTTACCTTGGATTTCAAGAATTGCTCATAACATGGCTATTGATTACTTTAGAAAGCAAAAAAGATACCCTACCATAGTAATGGAGGATGGAAGTAATGTTTTCAATACTTTAGAATTCTCTGAAGATTCATTTGAATCACAGCAAATCAAAAAAGAAACACATGCAAGATTGAGATCTCTGATCCAAAACCTTCCAGATGCTCAAAAAGAAGTATTAATGATGAGACATTATATGAAAATGAGCTTCCAGGAAATTGCAGAAACTACAGGAGTAAGTATAAACACTGCCTTAGGAAGAATGAGATATGCTTTAATTAATTTAAGAAAGCAGATGACTAATATGAATCCTGAAGAAAAATCATTTGAAAAAAAGAACCAGTCGCGATAAATGAAATTTACTACTTAATATAAAACCAGGCTAATTGTCTGGTTTTTTTTATTCCATAGAGTCACAAAAATATCCCCTTTCAAATTTTCGAAAGGGGATATTTTATTATTTATAGCAGGAGATTTTAAATTGCCCAAGCTTTATCTCCTTTTTTATAAGGCATACAAGGATCATAACTTCCCGGAGTTTCTACATACCTCAATGCCTGCGTTGCTCCAATTTCCGAGGAAAAATACCCCCAAAGAGTTAGTTCCTTTATCATTTTAAAATAATGATTAGGCTCTTCAGGCTTTTTAGCTTTCACGTATTCATTTGTTTCCTTATCTAATTTTTCTAAAACTTCTTTCTTTTTTTCAGGGGAAAGCGCCAGAAAATCATCCCCACTACTTTCATTAGCAAAAGCATTTAGTTTACTTATTCCCTCAAAGAATATTTTTTGATCTTTTTCTTCATAGCAATCTGTTACGATCACCTTCATAAATTCCCCAATTTTTGCAGCTTTTGCTCCTGGAGAAGATGCTGTAGTTGGAAGAATAGTATCGCCAACTTCATCAAGAAAATTGATGTTATTTTCTGTGAATTCAATGTTTGAAAGTTGTGGAGTGTCTTCCTTACAACCATAAAGAAAGATCTCTGCCCCAATGATACTTCCCCCAAGTATCATGGAGACTCTGGATAATGCATCTCTTCTGTTCATATTATTATATTTTTATTTTAATGAGCATTTGCCCAATTCATATCAAATAATTAAAGATTCATCTTTTTTAATTCCTGAAAAGCATGATCAGCTGCTCTGGCAGTAAATGCCATGTAGGTTAAAGATGGGTTTTGACAACCACCTGAGGTCATAAAAGATCCATCTGTTACATAAATATTTTTAGCATCCCAAACCTGATTATGCTTATTAAGTACAGATGATTTTGGATCTTTTCCCATTCTTGCAGTACCCATTTCATGAATTCCTCTTCCTGGAGTGCCATCACCATCTCTTCCTCTTACATCTTTAACACCTGCGGCTTCCAGCATTTCCAAGCCATCATTGAGCATATCTTTTCTCATTTTTAACTCATTTTCCTTCAATTCACAATCGATAGCCACCACATTTAATCCCCACTTATCTTTTTTCGTTTTATCTAAGGTGATTTTATTTTCATGATAAGGCAGGATTTCTCCAAATGCGCCCATTCCAAAAGTCCACCTTCCCGGTTCAGTAAGAGATTCTTTGAATTCTGCTCCTATAGAATATTCAGGGACATCTCTTTGCCAACTTTCTCTTCCTGATCCTCCCTGATACCCAAATCCTCTCAGATAATCTCGCTTATCACCAAATAAATTTCGGAATCTTGGCAGGTAAAAACCTCCAGGCCTTCTGCCATAGTAATATTTGTCTTCGTATCCTTCTACCCAACCTCCAACACCAATGCCAAGATGATGATCCATTAGGTTATGACCCAATTCTCCACTACTACTTCCTAAACCTCCTTCCCAAACATCAGTGGCTGAATTCATTAATACCCAAGTGGAGTTTATAGTTGATGCATTTAGGAAAATAACCTTGGCTTTGTATACATAAGTTTGATTAGTTTCTGCATCCAATACTTCTACTCCGGTTGCTTTTTTTGTATCCTTATCATACATGATTTGGGTTACGATTGAGTAGGGACGTAATGTTAGGTTTCCTGTTTTTGTAGCAGCTGGTAAGGTGGAAGATTGAGTACTAAAATAGCCTCCAAATGGGCAACCTAAACTACATTTATTTCTATATTGGCATTGATTACGGCCTTCTAATGGTCCTGTTACGTGAGCCACTCTTCCCATCACAATATTTCTATTGGGGAATTTTTGGTTAATCCTGGCGGCCACATCTTTTTCCACACAAGTCATTGGTAAGGCCGGAAGGTATTGACCATCAGGAAGCTGTGGGAGGCCATCTCGATTTCCACTAATCCCGGCAAATTTTTCTACATGATCATACCAAGGCGCTATTTCTTTATATCTTATTGGCCAATCCGTAGCAATTCCATCCTCTGCATTGGCATTAAAATCGAAGTCACTTAGTCGGTAACTGTGCTTCCCCCACATGAGAGATCTACCTCCTACGTGATATCCTCTAAACCAGTCGAATCGTTTTACTTCGGTATATGGGCATTCTTTTTCATTTACCCACCACTCTAGGTTTTTCTCACTCAATGGGTAATCCCTTTTAAGAACAGGATAATCTTCGATCATTTGTTGAGTTCGTGTCCCTCTATGAGGAAACTCCCAAGGTGCTTTCATTGCATTTGGGTAGTCTTTTACATGCTCAACATTCATCCCTCTTTCTAACATAATCACCTTCAAACCCTTCTCACACAATTCTTTGGCAGCCCAACCCCCACTAATTCCAGAGCCAACCACAATCGCATCAAATTCATATTCTTTCATATTCAATACTAAGATTTGGTTATGTTAATCATTTCGTTCCTTAAATATAGGGGGAAAAACCCTTAATACTGAAATCTATTTAATTTTAGATCCTATGTTATAAGTGATTTAAAACGTTTGATTTTTCAAAACGCTACATTTGTAATTGGAGGTAGGAACCACTAATGCCAATTTCTTGACGGCTGATTCAATGATAAATCTTACTTTATTTTAGTGATTTGAATACTTACCAAATTTTTTTTTGAGAAAACTGTATTATTAGCAAAATCGAAACTCTTATGGAAATAATATATATCTTTAAAATTTAGAAATCTTACTTCTGGAAATGAGGTTTTTAAGAATTCAAAATTCGATTTTAATAAATAATTATATATGGATCTAATTAAAGACTTACCAAAAGTAACAAAGGTGTTATTGATAATTAATATAGCTATGTTTATTTTGGCATCATTATATCCAAGTATAAACCAGGTTTTGGCGCTACACTATTTTGAAAGTTCCCTATTTTCTCCTCACCAAATAGTGTCCCATATTTTTATGCATTCAGGGTTAACCCACCTTTTTTTTAATATGTATGCTTTAGTAGTTTTTGGAGGTATATTGGAAAAACAACTTAGTTCAAAAAAGTTTACATTCCTTTATTTCTTTTCTGCTATAGGAGCCTTTTCCCTTCACATGGGTATAATTTGGTACGAGGTTTCAAATATTCCAGCGGATATGCTTAATCTAATCCAGACTGAAGGAGCAGAAATTATAGCAAATGGACAAAATTACACTGATGACCTTTTGGGAAAATTAAATGCCAAATATAACGGAGCAATGGTTGGTGCTTCGGGAGCTATCATGGGTTTGTTAGCTGGTTTTGCTATCCTCTTTCCAAATGCCAAATTAGGAATTATTTTCATTCCCATTCCGGTCAAAGCGAAATATTTTATCCCTATTTATATGATCATAGAATTATTTTTGGGAGTAAGCGAATTCCAATGGGATAATATAGCTCATTTCGCTCATATTGGTGGTGCTGTTTTTGGCTTTTTCCTATTGTTTATTTGGAAAAAAAATGGGGAAATTAATTCTAAAAGTAGACCGGTGAATGAAAATAGAGTTATGTGATTTCAAAAGTCTTAATTCAAGCATTTTTTCTTTATATGAACAAGTTTTTTCTCTTCATTTTTTTGTGCCTGGTAAATATTTCCAATTCTTTTTCTCAGGAAGTTAATGTAGTGTTGACTGGAAATACAACCGATTTGGAGAGTTCTGAAGATTTGTTTAAAATGATGGATCAGTATTGTGCTGAAAACACTCTCCCGGTTTTATGGATC
>JAHQVQ010000011.1 GCA_019634305.1 Flammeovirgaceae bacterium | reverse complement strand
ATCTGTAGACATTGTACATCCCGATCCTAATACTGCAGGTGGAATTTTGGAAACCAAACGAATTGGTGATTTTGCCTCAAAACATGGCATTGGATTTATGCATCATCATGCTGCCGGGCCAATATCCTTTCTTGGATGTGTGCATAGTGCAGCTGCAACTGAAAACTTTATGTGGCTGGAACACCATGCAGTAGACAAAAAAGACTGGGAAAATCTGGTCACCGGATTTGAAGGACCGATTGTAAAAGATGGTTATGTAACCGTACCGGAAAAGCCGGGTATTGGTGTAGAGTTGAATGAGGAAATGGTGAAAAAATACCTGATAAAAGGAGAAAAACTGTTCGCTCCTACACCAGAATGGGATAAAATCAGAGCCTGGGACAGACTATGGAGTTAATCTTTTTTCAAAAAATTTAACCTCTATCCAATTTGGAATAAATGGATAGAGGTTGTTTTTACAATTTTAAGTAGCTCAACATAATTAAACATATCTAATTAATTAGTACCACAACTATTTGATAATGATATAAAAATGCTCAATATCAAATAGTATTAGTACTTATTTAGGAACAGAAATATATTTACCCAAAAACAAAGCATTAAGAAATAACCTGTTGGTGCCATACCATGATCCTCGGAAATTTGGATTGTCTGCAAATAAAACCACCCTTCCAGAACCAACAGCACTAACAATTAATGAAGCGGATGGTTTTAAGAACTTATCCCTATTTTCATCAGTGATGAATCCATCAATATGTGGATTTTCTGTATACTTGGCTACTGTTCCATACGGACTTTTACTTGGTGCCAGCCATACCGTACTATTTCTATAAACCGGAAGCCTTCGACTGGTATAACCAAAGCCCAGAGGATGGGTAATATCCAAATCGGTTTCGAAAATGGCTCCACCCACTGAATTTTTCCCAATATGCTCACGAGACTCTACAAAATCGAGCCGCTTAACCTCTTGATTTTTGGCTGTATCTTTTTCTTCCATAATTAATGTTTCCTTCACCAATTTTTTCTCAATCGCCCACTTGGATGCTGTTCGGGAAGTGATTAATGTATTTCCAGCACTCACCCAATTTTTTAGTTTTAAAATATCCCCGGAATCCAACTGATTGTACCTGCCGGAAACCATCACCATCACATTGTAATTATTTAAATTCAGTCGTTTAAAATTTCTCATGGGTACCTTGGTAATCGGCATATTTACGCGAGTATCCAAAAGGTGCCATACTTCCCCATGTTCATAGGCACTTATTCCATCACCCACTAACATCACTGCTTTAGGCTTTTCCAATACCTTCAAATTTCCACTTCCTAAATCAATTCCTGAAGTACTATATCCCGTTCCTGTAGTGGCAATTTCCACGGACCATTCTTCAACAGCTTTTGTTAGAAGACCGTGAAGGGAATCTCCGGAAATTAGTTGTCTGCCTACCGGAAAAACAATAGTTCCAAATCCAAATTTTCTTGGACCTTCATCAGTAGAAATTTCAAAAGGCTTAAATGCACTTGTAGAAACTGCACCATTCGATTGTAAAAAATATAAAGCAGCCGGAGCATTATATTCATTCCAGGTCATGATATATGCATAGGAAGATTTTTTAGGTGTGGTGAATTCTGAAGCTGGAATTTTATCAAGTTCATCTCCTTTCTGAAAGGCTGAAACCGGACCATAAGGCATATTATAAAAATTAGCTAAAGACCAGGCGGAGGCATCATAATAAACACTATCAGTAAATTCATCATAAGTTTCAAATGCACTTTGCACCAAACGATACTGCGGTTGTTGGGTGGGTACCACATAGGTTTTCCCAGCCTTAAAATGCTTTCCTCCTTCACTAATATCCTGACCTAGTTCATAAACTTTTACTTTATGGATTAGTAATTTATCAATAAAAGCATTTGTTCTGGCTTTATCATTTTCATCACCAAAAACATAAGCTTTTACATTGCTATTAGCGGCATTGGAAATCGCACTTTTGAAGAACTTTTTCTGATAATCCTGCAAAATGGATTTATTCTCCAAAGCCGCATTTAAAGTTGCAAAGGATGAAGTATATTGATTTCGAATAGTAAAGGCAAATGTGAGCTGCTCTCCTGTATTTTGTTTTTGCACATGTCCTCTGGAACTGGCCTGCTCGAATAACAAAGCTAATCCGCCCTGCAAATCCGGGTAAGAAGAACCATAACCTGGATAAGTGCCATCAAAAACTTCTTTGGTAAAATACATGGAACCAATTTCATCTAAATCTTTGGAAAAATGTTTGGCAAAAGCCTCATTTAAAGTTGTATAATTTTCCTTTGGCATAATCGGGTTTTTACTGGCATTGACCTTCATAGGTTCAAAAAAGTAAGTGCTATTTGTACCCATTTCATGGAAATCAGTCACCACATTCGGATACCACTGATGATACCAGTTTAGTTTACCCCTACTTTCCGGATGGATAGCCAGCCACCAATCCCGATTCAAATCAAAATAATAATGATTGGTCCTTCCAGATGGGGAAATCTCATTGTGTTCGATGTCCATAGGATCATCCACCAATGGATTGCCTTTGTGTGTATTTGCCCAATGAGTATGTCGATCCCGACCATCAGGATTGATAGTTGGATCCAGAAAAACCACTGTTTCCTCCAGCAGATTAATAATATCCTTGTTAGTGGAAGCAACCAAGGCATAAGCAGTTAACAAAGCAGCCTCCGAACTTGAAGGCTCATTTCCATGTACATTATATCCGAGGTTTACAAAAATGGGCAAATCATTTGAACTCGCATTACTTTCAGGATCAGCCACCTGAATATGCTCAGAACGTAATTCCTCCAATTTTCCAATGTTTTCTGGGCTACTTATATTTAAAATAACAAGCTTTCTATATTCATGAGATTTGCCATAATAAGTAATAGTGGCACGCTCGGAGACTTCAGCTAACTTTTCCAAATAAGCCACAATCATATCGTGCCTCGTATGCTGGAAACCAATAGGATAACCCAAAAATTCTTCAGGAGAAGGAATATCTGGATTAAAAGGAGCTTGTTTTTTGAAAAAGTAATCTTGTGCATGTCCTGAAAAAGTACATGCGAATAGCAGAAATAGAATCAGTGATTTTATCATGATAGTTATAAGCAGAATTGTGTTTAAAAATAATGTACTGAAAAGTCCTGTTTATTAAGGACAAGATTTTAGTTGTATCTGTTAATGGTTGGTGTGAATATATAAAGAAGTGAGATTTCTTCTAAATTCAGGTCAAAAAAATAGAGCGATTTTTCCCGGAAGGTTTCGATTATGAGAGTTCTCTTTTCTATTGTTGCTATTCACATGGGAACTTGAATTTCACACAATAGATTTTCAGAAAAAAATTGCTCCTAAGATTGAACCCCTATTCCAGTGACTTAATTAAATATCAGGATATGAAGAAAGGTTAGCTGAATGATCTAAAATCATTGATTAGAAATTTAAAACTTGGGGAAAAAATCGTTCATTGGCCTACCTCTTTTTTAAAAATCGTGATGATCACAGGTTTGGTCATTTGGTAGCCTCAAGGTAAGGCTTCCAAATGATTTTCACCAAAGATTCCCAGATAAAAGTATTAGAGTAAGCAATCCGTATTAAGTAACTAATCATAAAAAACCGTGTATTTTGACTGTCTCTTTTTCCACTATACCGTGTTAAAAAAAATCTTTCGTAGCGCTGCTATGCAAGATTTTTTTGCCTTGTCTAGCGAAAAAACTGACTCTCCAAAAATCCACGTTTACTTATGACCAATTACTTAACCAACTGGTCCGATCCTATAATATAATTGTTGCTAGCCCCGAAATTCTTATCCAAAATGCAGCTCATTATTTTTTCGCCAGCTATTCAGGGGAGCCAATTGAAAATACAATCTCCAGAGTGTACCATCAGCTATAAATACTGGACAGGCTACCTCTTTCAGCTTCTCCAGAAAAGTTGCTGAACCAGACAAATATCCGAAATATTCCGATTGTTCGTCCCTTCTGAGTTCTTGTCTGATTATTGATATAATGGATAATCATTCCCATTGATAAGCAAAATAAATAGCCTGTTTAGAGCCTGTACTTTTGATCGCATGAGATACATTTGCTGGAGCAAAGTAAACATCTCCAGGTTTGGCATTGAAAACAGCATTTCCTATTTCCATTTCTGTTTCCCCATCAATCATAATTAAGAACTCGCTGGCATTATGCGTATGAGGTGCGTGGCTTTGAATACCGGGATTTAAATTGGTAACGTGCATTTCATAATAGGGGCACATGGTGGTAGCTTTTCGAAAATATTTTCTGACTCCGCCACGATCATGTTCTTTATACTCCAGTTCATCAAAATCAATAACAAAGGAACCGCCATTCTTTTTCCCTCTTTTATTATCTTGTGGCTTTTTAGAAATATAGTTGACTCGGTAAAATACCGCTTCTGGAGAAATGCTCTGAATTGTCCCCTTATCACCAGGTAAAAGTACAAATACACTGTTGGCTCCTATTGTTTTCTGTTTCTTGCCGAATGAGACCTTAACTTCACCTTCCTTTATAATTATCATCTGTTCATCTTTAGAGGAAGTCAGTTCCAATGAACCAGAAGATGTTAAAGTCTTAGTTTCCAAATTCATATGAGAATAATGGTATGACTCTCCTGATGCTAATGTTGTATTTTCTGAAAATTTATATACGCCTCCTGCTACCTGTTTAGCAACAACATCCTCCCATAACCAGGTAAGGGATTCTGGTAATATTGACCCTCCATGAGCTCCATTGTGTTCCCCTGTTCCACCCACAAATTTATAATTATAACCTTTGTACTCCAATGCGGACTTCATTTGAAGATTGCTGAGCCACCAATCTCCGTAATCATTGTTAAGATCATTAGAACCATCCTGTAAAAATACTTTAATGTTTTTAGGATCATTTTTTCTAATCATTGAAGGATAGTTGTGACCGCCTCTAATATCTGTAAAGCTGCCAATATGGCTCAAAACTTTGTTAAACTTGTCGGGATAGAACCAAGCGGCAGAAAACGCACAGATTCCTCCTGAAGACAATCCACAGATAGCGTTCATTTTGGGATCATCCGATATATTGTATGACTTCTTCAACTCAGGAATTAATTCTTCTAATAGAAATTTGCCATAGTCCCCAGAGACTTCGTCATATTCTATGCTTCTGTTAGTTACACGAAAAGGTGATGTTGGCTCATCAGCATCTTTATCATGACCAGGATTCACAAATAATCCAATGGTTACAGGTATCTTACCTTGAGAAATAAGATTATCGAATACTATCGGTACACGGTAATTGCCATCCTCTTTCACATAAGCATGCCCATCCTGAAATACCATTAATGCTGCCGGGGTTGCATCGTTATATTGTTCTGGGACATATACATAATAATCACGAACAGTATTAGGATATACGATTGTGCTCTCCCAACTAAATTTTTTAATCGTACCCTTAGGAATTCCATCATATCTTTTGGAGCTATTCCCTAATTCATAATTGTCCTGTGCATTACCAATGCTAAAAACTAATGTCAATAACATTATCAAGCTTACTTTTAATCTTCTATTTATCATTTTGAAGTTTGGTTAATACAAATTAATCAATAGGATGTGATCTATTGATTTGATCAATGTTAGAATAATGAGACAAATTATGAACTTCATCACAAAAATATAATGATTAGGGCATTTTTTTTTGACATTTAGAATGCACTACAAACTTACCGATATTATAATTCAAACCTTTAGCCTCTTAAAAAACAATTGTTTTTCTACAAAAAAGTAAATTTTTCGTGCACCTACAGCAATTAACCTTTGGTATTGAAAGTAGAGATCATTCTCAAGCTTTAGTGTTTTCTATCGCAAAGTGGATCCTTTTTAGTATTTGTAATTTCATTTCATCCTATAAAATCTGGTTATAGCTCCAAAAATACCCATTTCCACCTCATTTGGTTGTGGAACCCCTAAAATAAACTTTCTTTAATCATTGCTTCCAATTTGAAAAATATACATTTTGTATATTGGTTTTTTAATACCTCCCAAATTTAGTGGGAAGTTGCTTATGTTACTGAGTTTATGAAGGCTTATAATCCATTTGTTAAATTAAAATCTTACTATTTTAAGCTGTTGGGTTGGATGATTTTCCTATCCATTTCTGCGTTGAGTTTTAACCAATGCACGCAGGATTATACTTCTTCTCTTCCTAAAAAAGTCGATTTTAATTTCCATGTCAGACCAATACTGGTTCAAAAGTGCTTTCTCTGCCATGGCCCTGATCCCAGTAGCAGGGAGGCTGATTTAAGGTTGGATACTTTCGAAGGTGCAACTGCCTTACTGGAAGAAGGAAGGAAGGCGATTGAACCAGGGCATATAAAAAAAAGTGAGCTAGTAAAACGGATAAATTATAATGATCCAAACCTGGTGATGCCCCCACCGGAATCTAACCTGAAATTGAGTCAATATGAAATTGATATTTTAACCAAATGGATTGATCAGGGAGCAGAATGGAAACCTCACTGGGCATTTATTCCCCCTAAAATTACACTACCCAAAAAGTTTGAAAATTCAAAAAATGAGATCGATGATTTTTTACAACAAAAAATTGTATCACATAAGCTAAACAATGCGCCAACGGCTGAAAAGAACTCCCTAATTCGCAGAGTATCTTACCTTCTCACAGGTTTACCTCCTTCGCTGGAAATGTTAGAAAACTATCTGGCGGATAGCAGCTCTAATGCCTACGAAAAAATGGTGGATCACTATTTAAATGCTGAGGCTTTTGGAGAAAGATGGGCAAGACACTGGATGGACGTTACAAGGTATGCAGAAACTAAAGGTCATGAATTTGACTATACCATTTCCGGAGCCTGGCAATACCGGGATTATTTAATCCGAGCATTTAATGATGACATTCCCTACGATCAGTTGGTAACTGAACATATTGCCGGTGATTTATTAGATTCGGTAAGATGGAATCCTGATAATGGCTTAAACGAATCTCAACTTGGAACAATTTTTTACACCCTAGGTGAAGGAAAACACAGCCCAGTGGACATCAAAAAAGAAGAAGTTGATCGCATAGATAATATCATTGATGTAACTACAAAGTCCTTTCAGGGATTAACAGTTTCCTGTGCCAAATGCCATGACCACAAGTTTGATCCAGTCCCAACTTCTGATTATTACAGTTTGTATGGCATATTCGAAAGCACGAGAATATCCCCAAAACCAGCCAATGTCACTTATCATCAGCAAAAAGACATTGAAGCCATAACGACATTAAAAGATTCTATTAAAATCTTCCTTGCGAATAAATGGAAAAGTGAAAATATTAGCCTGACTCCCAAGCACAAATCAATTGAAAAATCTCATACTGAGTCAGCCGATTTTGAAATTTTAGGCGATTTTCGTGGAGCACATCTGGATGGTTGGAAAAGCGATGGAATTGCTTTTGGACAGAAAACGACTCTGGGTAATCCTGTTTTTGAAAAGAACAATAAGGTTAAAAATTTAAGTGTTGGAAAAGCATCTAGTTTAAACTTTGGATCAGGTGTTTTCGGTGCTTTAAGGTCTTCTGATTTTATTATCGAAAAGGATTTTATTGGCGTAAAAACGAAAGGTAAAAATGCGACCATTAGAATCATCATAGATAATTTCCAATTGATTCAATATCCTATTTATGGAGGTTTAACCAAAAAAGTAAATGCTGAAAATTGGGTTGATTTAAAATTTGATGTGGCTCCCTGGAAAGGACATAAAGCCTATGTGGAAATTATGCCCGGGCAATTTGAAAAGCATGTTTACCAACTCCAAAAAGACGCTTTTGTGGAAACAAAATATGCGCTTTCTTTTAATGGAGATTGGCCGGAAATTCCAGAAATCCTCCCTACTGGAAAAAACACCGACCTTCAAAAAGCTATTGCAAACTGGACTAAAAATTCAGCTTCACCTGATGAAATCGATGCGATAAACCAGCTGCTTTCCAGAGGACAATTAGATGGAAATTATCCTCATATCAAGGAATATGCTCAACAGATTAAAGAACTCCAAAACCAACTTCAGGACACCTCTTTTTTTGAGGGAATAACAGATGGTTTCGCCATTAATAGCAAAATATTTATCCGGGGAAGCCACAATGAATTATCGGAAGAGGAAGTCCCAAGAGGATTTCTATCAGGTATTTTTTCAGAAAACCGGTTTCGCTCAGAAGGCAGTGGAAGAATGGAATTGGCAAAGGCGATTATGGATCCTAGTAATCCACTGACCTCCAGGGTAATGGTGAATAGAATCTGGCACTATCTCTTTGGAAGAGGATTAGTAGAAACGGTGGATAATTTTGGGCTTCAAGGAAAACTGCCCAGTCATCCTGAACTACTTGATTTTTTAGCTTTAAAATTTCAAAATGAGGGTTATTCCATAAAGAAAATGGTGAAATATATGGTGATGTCACAAACTTTCAGGAAATCAGTGGAGGTCCCTGATGGTAATAAAACCAATGATCCGGATAATCTTTATCTTGCTAATTTCCCCATTCGCAGATTGGAATCTGAAGCAATTCGTGATGGTTTGTTAATGGTAGCTGGCAATTTAGATACAACCATGTTTGGTAATCCTGTTCCAGTTTACCTGACTCCATTTATGCAGGGCAGAGGGCGTCCTCATCAATCTGGGCCAATGGATGGCAATGGCAGAAGGAGTTTATATTTGGAGGTTCGAAGGAATTTCCTGCAACCCATGATGCTCACTTTTGATCGGCCAATTCCCTTCTCCACTTTTGGGAAAAGGAATGTGACCAATGTACCCGCCCAATCTTTGATTTTAATGAATGATCCTTTTGTAGTCACACAGGCAGAAGGATTGGCTAAGGAAATTGTAACTCAGAAAAACCTAAGTATAGATGAAAAGATTGATGCCATATATTTAAAAACCTTGAGCCGAAATGCTAGGGCCAAGGAAAAGGAGCAGGCAAAAATTTTCATTCAAACACTGGCAAAAAATACTGAAATTCCGGAACAGGAAATTTTAGTGAATGTCGAAATCTGGAAAGCTTACTGTCATTCCATTTTTAATTTAAAAGAGTTTATTTATTTGATATGACAAAAAGAAACCATTCTACTCACAGACCCATCTCCAGAAGAGAAATGCTGAGCCTTTGTAAAGGAGGATTTGGTTCTCTTGCTTTTGCCAGTCTTTTTGGTTCAATTCCTATTTCATGTGGCAAAAAAACTGAACCCAATATATTAACTAAGGTTTCAGATTATATTCCCCATTATGCTCCGAAAGCCAAAAATGTAATCTTTTTATATATGGATGGTGGTGTTTCACAAGTGGATTCATTCGATCCAAAACCCAGGTTGGACAAAGAAAATGGGGAAGATCCTAATAAGAAATTTAAAGTGGACGATACCCAATTTGGCAATGTGGGTAAGATTTTGAAAAGTCCCTGGAAATTTAAAAACTATGGGGAATCTGGCACGCCTGTAAGTGAATTATTCCCTCATATCGCCACTTGTGTAGATGATATTGCATTAGTAAGATCAATGGTTTCAGATTTCCCTGAACATACCAATGCCAATTATTTTCTGCATACCGGAATAGGCATTCAGGGAAGACCGAGTATGGGAGCCTGGGTCACTTATGGTTTGGGTAGTGAAAATAATAATTTACCGGGTTATGTAGTACTAGATGGCGGATTAATTCCCCCCGGAGGAGTGGATAATTTCAATAGTGGTTTTTTACCTGCTTCTCATCAGGCTTCTATTTTGAGAGCTGGGAAAGTGCCTTTGGCCAATATCAATCCTTTGGAAGAAACTCCGGATTTGCAAAATCAAAAACTGGATTTCATTAAACAAATGGATACTTCTCTGGTGGGAAAACTCAAAAATCCTGATGCCGTAGAATCAGCCATTTCCAATTATGAACTGGCCTACAAAATGCAATCTTCTGTACCAGAACTAACAGATTTTGCGGGAGAAACCAAGGCTACGAAAGATTTGTATGGCATGAATTCGGATGATCCGCATACCCAAAGTTATGGTGCTCAGTGCCTGTTGGCCAGAAGACTGGTGGAAAGAGGAGTTAGGTTTGTAGAGTTGACCTGTCCACAGGTAAAGGCAGACCGTTGGGACCAACATAATGACTTAAAAGATGGACATGAACGAAATGCTCATGCAGTAGACCAACCGATTGCAGGTTTATTAAAAGACCTGAAGTCCAGGGGTTTATTTGAAGAAACCTTGGTGGTTTGGACAGGGGAATTTGGCAGAACTCCATTTGCCCAAGGCACCAATGGAAGAGATCACAACCCCTCAGCAGGAAGCATGTGGATGGCAGGAGCAGGAATAAAAGGCGGTGTCATTTATGGAAAAACGGATGATTATGGCTACAGGGTAGTTGAAAACAAAGTGACTGTACATGACATCCATGCTACCATGCTTCATTTACTCGGAGTGGATCATGAACAATTAAGGTTTCATTTTGGTGGAAGAGACATCCGGCTCACCGATGTACATGGGAATTTGATTAAGGGGATTTTGAGTTAGTGTTATTTTTGAAATTCTTAAATTTAAAAGCTTTGGAGAGCACATAGGAGAAAATGACATACGCATGCACCAGCGAAGAGCAATTATTTTGGATTACTTGAGCAAAAGAATTAATTTTTATTCAACCTATTATAATATTTTATTGACACCTCAATCATTTCTTTTTTTTTTTGAATAAAATTATAACTATTATTAATATTTTCTACTTCAAATCCATTTTTATCTAAAATTAGTAATGTTGGGTAAGAATGAACATTATACTTATTGGCTATAATTATTCCTTCTCCTTTTTCAGCATCATATTTCAAATTAATAAAAGTATCATTCATATTTTTTCCTACTTCTTCATCAGTCAATACATTTTTGGTAAAACTCAAACAAGGGGTACACCAACCTGTATAAAAATCAATAAAAATATATTTGTTTTCAGATTTTGCTTTTTTTAGTGAAGTCTCAAAGTTCGATTTTTCAAAAATTACTGCAGTAGGTATATCAAATTTACTTCTTTGTTTATTAACAAAGGTTGAAAAAGTAAATGCTGAATATATTACGAAAATACTTGCTCCAAATCCAATAAGATATATGGGGATTGAGATTACTTTTTTCTTTATTAAATTAATAAAAAATAATACTAATATAATTCCTAATGATATCTCCCCATATGGTTGTTTAGGTAAATCAATAATAAAATATATTGAACAAGCAAATAATATTATTAGAACAATATATTGAAATAATTTTATTTTCCAATTCATATCTATGACATTTGTTTTTTAAAATTATTTTTAATTTAATAATATAATTAGTTCCCTCAAATATTTCGCTGTAAAAGTTTGTCTTCCTCCGCTGGTGTTGCGTGTGTCCAAGAAACTCTGACTCGTCCTAAAAATTTGAAAACAAAGTAAAAGCAAAGCTACTTCTTAAGCCAGATGGGTTTTCCCACATTCCTACGGAAGACCTTGCAAAGACAAATGGGTATTTAAAACTCCTTCCATCAAGCCAAAACACCTTTCACCAATTCTCCATGAACATCTGTCAGACGGTATCTTCTTCCCTGATGCTTGAAGGTAAGTTTTTCGTGATCTACTCCCATTAAGTGCATTAAGGTGGCCTGGAAATCATGCACATGTACTGGGTCTTTTTGGATGTTATAACTGAAATCATCTGTTTCGCCATAGGAAATTCCCGGTTTTACGCCACCACCTGCCATCCAAATAGTAAAACACCTGGGGTGATGGTCTCTGCCATAATTATCCTTGGTTAATTTCCCTTGCGAATAATTGGTTCTTCCAAATTCCCCTCCCCACACTACAAGGGTATCCTCCAACAAACCTCTTTGTTTCAAATCTTTAATTAAGGCTGCTGAAGCCTGATCGGTATCTCTTGCCTGAGAAGAAATTTCCCTTGGTAAATCCGTATGCTGATCCCATCCCAAATGGTACAATTGCACAAACTTCACATCCCTTTCTGCCAGCCTTCTGGCCAATAGGCAATTGGCTGCATAAGTCCCTGGCTTTCTGGAATCAGGACCATACATTTCAAAAGTACTTTCCGGTTCATCCGACAAATCCAGTGCATCGGGAACTGAAGTTTGCATGCGATACGCCATTTCATATTGTGCCATTCGGGAATCAATTTCTGGATCTCCAAAATCTTTCATTCGCAACTGGTTCAATTCTTCCAATTTGTCCAAAGCTACTCTCCTTGCTTTTCTATCAATTCCATTCGGATTATTCAGGTATAAAACCGGCTCATTCCCCGATCTGAATTGTACACCCTGATGCAAAGAAGCCAGAAATCCATTTCCCCACAACCGGGAGTAAATCGGTTGTGGTCTTTGTGCCCCTCTTGATAAAAGCACAATAAAAGTAGGCAGATTCTGATTGGAACTGCCCAGTCCATAACTCATCCATGAACCCATACTCGGCCTGCCCGGTTGCTGCGAACCCGTCTGGAAAAAGGTAATGGCCGGATCGTGATTAATAGCTTCGGTGTGCATGGTTTTGATGAAACACAAATCATCTACCACCTGGCTGGTGTAGGGCATCAAATCACTTACCCAGGCACCACTTTGCCCATATTGTTTAAAGTCGAAAAGAGAGGAGGCCAGTGGTAAAGAACTTTGCCCGGATGTCATGCCGGTCAACCGTTGGCCTTTTCGCACAGAATCAGGTAAATCCTGCCCATGCATATCACTCAATTTAGGTTTGTAATCAAAAAGATCGATTTGTGAAGGACCACCACTTTGGAAAAGATAAATAATCCTTTTAGTTTTCGCAGGGATATGGTTTTTGTCTAAAATTCCTTTTAAAGGATTTTCTACCAACTGCTTTTCATTGCCACTACAACCCAGCAGGCTTCCCATTGCCATACCGCCAAGTCCCATACTCAGCTTGCTTAAAAAATGTCTTCGGTTAAGTTGATTCAAATGTTCCTGAAAAGGATCCATAATTCTTTATTTTAAATATTTGAATGTCTTTTTATCTCTATGTTTATCCTCTGTATTTGGCTTCATCCAAATTCATCATGGCATTGGCTACTACGGTAAAAGCAGCTACAATTTTATAATCCAGTTTTTCATCATTTTCAGAAGCCCCAACCCTAACAAGGGCTTCAGCTTTCTTTTGCTCCTTTTCAAATCGATTGATTTCTTCTTCATATAATCCCTTCAAAATTTCTAATTCCTTTTCCTGAGGAAACCGGGAAGTGAGTAAGCGAAAACCATAAGTCAACTGCTCATCCAAAGAAATTCCGCCTTCGGTAACCATTCGCTGAGCCAGATGTCTAGAAGCCTCTACATATTGCGGATCGTTTAACAGCACCAAAGATTGTAAAGGAGTACTAGTGGCCTGCCTTTTTACCGTACAAACTGCTCGCTCGGGAGCATCGAAAGTAATGAGGGATGGTGGCGGAATTGTCCTCTTCCAATAAGTATATAAACTTCTCCTGTAAAGCTCGGTTCCTCTGCCCTGTCGGTATTTATTTTCTCCAATCTGGTTGGCCATTGCTTTCCAGATTCCGTCTGGTTGATACGGTTTTACCCATTTCCCTCCAACTTTATTTTCCAATAAACCACTCACCGCCAAAACATTATCTCTCACCATTTCAGCAGCTAATTTCTGCAATGGCCCTCTTGCCAGGTATTTATTCTCTGAATCCTTGGTATATTTATTCTTTTCAATTTTAGCAGATTGCTGATAAGTTGCCGACATCACTATTTTCTTTTGAATAGCTTTCATATCCCAGTTGTGCTCCCGAAAATCAACTGCCAACCAATCCAGTAATTCTGGATGAGAAGGTAAATCACCCTGATTACCAAAATCTTCCGGAGTTTTCACCAATCCTCTTCCAAAATAATTGGCCCATAATCTATTGACCATTACTCTTGCTGTTAATGGATTTTTCTCATCAAACAACCATTGAGAAAGTCCAAGTCTGTTTTTAGGAAATTCCTTCGGATAAGGCAAAATAGTTTCCGGAGTAGCACCTTCCACTTTTTCAGTAGGCGCATCATAAACACCACGAGCCAGTAAAAATGTAGGTTTTGGTTCCTCCTTTTCCTCCATCACCATCACATAAGGAACAGTCACATCCTGATACCTAAAATGATCCAGCCTTTTAGCATTATCCAGATAATCCTCATCATAATTATTCAGGTAAAACTGATAAACATCCTTCTTCAATTGTTGGTCAGAAAGGTTATTAACCAGGTATTTATCAATAGAAAAACCAGCAACCTGCTTCACTTCCACAGGGGAAAGTTCCCGGTTGTAAATGCGTACTTCATCAATTAATCCACCTTTAAACCCCATGAGTTCTCCGGTTTTCCTGGCCCGGTGATTCCAGTTACCCACCAGAAAAGTATTGCCATTTAAAATGGAAAATCTTTCCAGATCATCCTGAATAATTTCCAACTTTTGCCTTTCTCCATTTACAAAAATACTTACCCCATTTGCTTTGGAGGAACCATTGTAAGTAACAAATACATGCGTCCACTTTCCTTTTTTAATGGTACTTTTAGTGATGACTTCTAAGCCATGTTTTGGATATCGGGGTTGGTCATAAGGACTATTAAGTAATCTAACCTGAATTTTGTTTTTTGGAGTTAATGCTACATGATAGCCTTCCCTTTTAATCTCCCCATTTTTTCTGGCAAAGAGCCCGGCATTTTTCTCATGCGCTCCTGAATGTTTTATCCATCCTCCAAAAGAAAACCTGTCACACTGATCAAAATCGGCAATATCTCCTAATGTGGCATAATTATCCCCATCAAATGAAAGTGCTTTCCCATTTTTTCCATCCAACATTTGAGGTTCTGGAATTTTAGTGGGTAATCCCAAATTAACCATTACGGGAATTTCCGGATTTACAATGTTTTTATAACTCTCTGCTTCCTTATTATCAAAGTCAACTTTGGCCATTAAACCTTTGGAAATATTTTCTTCTATATCCTTTTTAGAAAACTGATTGGCCAGCCAATTCTCAAATTCTGGTGAATAACTGGTTTCTTTTGCTACTGATTTTTCCTCCAGTGTTTTAATCTCTGAATTGACATAGTCAATGGTTTTTTCCAACTCTTCATCTTGAAGTAGTACTGCTGGTTCGGGTGCCAGATTGTGATAGTCCACCTGCGCTCGTTCCGGAATATTATTGAAAAAGTCCATTAATTGGTAATATTCCTTTTGGTAAAGTGGATCATATTTATGATCATGGCAACGCGCGCATTCCATAGTTACGCCCATAAAAGCCGTGGAAAAAGTATTGACCCGGTCAGCAGCATATTCTGTTAAATATTCCTCCTCAATAATCCCACCCTCCTGAGTAATCGCATGGTTCCTATTAAATCCAGTGGCTATAATTTCTTCAAAAGAAGGACTCGGTAATAAATCACCAGCCAATTGCTGAGTAACAAATTTATCGTAAGTGAGATTCCTGTTAAAAGCTTTGACCACCCAATCTCTCCATGGCCACATTGTTCTAGGTCGGTCATCCTGATAACCATGGGAATCGGCATACCGGGCAACATCCAGCCAAATAGAAGCCATTTTTTCACCATAAGCTGTGGAGGCAAATAATCTGTCCACCACTTTTTCAAATGCATCTGGACTTTCATCTAATAGGAAACTATCTATTTCATCCAAAGTGGGTGGCAATCCGGTGATATCAAAACTGGCTCGTCTGATCAATTGCTCTTTAGTAGCTTTTTCGGCTGGCTTAAATTTATTTTCCTTCATTTTAGCCATCACAAAATTATCAATCGGATTTTGCACCCACTCTTCATTTCCCACTTTTGGCAACTCCACTTTTTTAGGAGTAGTATAAGCCCAGTGAGTTTCCCATTTAGCGCCATCCTTTATCCACTTGGTAATTACTTCCTTTTCATAAGCAGTTAAAGTCAGGTTAGACTCTGGAGGCGGCATCACCATTTCCGGATCATCAGAAATAATTCTATGGTAAACTTCACTTTTATCCAGGTCTCCGGCAATGATTGAAAACCCTTCATTTTCTTCCAATGCAGCAAAGGCTCCCTCTTCCGTATCCAGTCTCAATCCTGCTTTTCGACTGTTGTTATCCGGTCCATGGCAGGCAAAACACTTATCTGAAAGGATAGGCTTTACATGAAAATTAAAACTTACATTTTTGGGAACTTCTTTATTTTCCTCATTCTCCCCATTCTCTTCTGCACAGAAGGTTAATAACAGGAGGCTAAAGAAGCTTAAAAAAATGATTAATCTACCTTTTATGTATGTGTTCATTTCATAAATTATTGTATTGTTTCATATATGGGCATTTGTAAATTTAAGTATTTTTATCCTTTAAATTTTGACCTCTATTCCTCAAATTTTCTGAATCAGGATTACCTCTTTCTAAAGACCTGATTTTTTAAAAACCAATTAATAAAATATCATAAGACCTCCACCCAATCCTTTATATTTTATCATTTGTTTTTCTTCCTGCAAAGAAAAAGAAGATGATGATATTTGCAAGCTAATAAACCCAAGCTAATCATCAAACTCAACGTTTTCCCTGGGGTAAAGGAATTGAGTTTCTTTTCATGAGTAAGAAAAGTAGTTTTGAATTTTTTATTGAAAACAATCAATAGTTTTTTGTGCCATTCAATATATTTTAGTTACGCTGGAAAATCCGTATCATTGCTGTTGATTTCAATTCCATATAACTTTATCAAAATGATTCACTTAAGTTTCAAACAAACCATTGTTCTAGCCTCCTTTATCATCCTTACATTTTCCTGCAATAAAGAAAAAGAGCAATCAACAGATCAAACCATTGCTGAAGAAACCACTTCCCTGAAAACTGTAGCTGATTTTCCTGTTGGGGCAGCCATTAGTATCCGAAATATTCAGAGAGACAGTCTTGCCGAAAACATTCTCAATCAACAGTTCAATAGCATCACAGCAACAAATGATATGAAAATGCATTCAG
The DNA here is from genome assembly GCA_019634305.1 of Flammeovirgaceae bacterium. Taxonomy (GTDB): domain Bacteria; phylum Bacteroidota; class Bacteroidia; order Cytophagales; family Flammeovirgaceae; genus Flexithrix. The sequence goes on along the minus strand of JAHQVQ010000011.1, from coordinate 10,109 downwards.
TGTTGAATGAGGATGGTGAATTTAACTGGGAAAGAGTAGACAAATTGGTGAAATTTAGTGAAGCCAACAATCACAGGCTTTTCGGACATACGCTAGTTTGGCATAGTGCCACACCAAAATGGGTAGAAACTCAAACTCAAGGTGACCCGGCTAAACTGGATGCTTTCATGAAAAATTATATTCAGACCATTGTGGGAAAATATAAAGGCAAAGTGACTGGTTGGGATGTCGTAAATGAAGTTATGAATACAAATGGAGGCGGTTATCGGGAAACTTACTGGTACAATACCATGGGCATTGACTATGTAGCTAAAGCTTTTCAATATGCACATGAAGCAGATCCGGATGTCGATCTATTTTACAATGATTTCAATATTGAAAGAGATACAGCCAAATTACATGGGGCTTTAAAAATGATTGAGGACTTGAAAGCCAATAATATTCCCATTACCGGACTTGGATTTCAGATGCACATCCGAATGGATATTCCAGATTCCTTGATTGCTTATGCCTTGAAAAAAGGAGTAGAAACTGGCCTAAAAATTCATCTTTCCGAAGTGGATATTATTTTCAATAAACATGGTGACAGCCAGGGTGGAGGTATCCAAGTTTATGATACTATAACTGACGAAATGCTTGAACAGCAAAAGGAAAAATATCGCAACTTGGTGGAAATGTACAAATCAATTGTGCCTAAAGAGCAGCAGTATGGTATTACACTTTGGGGATTTAATGATAGAGATACATGGATAAATGGTTTTTTTAATCTTGAAGATAAACCATGTATTTATGATGAAAATCTGGAGACAAAACCAGCCTATTATGGAATGCTGGAAGGATTGAACGACTAAACATAATATATCGGAAATGTAAGAATCACAGTGGTCCCAATATCTTCTTTAGATTGAAACTCAATCACACCATCGTGTTCTTCAATTATTTTCTTGGTGATAGCCAGACCAAGTCCTGTCCCTTTACCAACTTCCTTGGTGGTAAAAAACGGATCGGTAATCACCAATAAGTTTTCTGGTTTTATGCCACATCCGGTATCCCTTATGGAAATAGTAATATTTTTATCCTGAATTTTACTTTCCAGGGTAATCATTCCTTCTTCACCTATAGCCTGATAAGCATTAACGAAAATATTTAATAGTGCCTGATGCAATCTACCTTCATTTCCCTTAATCTCAAATTTTTCAGAAGTGTAATTTTTTTTAACTTCTACCCGGTCTTTTAGTTGATTTCTTAATAAAGTCAGGCAGTTTTCAATAATCATGTGAATATTACAAATTTCTTTTTTTAAATCATTACTTCTGGAAAAATGATTCAGACTTTTTACAATGGTTGCTGTTCGGCTCACACCCTTTTTAATTACTTCAAATAAAGGAGTCACCTCATCCTTTTTTTCCTTAAAATTTCTGTTGAAATATTTTTCAAGCGCTATAGTTCCCCCATTAATAAAATTCAATGGATTATTGATTTCATGAGCCACTCCGGCAACTAAAATCCCCAATGAAGCCATTTTTTCTGACTGTATTAATTGAGCCTGTGTTTCCTTTAAATTTTTATGAGTTTCTTTCAATTTTTCATAATGGGCATTAAGTTCTTCCTGATTGGAAATTAATTCCTCATTCTTATACAATAATTCTTTGTTTTGTTCATCCACTAAAACCTGTAGACGTTTTTTACTTCTTTTATGAGCTTCTTCCCTGTAAATTAGAATACTGGCAGCTATTATTAGAACAACTATTGTTGAAAGCACTCTAAACCAAACACTTAAATACCACGGTGGCAATATATTAATTTTCAAACGGGTAGGCTCATTATCCCACCTACCATCGGAACTGGCCTTCACCAAAAAATTATAGGTTCCGGGATCAAGGTTGGTAAAAGTCTCCTTATGTTCTTTTTTTATAAATCGCCAATCATTGTCAAAGCCTTCCATCTTATAAGCATAATCCACATTATCCACATTCATATGTTGAAGGGCTGAAAATGAAATGGTAAAATGTTTGGAATGACTAAAGGGTATTTGCATTTCCGAAACCAGACTGATGTGTTTTTTTATAAATTGGTTACTATCAACTGGAGACAAACTGCGATCAAAAATTTTAAAATCAGTAATTACTACTTTATTTTCAGCTTTCGGTAGTCTTATTTTATCAGGAGAAAAAACATTAAAACCGTTTACTCCACCAAAAATGAATCTCCCATCCTCCAATTTTATTGAAGCATTGGTATTAAATTGTTCATCTTGAAGGCCAAATGATTTCCCAAATACAATGATCCTCTCCTCAGATGGAAAAAATTTCACTAATCCCTTATTAGTGCCTAACCAGAGATTTCCTTCCCCATCTTGTTCAATCGATTTTACAGAACCGTCCAGCAGGCCAATGTTTTTGAAATAAGTTTTAAAAGTATCCTTTTTCTTATTAAAAAGAATTAAACCTCCTCCCAAAGTTCCCAGCCAGATTTTTCCTTGTTTATCTTCAAATATTTCAATCACTATATTATGACCAAGGGAATTAGGATTATCAGGACTCTTTTTAAAATAATTTACGGATTGATCTTCTGGATTATAAATATGCAACCCTGCACTAGATCCTGCATAAATTAAACCATCACTTCCAACCAATACAATTCTAATATTTAGACCTAGATCATCTATTGACCTGGAGATATTTAAAAGATGTTTAGTAAAAACTTGTGTAATTAGATCATAAGAAATGATACTATTATGTGTAGCAAGCCAAATTAAACCATTATCATTTATGGTTATTTTGTTAATTAATTGAGATTGAATTACATTATCAATATTATTACTCAATTGATGTTTTCTGAACTGCCTTCCATTATAAGAAAATAAACCTTCATCAGTTCCAATCCACACTACCTTATTTTGATCTATCCTAATATCATTAATAGTACTATTTTTCAGTAAATCAAACGATTGATCCTTCTCAAATTTTTGATACCTTCCATCAATATAATAATTTAATCCTTCTTCATGAGTACCAATCCAAATTCCACCCTTACTATCTTTAGCAAAACAGGAAATATTGTCGCCAGAAAGGCTATTCGGAAGTTTATACTCTTTTTTCACAAGATTCATTTCTCTAATTTCATTTCGGAGATAATCTACACCTTTTTGGTGTACTCCTACCCATAGGTTTTGTTCATGGTCAAAGTACAAGTCTCTAATGGCATTGGAACTCAAAGTGGAAGAATTAAATGCATCAGCCAAATGTAATGTGCCTAATTCAGTTTGAGGATTATAAACAAATAAACCAATTTTAGTTCCTATATAAACAAGCCCATCCTGGTTAGAAATCACCACTTTAATGACATTCGATTTTAAGTGACTATTATTAGTATCCAATATTTTTAGACTTTTATTTTTAAGATCGAAAATCATTAAACCAAAGCCGTTTGTGCCAATAAAATACTTATTATTTAAGCTTAAACAGGAAGTCATCCAATTAGTTGGTGAAACGAATAAACCTCCTTCAGTGCTGGATATAAGCTCTAAGTTTAAAGAGTGTAAATCCAGTTTAAAAAGCCCTTTATTTTTGGTAGATAAAAAAATATTTTTCCCATCAGAATCTAAGGCATCAATTCCTGTTAGGTTCTCCAAAATATTGTGATTGAAAACCTCAATATTTTCAGTTTTAATATCTAGAAATTTTAAATGATTTCTGGTAGAACTAATCCATATCCTGTTATTAATCGAGTCAATTACAAAATCAGATGCAATATAACTTCCCTCATCCTCAAAATAAGCTTTAAAGGCATCGGTATCATAACTATAACTGCAAATTCCATCCTGAGTAGCAATCCATAATGTATTGCTTGCATCAACATAAAGTCTATTTATACGGTTATTAAGCAGTGAATTAGCATCGGAAGGATCTGCTTTATAAGTTACCATCTGGTAGCCATCATATCGATTTAGTCCATCAATAGTACCAATCCAGATATAGCCTAAATGATCCTGAACAATGGAATTAATGGTGGGGTTTGAGAGTCCATCCTTTGAAGACAAATTCCGGAAGAATAAGTTTTGTTCCCAATTTTGAGCATGACTTATTTTTAAGTTCACGACCATCATCAACAACATAAAAAATGTGAAAACAAAAAGAATTGGATTCCAAGTTCTCATTCCAGGGCTTTGTAGTTTGGGTAAAAAATAAATAACCTTTTTATTAAGATCATTTGCTTAATGCCCTAATCTACCAAAAAATAAAAGATGTTAATAATCCTACAATTTAGATAGAATAAATATTTTTCGCCACATTTATTCTAACATATTACTTCCAAAAACTTTATTTATAATCTTTAAATCAATTCTTATTTATCTTCGCCTTGTTCCCAACAGTCTCCTTTTTTCTCCATTAAGCAATCATTTTTCAATTTTCAGGGTAACCTCCACTGGAATTTAATCAAAAATGTAAGTAAATTAAGCACTTGTTCTAATATTATTGAGCCACTTTAAAACTTCTTTTCAAACATTTGTGGCAAAAAAATACAAAGTTGCACCTTTAATAAAAATAGACTTCAGGTTGTCTTGACCTGATCCACAATTATTTTTTCCATGAAAACGGTTTATCTACTTCCCTTTTTCGCATTTTTCGCATTTTCCTCAAATGCGCAAGACAGCCTTTTTGAAAAGGGATTGCGTCCATTATTGGAAAAAAACTGTATTGAATGCCACAATACAAATAATGTTAAAGGAGGAGTAAATCTCGATAACTATAAAGAAGAAGGAAGAGTAATAAAACGTGGTCGATTGTGGCTGAAAGTACTCGATCAGATCAAAACCAGGAGTATGCCTCCAGATACCAAACCAAGATTAACCGATCAGGAATACGATTCCTTAACCAATGGGCTCACCCATATTCTTCAAAAAGCACTAGAAAATCAAAATCCTGGACTAATTACTATCAGGAGACTGAGCCATTGGGAATACCACTATGCAGTACTGGATTTATTTGGGGTAGATTTTGATGCCAAAGGCTACTTTCCTGGTGATGGCTCAGGTGGAGGAGGGTTTGATAATCAGGGAAAAGCTTTATTTTTTACTCCCCTAAAATTTGAACGGTACTACGATGCTGCAAACCTCATTGTGGAAGACCTCAGCAAAAATCCAGACCTTTGGGAAAAAGCAGTTCCTTTTGAATACAAAATAACCTGGTGGCAACAAGTATCGGACTGGTTCAAATCTATTTTTACTAAGGATTTCCAACCCTCTAACCCACCAGAACTGGCTGCAGAAAGTGTGATTTTGCCTATGGCTGCCAAAACTTATCGCAGGTATCTGGCTAAGGAAGAAAAGGCAAAACTGATGGATTTTTTTGGGAAAGTTTATTATTCCTTAGATTCTATCCCAAATCCTACCAGATTTAATAAAAGTATGGCGGAAGTATTTAAGTTGATGTTGATTTCTCCAAATTTTTTGTATCGGCAAGAAGAGGAGCCTCTGGTGGAGCAACCCATTCCGCTAAATGGTTTTGAACTGGCATCCAGACTTTCCTTTTTCCTCTGGTCGAGTGTACCAGATGAAGAATTATATCAATTAGCCAGAACTGAACAATTGAGCGATACGCTAGTTTTAGAGAAACAAGTAAAGCGGATGTTGGCCGACCCAAAAGCAAAAAGATTTGCAGAAATTTTTTCTAGCCAATGGTTGGGAATAGACAAACTCACCGACAAAGGACCTGTAGTAGACCCGGAAAAATATCCAGAGTTCACCACCTCTCTCCGCCATAATATGTATCAGGAAACGGTAGAATATTTTTACTATGTACTTTCCAAAAGTAAAAATCTGCTTGATTTAATTAATAGCGATTATACCTTTCTGAATCAGGAATTGGCTGAGTTTTACAATATTGATGGCATAAAAGGAAACAATTTTCAGAAAGTGGGATTAATCGATAAATCCCGAGGGGGAATTTTGGGAATGGGAAGTGTATTAACTGTCACATCATTGCCTTTGAGGACCAGTCCTGTTTTGCGTGGAAAATGGGTTTTGGAAGAAATATTGGGAACTTCACCGCCACCTCCGCCACCAGATGCAGGAGAATTACCAGAAGATGAAGCACTACATGAAGACCTTGGACTGCGGGGATTATTGGAAATGCACCGGTCCAAACCAGGTTGTCTGTCCTGTCATGAGAAAATGGATCCACTGGGATTGGGGCTGGAAAATTTTGACTTAATTGGCAGATGGAGAGAAAGTTATGGAAAAGTAGACATAGATGCTTCAGGTGTTTTAGCCTCCGGAGAAGCCTTCAATGGTCCTGCTGAATTGAAAGAATTACTATTATTAGAAAAAGAAAAGTTCGCTAGAAATATTTCTTCCAGGTTGCTTTCTTACGCTATAGGCAGATCAATTTTATTTACTGATGAGCCTTTGCTAAGAAAAATGGAGACCAGCCTACTGGAAAACAATTTTAATCCGGATAATGTAATTATGGAACTGGTAAAAGGCTATGCTTTCCAATTAAAAATAAAGGATTTCCAAAAGAAATTGAATGAAATTTAAGCACATATTGAAAGACATAAGACCAATAAAAACATGAAAAAAAGATGGCAAATTTCTCGAAGACGAATGCTTAAAGGATTAGGCGCTGCTATTTCCCTCCCAATGTTGGAAGGAATGCAGTTTCCTTCTGCTATTTCTTCAGTCGCAAATTCCCAAAAATCCCCTGTAAGATCCGCATTCTTCTTTATGCCCAATGGTATTCATCCCAACTATTGGACTCCTGAAAAACAAGGAAGGGATTTTGAACTGACCAGGTTACTTGAGCCATTAAATGGGGTTAAAGATGATTTGTTGGTTTTGAGCGACCTGATGAATCAAAATTCCAATTTTGAAGGTGGAGATGGTCATTATGCCAGAACAGCCAATATCCTCACTTGTATGCAAATCAAAAAAACCACAGGTGATAACATTAGCAGTGGTGGGATTTCACTTGATCAATTGATTGCCCAAAAAGTGGGTCAGGAAACACTTTTTCCCTCACTAGAATACGGCCTGGATAAAATCACAACAGGAGTGGATATTAATGTAGGGTTTACTCGGCTATATGGTTCCAATATTTCCTGGAAATCTCCTACCCAACCAGTTTCCAAAGAGATTGATCCCAGAATGGCTTTCGACCGATTATTCCGAAATTATATTCCCGGGAAAAAACAGGAAGAAGATCCATTCAAAAAAAGTGTTTTGGATATGGTAATGGCTGATGCCAGAGCTTTGAAAAAAGATTTGGGTAGGTCTGATCAGGACAAGGTGGAGGAATATCTGGAGTCAATCCGATCGGTAGAAAAGCGAATTGTAAATGAGGGAAAACGGAAAGATTTTGAAATGAATATTACTCCTGATCTTAAAAAGGACCTGATTAGGGTAGATCAGAATATTGATGAATATGTAGAAATGTATGCCGGTGTTGATGTTACAGAAAAAACTCGCCTGATGATGGATATCATTGCCCTTGCATTTTGGAGTGATGCAACACGTGTCAACACTTTCATGTTTGGCAACTCAGTTTCTAATCGAAATTTTTCATTCTTAGAAGGGGTAAATGGAAATCACCATTCTATTTCCCATCACATGAACAATCAGGATAAAATGGAACAATACGCCAAAATAAACCTTTGGCATATGGAGCAATATGCTTATTTCCTCAATAAACTAAAATCTATAAAAGAAGGAGACAAAACTTTACTGGATAACTCCATGGTTTTCCTTACTTCCAGCTTAAGAGATGGCAACAGACATTCTCCAATTGATATCCCTGTAGTACTTGCCGGAAAAGGTGGTGGCAAGTTAAAAACAGGTCAGTTTCTTAAATATGAGGAGAGAACTCCATTGGCAAATTTATACCTTACCATGCTCAATTGCCTGGATATTGACAGGGATAATTTTGGAGACAGCACCGGCATATTGGATGGTATATTGGCATAACAACTTTACAGTAAAACTAATAAATGGAAAAGACGAGATTGTTGACAGGTAGGAAAAAGAAAATAGTAAGGTTGTTTATCATATTATTCGCTTTGAGCTTGATGATTTTAAGCATATTACCATTAATTAAAACCTGGGAATTTCCTGCCCTATTTCTTCTTTTAGGTAGATTTCATCCTTTAATTCTTCACTTTCCTATTGTCCTTATCATTGCTGTTTTTGGGATTGAACTTTTAAAAAATTTCGACCGGTTTAAACCAATGGCATCTGCCCGGTTGGTGCTGTTAATAATGGCTTCCATTTCGTCCACGATTACCACAATTGCTGGGTTTTTATTATTTGCCTCAGGGGATTATTCTGGGGAATTAATCAATAATCATTTTTGGGGAGGCTTGATTACCGGTATCGGAATTTTACTGGCTACACTCTTTTTTTATTTACGTCAGCGTTTTTCAATTCAGTATCAACTTCCTTATTTCATCACTTTGGCAATTTGCAATATAAGTTTAGCTTATACCAGCCACATGGGTGGAATGGCCACGCATGGGCAGGATTTCCTTACCGAATACATTCCGGAAGTCATGAGTAGTTTTAAGCTAATCGAGCAAAAATCTCCAGAAGAAATGCTGATTTATTCGGATATGGTTGCTCCAATTCTGGAAGCCAAATGCCTGAGTTGTCATAATGAAAATAAAAGTAAAGGCGATTTTTTAATGACTTCGTATGAACAATTGCTTTCGGGAGGAAAAAGTGAAAAAGCTGGTCTTACTCCGGGTGATGTAGAAAAAAGTGAATTATTTCAAAGAATAAATTTACCAGCTGATCATGATGACCGTATGCCTCCGGCTGGTAAAACACCTCTAAACGATAATGAACTTGCCTTAATAAAAAGCTGGATTTCTTCCGGAGCACCTGAAAAAACGAAACTTGGAGAAATTGAATCTGAAACTGAATTAGGAAAAGTAGTTCAGCAAAATATGGATGAAGTTGTTCGATTGAACCGACAGCTGGCTATTCGGAAAATGGAAAAGGAAGAACTAAAAAAAGAACTACAGGAATTGGGCAAAAAACTCGATATTTTCATAGAAGAAGATCCTGATGAAGAAGGTAATCTGTTTGCGATTTCCATGAACTTCCCCCCTGCTCCATTTACCAATGAACAATTTCAGAAATTGAGTCCTTACTTTGATAATTTCTCCAAAGCCTCCTTAGTTTCCAGTGATATTGATGACAATGGATTGTATTACATTGGGAAAATGACTAATCTGAAAAAACTATATTTACAAAAAACAGGAATTAATGGCTCGGGTTTAATTCATTTAAAAAAACTAAAATCTCTTCAAATCCTGAATTTATCACACACCAATGTGGATGATGCTCAAGCCTTAACCCTCATTCAATTTCCTTCCCTCAAAAAAGTCTATTTATTCGATACCAATAATTCCAAAAACCTGGTGGAAGCGATCAATAAACATCAACCAGATATGGATGTTATTCTAGAAGAAGGGCCTTTTTACTAAATTTCTAATACTTAATTTTTTGTATGAGAAAAGCCACGTTTTATAAACCGGAGTATTTGTTAAGCACCAGTGCTCCACACCGGGTACTATTATTTCCGAGAAATAGTAATCTCTCTATCAGTCTTTTACGGCAAAATAATACACGGTTAATTTTGAATTACTACTAAAAATTAATTTCAGTACTACAAAAATCGCATTGGAAATACTTACAACCTGCTTCTAATAATATTGGAGTGTAGTTTAAACTACACTCCAATTTGCCTTTTTAACATATACCCTATTTCAATTGCTTCACTTCTATCCTTTCCTCCTCCCCACTATCTACTTTAATTGAATTGATCAATGGCCTTCCGCATTTAGGAAAATCAACTTTCATTTGGTCACCTTCTTCCAACTTTAATCCGGCACCATAGCTGAAGGCACTTGTCCCAAAAAAATGAATATGCACCTGACCAGGAAGCCGATGTTGTTTGTACTTAAAATGATGGTATTCCAAATTACTCAGGTAATGTGTAATATTCTCTTCCCCGGTTTTTAATTCTGAACTCCAAATTTCTTTCTCATCTCGCTCTACCGAAACGTTTCCGGGAATATCTTTAAATTCCAGATCTATTACCAATTCAGGT
>JAHQVQ010000092.1 GCA_019634305.1 Flammeovirgaceae bacterium | reverse complement strand
GAAATAAACCTCTCAGATTTTTTAAGTAATAATTCAAAATTAACCGTGTATTATTTTGCTGTAAAAGACTGATAGAGAGATTACTATTTCTCGGAAATAATAGTATCCGGTGTGGAGCACGGGGTGCTTAAAAAGTCTTTCATTCAAAAAAACATAAAGAAATAAAATGGATAGAATAATTGATGGAAATGCCATTGTTTATTGCCAGGGTGCTTTTAATACACCTAATGGAAAAACTGCTCATGGCTTAGTTAGATTTACAGAAAGATATATCGTAGTAGCTGTGGTGGATTCCAATTATGCAGGCAGGGATGCCGGAGAAGTTTTAGACGGAAAAAAATCTGGAATACCAATTTTTGGTCATCTAAAAAAGGCAGTGGATTATGCCAGAAAAAAAGATACACCTGCCAAATACCTGGTGATTGGCATTGCCCCTGATGGCGGAAAGTTATCAAAATCTGCCAGGGAAGATGTGATTCAGGCATTAACATTTAAGCTTAATGTGGATTGTGGCTTACATGATTTCCTTACTAAAGATAAAGAAATCATGAAAAATGCTGAAAAATATAAATGCCAGGTTCGGGATATCAGAAAACCTCCCAAACGCTCAGACTTACATTTTTTTTCTGGAGAAATTGAAAAAGTGGAATGTTTGAAACTGGCTGTTTTAGGGAGTGACTCGGCTGTGGGAAAAAGAACAACTGCCTGGCTGGTGGTTCATGGGTTGCGAAAAGCGGGCTATAAAGCCGAACTCATCGGCACCGGACAAACGGCCTGGATGCAGGGGGCAAAATATTCTCTTGTCCTGGATTCCCTGATCAATGATTTTGTTTCCGGGGAAATAGAACATGCGGTGGTGGAAGCTTGGAAAAATGAAAAACCTGATGTAATTGTAATTGAAGGACAGGGCAGTTTAATGAATCCTGCCTATCCTGGAGGTTTTGAAATATTAGCTGCAGGCAGACCTGATTATGTCTTGTTGCAACATGCTCCGGCAAGGTTGGAATACGATGGTTTCCCCGGTTATCCATTGCACCCTCTTCCTCACCAGATTCAGGGAATTGAAGTGATTTCTGGTAAAAAAGTATTGGCGGTGACTATAAACCATGAAGACATGAAAGCTGAAGAAGTGCCAGCAGCATGTGAAAAAATCACTCAGGAAACAGGATTACCTGCTTCGGATGTATTACTTGATGGCCCTGAAAAATTATTAGAAAGCATTATTCCATTAATCAAAAAATGATCGAAACTGCAACTATGGATATTGGATTGTAAATGGGAAAAGGTATTGAGTGTAATTATTTGGGATGAAACTGGACTAACTCTTTAATAATTTGTATTTTGAAATAGGAGGTTCTAATATCCGGAATTCTCCTTTCTCAAATTATGTTATCGAATGGAAAGGCTATAATTTTTATAGTTTATTTCTGATTTCCCCTAACCTTTAACCAATATCGCCATGCAAGACAGTCCCTTTGTAAGATACCGAAGATTTAATACGCAGGAAGAAGTGCTGGATATTATTGATGTGCTACAGAAAAAAAATATCCCATTTGAGGTTTCGGATGAATCTCCGGTTTTTGACCTTACTTTTTCCCCCAACAATGAACTGGTAAAAGAATACCATCTGAAGCTTAAAGGAGAAGATTTTAGCAAGGTGGATGAATTGCTTAATCAAGATGCGAAAGAGGATATTCATAATGTAAAACCCGACTACTACCTTTTCGAATTCACTGAAAATGAGTTGGTGGAAATCCTCATGAAACCGGATGAATGGAGTCATTTCGATTTTCAATTGGCCAGAGATATTCTCGAACATAAAGGCAGAGCTTTTACAGATAAAGAACTTGGTTTACTTAGAAAACAAAGGATAAAAAAACTCGCTCAACCCGAAAAAAATATAACTCCATGGATTGTGGCCGGTTATATTTTCGCCCTTCTTGGTGGGGCTTTTGGAGTTTTTATTGGCTGGTATGTAGTTTCTTTCAAAAAAGTACTTCCCAATGGCAAGAAAGTAAATGCCTTTAGCCAAAAAGACAGAGCTCATGGAAAAGTCATCCTTTTCACCGGATTAATTTTCTTCTTTGTCAGTATCTGGTTCGACTTTTACGATACTATTTTTATGTGGTGGAACCAATAGAATCGATTCCTAAAAAAGACCTGATTTTCAGGTCTTTTTTAGGAACTCAATATTTTTAACTGTCCCTTCTGAAGCTACCATTAGCTTTATGATTTCATTACTTTCATTTCGACTGAATGCGTACTTTGTTCTGTACCCATTTCCAAATTCATCTTTAGGGCCTGGAACCAAGGGAATTCCATCATTATTAGGATAAGAAAGATACAGTTGATTTTCTTTCAAAGCAACCTGATAAGTTACTTCCAGCTCAGTGGAATAGAAATCCCCGCAATAATCTTCCAATTTAATATGATCCGGATCAACCAGCTTTATCCTTTCAAAATAAAACGGAGTGGCTCCGAAATAGACTATTAAATCACAAGGCTGATCTTCCGGATTGAAAATGTATTTCACACTTTCTGCATTTAGCCGGTAAAGTGTGTTTTTATTTTTCGAGACCAGGGAAGTATAGCTTCTTCCCAAACTACTTTTGGACTTCAATGTATCTCCCTGAAGGGCAATATTCATTTTCAGACTGCTATTGATTTCCTGATAATCTCCTGTGAATTTCGCTAATTCCTTAGCCTTATGCCTATATCTTTTTTTTCCCTTTTGCTCCTTTTCTGATTGATCGATAAATAAATCTAAAACCTGATAAACTAATGCCCCAGGATCAATGGATTGGGAATTTGTTAAAATCATTACAGAAAGATCTAAATCTGGAACAGTCATAATTTGGGCCCTATACCCAGCAGTAAAACCACCGTGATGGATGGTTTCATAGTTTTTATAATCATCTACCATTACTCCCCGTGAGTAGCTTGATGGTTCTCCAGAAAGCAGTTTATCCTTATGCAGCAGGAACTCCACCAACGCTGCTGTTTCTGAAGTTGGGTTGATGAAATTGCTACTCCAAATCATTAAATCATCCACACTTGACCAAAGACTTCCAGCACCAAAACAGGATTCAATTCTATTAATCTGAATAAAACCAGTATCACCTTCCTTTTTGTAACCTGTTGCTCTATTCTTTACAATCGCAGTATTCGTTATGCGGTATTGTGTACTTTCCATTCCCATAGGTTTGAAAAGGTTTTCTATAGCATATTCCCCAAAGCTTTGGTTGGTAATTCTTTCTATGATGATTGTTAAAAGATTGTAAGGCGTATTCCCATACAATACTTTTTCCCCAGGAATATTATTCAGTCCTTTTTGCCTACAGGCTAATTCGAAAACCGATTGGTTATTAAATTCCTGTTTTTTTGTATAATCCACTCCTGCTAATTCCAGGATGGAAGAATAATTCCTTAAGCCACTGGTGTGATTTAGCATATGCCTGATTTTAATGGTATCTCCATAAAAGGGAAGTTCGGGAAGATATTTCCGCACATCATCATCAAGGGAAATTTTTCCACTATCCAACAAAGTCCAGATACAAGCCGCGGTAAATTGTTTGGCAATTGAACCGACATCGAAAACACTGGTTTCGGAATTTTTAATGCCATAATCCAGATTGGCTAATCCAAATCCTTTTTTAAATAGTAATTCCGATCCTTTCACAACTCCAACACTTAAACCTGGTGCTGAATTATAGTCATAAGATTGGAATATTGAATCCAATTTTTTAGTAAATTCTGATTGAGAAAAAAGGTGATTATTGATAAAAACCAATAAGATAATTAATGCTATTTTTTTCATTGGAGGCTAGTGATCTGAATACAAAACGAGGAACTTTAAATAGTTTATGGTCACTTATGAATTACCAGAAATCCCTTTTTGGTAAAGGGAATAAAAGAAATATGGAATGGTAAATATGGCCCCTCCCACAAAGCCTATCATTAGTAAAATTCCACCAAATGGCAAGTGAAGAATTTTAAAAAATCCTCCTACAATAAGTGATAGCGAACATACCACAGCCAGGAAAAATGCAAACTTATTTTTCCCATTAAGCTCTGACATTTGATAATAATAAACTGCTGCGGTAATAATTAAAATAGGGCAAAGTGTCCAGAATATAAAAAACAATTCCAGAGCTCCCGGCCAGTGCATTAATTTAAAAAGCACACAAAATGCAAAAATGGAAGCAGTCAATGCTCCGAGAATATAAATCACTTTTCTCATGATAAAAAGTTTATGGTTAACAAGATGAATTGTTTCGTTTTCTACTGCTTTGATGTTATTGGAAGAAACTGTTTTGGAAAATTCCATATAGGCTTCGGGAAAACTCATTCCCTCTTCCATCAATTCCTCCAATTCACAGCAAATATGGTCCAGCATCTCCCCTTTTAAGGGATCATATTTCACTTCTTTTTTTACAAGGTGCTGGTTCAGGTATTCAATGTTTTCTGAAGTCAGATTCCCCATAAATTCAGATTAGTTTTGGCTGATGGATTTAAAATAAGTTTCATAGCTTCCACAAAATTGTTGAACTCTGTCAGTTTTACTTTCACGGTTTCATTGCCCTTTTTGGTAAGCTGGTAATACTTTCTGGCCCGATTTTCTACCAAAACAGTTTCCGTAATAAGTTCTCCTTCAGCTTCCAGTTTGTGCAGAATCGGATAGAGTGCACCAAACTTTATTTCCAACTGACCATTTGACAATTCTTTTACCTTTTGGGTAATTTCATAGCCGTACATTTTCCCGTTTTCAGAGAGCAACTTCAACACAATGGTTTTCATAGTCCCTCTCAATAAGTCTTTAGATGGCATATTTTATTTTTACTATATATAAGAATCTATAATATAACTACAACTATAATATAAATATTTGAGATATGTGAAGATTTTGAGGAAAAAAATTTAGAAATTATGTTTTGTGATCAGAATACAAGAGCTTTAAAGAAAGAATTCACAATTGAAGAGAATAAAAAGAGGAAAATTTTAGCCGGACAATAATACACCAAACTCACTTCCCCAAAAAACTTGCATTTCCCCTTACAAGTCCTTACTTTCCTCCAACCAATTATTTATTAATAACTACACTACAAAATGAAACACAACAAACAATTTATGGTAAACCTTTTATTAGGGTTTGCTTCTCTACTATTATTTTCAAAATGTACTCCTTCTGAAAATAACCATTCCCCAGACATTTCCTTTTCTATCTCATTTAGTGAAAGTCAAAGTACTGAATCTTTGGATGGCAGAGTTTTGCTTTTGCTGGCTAAAAATGACAAAGAGGAACCTCGCTTTCAGATTAGCGATGGACCAAAATCCCAGCTCATTTTTGGAATTGATGTAGATGGACTAAAGCCTGGAGAAAAAGCGATAGTTGATGCAAATGTTTTTGGCTACCCAATTAACAGTCTGAAGGAAATCCCAGCAGGGGATTATTTTGTTCAGGCGGTTTTTAATAAATATGAAACTTTCAATTTAAGTACTGGGCATTCTGTGAAACTTCCTCCGGATAAAGGAGAAGGGCAAAAATGGAACATCAAGCCGGGTAATCTTTTTAGCACGCCACAAAAAATCAGTTTCGATCCGGGGAAAAGCCAAACTTTTGAGATTGAATTAAATAATGAAATTCCCCCAATCGAGCCACCCAAAGACACCAAATACATCAAGCATATTAAAATAAAAAGTGAAATGCTCAGTAAATTCTGGGGAAGGGATATGTATCTTGGTGCACATATTTTATTGCCAGAAGGTTTTGATGAACATCCCGAGGCCAAATATCCGCTAGCTATTATGCATGGGCATTTCCCAAGTGATTTTGGTGGTTTCCGAACTACTCCTCCTGACCCTGATTTGAAACCAGAATTCAGTGCCAGATTTGGTTTGGAAGGTTATAACAAAATCGTTCAGCAGGAAGAATATAACTTTTACAAGCAATGGACCGGACCAGATTTCCCAAGGGTAATTGCTATTGAAATTCAACATCCTACGCCCTACTATGATGATTCTTATGCGGTAAACTCTGCCAATATGGGTCCTTATGGAGATGCCCTCACCTACGAATTAATTCCCTACATTGAAGAAAAATTCAGGGGACTTGGCGAAGGATGGTCCAGGTTTGTATATGGAGGTTCCACTGGTGGTTGGGAAGCCCTGGCTGTTCAGGTTTTTTATCCTGATGAATACAATGGCTGTATTGCTGCCTGCCCCGATCCTATTGATTTTCAGGCATACACAGTTGTCAATATTTATGAGGACAAAAATGCCTATTACTTGGACAGTGATTTTAAAAGAACCAAAAGACCTGGCCATAGAGATTCTCTTGGACATATTAGTAGTACGCTGGAAGATTCCAATCATCGGGAATTGGCAATGGGCACAAAAGGCAGATCGGGTGATCAGTGGGATATTTGGCAGGCGGTTTATTCCCCAATGGGTGAAGATGGTTACCCCAAACCTATCTGGGATAAACTTACCGGAGAGATCGATCATGAAGTGGCTGATTATTGGAAGGAAAACTATGATCTCACTTATATTATGCAGAGAGATTGGGAAACTTTAGGCCCAAAATTGAAAGGAAAATTGAATATCTATTGTGGGGATATGGATAATTACTACCTCAATAATGCGGTCTATATCACGGAGAAGTTTTTGGAAAGTACTACGAATCCTTATTATGAAGGAGAAGTGGATTACGGGGATCGGGCAGAGCATTGCTGGAACGGTGATCATAAACATCCGAATGCCATATCCAGATTGCGGTATCATCAAATGTTTATTCCTAAGTTTGTAGATAGAATAATGAAAACGGCTCCGGCTGGTGCAGATTTAACCAGTTGGAAGTATTAAAATTTAATAACCAAAATGATATTTAAAGACCAGTTAAACAGAGAAGTGGTTCTAGAAAATTATCCTAAAAGAATTATCTCTCTCGTTCCTTCTACTACCGAGACTTTGTTTGATTTAGGACTTGAAGATGAAGTTGTTGGGATCACAAAATTTTGCAAGTACCCAAAGGATAAACTAAAAGCATGTTTAAAAGTAGGTGGCACTAAAACATTTCATTTCGATAGAGTTGAAAAGCTTCAACCAGACTTAATTATTGCCAATAAGGAGGAAAATAGAAAAGAAGATATTGAAGTCCTTGAAAAACAATATCCAGTCTGGATAAGTGATATTTGTAATATTTCTGATAGTTTGGAAATGATCCGAAAAGTTGGGAAAATGACCAACAGGCTCGAAACTGCGGAAAAAATCATTGGTGATATTAATAATGGTTTTGATCAAATCACCCAAAAGTTACAACCCAAAAAAGTGCTTTATTTTATCTGGAGAAATCCTTTTATGGTTGCCGGAAAAGGTACTTTTATCGATTCCATTTTAGCTAAAATAGGATTCGAAAATATAGCACCTGAGGGTCGGTATCCAAAATTGGATCAGGAAGAATTGGAACAACTTAAAGAGGAAGTGGATTTAATATTACTCTCTTCAGAGCCATTTCCCTTTAAAGAAAAATACCTATCTGAATTTGAAGAAATTTTCCCAAACAAAGAAATCCAATTGGTAGATGGAGAAATGTTTTGTTGGCCTGGTAGCCGGTTGAAATATGCTTCGAAGTATCTTTTGGAAACATTTTTTATTTAGGACAAATGCTCTTCAAGATTTGAATTCCCGAAGCACTATCGTAGGATTTCAAAATTAACTGTGTATTATTTTGCCGTAAAATACTGATAGAGAGATTACTATTTCTCGGAAATAATAGCATGGGTGCTTAATCATTCGACTTTGCAAAAGTCGAATAGCAACTTTTAAATTAAAAAAAGCCAACAGAAATTAATCCTGTTGGCTTTCAATTACTAAAACTTAAATTTTTAATCCAAATTTTCTATAACAAGATTATGGTTGGTGTAGATACAAATATCTGCGGCAATATTCAAACCTTCCCTCACCATTTCCTCTGCAGAAAGTTCAGAAGCATGTTTTTTTAAAGCCGTTGCTGCGGCTTGGGCATACATACTGCCCGAACCAATTGCGGCAATCTGATTATCCGGTTCCAAAACATCTCCAGTTCCGGAAATCACCAACACTTCATCTTTAGTTGCTGCAATCATCATCGCTTCCAACTTCCTTAAATACCGATCAGTTCTCCAATCTTTTGCCAATTCAATAGCAGCCCTCTTCATATTTCCTCCATAAGAACTCAGCTTATCCTCAAATCTTTCTATAAGTGTGAAAGCATCTGCTGTTGAGCCTGCAAAACCTACAGCAATTTTCCCATTTTGCAACTTTCTTACTTTCCTCACATTGCTTTTGGCTACTGTATTTCCCATTGTGGCCTGCCCATCTGCTCCTATAGCAACCTTGCCATTATGCACAATGGCTAATACCGTTGTCGATCTTATTTTAGTCATAAAATTTATAATTTATCTTCGTTTATTGTCTAAGTAAAGATAAAAAAATAACTTCCGTTTTCTACTTGTTCTTTTCGCTCAATACTTCTTTGTTTTTTCGTTGCGTAACGCTGCTATGCGCCTCTAAAACGCATCGTTTTGAGCAAAAATAAAGGCGTATAAAATCGGATTTAATTTTTTCAACTTTACTAATCTTACTTTCCTGCTGCTTTATCAATCACTACCCCTACTTCCATTACGCCACTTAAAATTTCAGGCTCCATAGTATGCGTGATTGTAAATTTATAGGTTCCTTGTTCACTAAACTTTATTCCTTCTTCCACAGGAATTTCAATATCAGTTACATCTCCCATGGCAGAACCTTTCACATCCCCATTTTTATCTCTTATGCTCAGGATATATTCCTTATCTGCAGATTCCCCTGAAGGAGAAACTGTATTTACGTTTAAGGAAACATCTCCAAACTGAATTCCTGTATAATGTCTTAATCCTAATTGCAAAGTATATGCTTCATCCCCACCAGGAGAG
>JAHQVQ010000091.1 GCA_019634305.1 Flammeovirgaceae bacterium | reverse complement strand
CCCCTACGACTGGCTCAAACATACCCTAGAAAATATCATGACTACCAATATCCAGAATATCAAATCACTTTACCCACAAAATTGGAAATCACAATAGGGCACTTGGTGGGGTGGATACCTTTAAAAGGCTGCACTAAAAGGATACGGATGATTAAGGATTCGAAGGGAGAAATAAACAGATTTAATTCAAAAGGCTGATCTAGTTTCTCTGTCATAAAAGAATCGTAAATGTTGTTCAGGATTCTCCATTAAAAACTGTCAACCTATTTCAGGACCAGCCGGGACAAATGAACCACTTTGGGCCAAAAAAGACAGGTGGTGCACATGAAATGGGACGGGACAAATTTGTAAAAACTAACGGTGTGAAAATAAAATTCATTTCCTACATCATTTAAGCATAGATTTTTGAAAAAAATCCCGGAAGATATAGCTAATTTATTGGGACAAAATAAACCTTTGTAAAAATTTAAGAATGGATTGAACTTTATCGGCTGGTTTTAGATAGAAAATACCCTGAAAAATGTATGCAAATAAAAAAGGTAGTCACGAATTCAATTCTTAACTACCTGATTTTCAAGTGACTCCAGCAGGATTCGAACCTGCAACCTCCTGATTCGTAGTCAGGTGCACTATCCAGTTATGCTATGGGGCCTTTGATTGTTTTAAAAACCAATTTCACTGGTTTTTAAAGTGCAAAGCTAAATATTTAATTAGAATAATAAAATCTACTTTCGAGTTTTAAGTAGTTACATTAAATTAAGCTGGCTAAATTGTGCCAGAAAAATTGATAGTTGAGATTACATTTCTCAATAATATAAGCATTACTAATACTTAGTTTGTAGCATTCAGTTCTATAAGTTTAAAACCTTGCCCATGTACATTAATGATCTGTAGGTTTTCGTCTGCTTTTAAAAACTTCCTGAGCTTGGTAATGTATACATCCATACTTCGGGAGTTGAAATAATTATCATCAAACCAAATTTTCTTAAGTGCCTTCGAGCGGTCCAATACCTGGTTTTTGTGGAGGCATAACATTCTTAAAAGTGCGGATTCTTTAG
This sequence comes from Flammeovirgaceae bacterium, assembly GCA_019634305.1. Lineage (GTDB taxonomy): Bacteria > Bacteroidota > Bacteroidia > Cytophagales > Flammeovirgaceae > Flexithrix. The sequence continues at coordinate 6,107 of JAHQVQ010000091.1, read as the reverse complement.
AAGTTAATTTTTGTTCTGAGTCTCCAATTATCAATTTTTGAGAAGAGAAATCGAAAGAAAAATTACCGATTTCAAATTTTGTTTGCAGATTGTCTTCCTCTTCTGCTTTATTCGTTCTTCTTAAAATTGCCTTTATTCTTAAAAGCAATTCCTCCATACTGAAAGGCTTTGTTACATAATCATCTGCACCAAGGTTAAAACCTTTTATAGCATCCTCCTTTAGTGATTTGGCTGTTAGGAAGATAATAGGCACTTCATTGTTAGTTTTCCTCACTTTATCTGCAAGGGTGAAGCCATCTACTTTAGGCATCATTACATCAAAAATGCAAAGATCATAATTATCTCTTTTAAAGGCTGTAAATCCCTGTTCTCCATCCCTACATAAAGTAGTTTCATAGCCTTTTACATTCAAATACTCATTTAAAATTTGTCCTAGATTCAGGTCATCTTCTACGAGTAAAATTTTAGTTTTATTCATGTTTAAATGGTAGGTATATTGAAAATGTAGTTCCTTTATTGAGTTCACTTTTTACTGAAATTGTACCCTCATGTGCTTCCACCATGGTTCTTACATAGCTTAAGCCTAAGCCAAATCCTTTTACATTGTGAATGTTTCCGGTGGGTACTCTGTAAAATTTATCAAATATTTTATTCACCATATCTTTGGCAATTCCCAAGCCTTTGTCAGAAATAAGCATTTGAATTCCTTCTCTGGAATTGAAAGTTTCAATACAGATATCTGGTTTTTCCGGTGAATATTTATTGGCGTTATCCAGTAAATTATAAATAATATTAGAAATGTGTAATTCATCTCCTTCAACAACTGAGTTCTCTGCTTTCAGGCTGGTTTTCAGATTGCCCTCTCTCTTTTCAATCTGAATCATCACGTTTTTAAGTGCCTTATCAATAGCATCATGAATATTTACCTGAGTCAAATTCAGTTTAAAATCTCCCCGGTCAAGTCTGGCGATTTGTAGTACTTTTTCTACTTGCTGGAAAAGTCTGTTATTTTCATCTTTTATAATGTTCAGGTACCTTGAACTTTGATTGGGTAATGACCGAATATCCGGATCAAGTAATGCTTCAGTAGCCAATGAAACAGTTGAGATCGGTGTTTTCAGTTCATGGGTCATGTTACTGATAAAATCGTTGGTAATTTCCGAAATTTTCTTTTGCTTGATGATGGTATGAATCGCAAAGCCAAAACAATAGATAATCAGGGAAATAAAAAGAGCTGATGAGGCTAACAATAACCACATTTCTTTAATGATGAATGATTGTTCATCGGGAAAATAAACGTAAAGCGTGTTTTTGTTATCGAAAATATCGGTTGGAAAAAGAGGTGTTTTAAATTGTGATTGTAAAATGCTTCTTGTGTCTTCCTGGTTGTTACAAAAAAGTATTTCCGACTGCCCGGATTCCCTTCCATTTACGGCAAAATAGTAAGGAATATCAATACCCCGATTCCTAATTTCCAAGCCTAATAAAGAGTCCAATTGCCTTTGTGAGACTCTATCCTTCATTTTCTTGTCTTTGTGCATCCATTCCGAAAGAAAGCTGGAAAACATATCCGACATTTTGGAAAGCTTCGTTTTGCTTTGTTGTCTGATTTTATTGTACCAGGTTGCCGAATCAATTGGATAGGAATTACTTACAAGAATAGGCTCAATCTGTAATTCGTTGGAAACACCATCATTCACCGTTTGAGTCAGTTGCCTTTTAGCAAAACCGGATTTACTAATGACCACTTCTTCCTCTACTTCATATTTTACCCCAGCCGCAGACAAAGTTTGAGACTCCAATATTTGAGTGGATTGAATAGTATTTTCCTCTTTCCACTTGGCATTTCCCAAAGAATCCAACTCCATCATAAAATCATCCTGAATGATATCAATCCGATTGGCCATTTTTTCCTTGGCAATTAAAAAGGCTTCATCCTTTTCCAATCGCTGAATTACAGCCTGAAGAGCATCATGAACATTATTATTAAACCTTTCTCTATTCACACTAATGGAAATGTTTATCCAATAGAATTGAAGGATAATCAATCCTAGCAGGGCAACTGCCATCAGTGCTATAGTTAATATGAGGTTTCTTTTTTTCAATTATTTTCCTGTACTTTTAAGCACCAGTGCTTTTATTTTTGAGAAATAATGATCTCTCTTTCAAACTTTTATGGCAAATAAATTCACGATTAATTTCAATTTACTACTTTATTTTGGATGTTTAATGCCGCATTTATCCGAAATTAATACCATGCAGCCTAAACAAAAATAACGGAGGAAAAAGTGCCCAAGTTCTATTTAACATAGTTTAACAGGCATTGAAAAGGGATTTGTTGAATTATTCTAACAGAGAAAATGATAGAAATTAAAGATTTACTAACCACTTATGATGGTAAAAAAAACATCAGCTTTCCCGATTGGAAACTGGAACAAGGTCAACATAGTCTAATGCTGGGACCATCTGGAAGTGGGAAAACTACTTTACTTCATATTTTGGCAGGAATGTTAAAACCTACCAGAGGAAATGTATTGATTGCCAATGAAAACATACTTGACTTGAGTGGTGCAGCAATGGACAAGTTTAGGGGAAAAAATATTGGATTAATATTTCAGAAACCGCATTTGATTGAATCTCTTTCTATAAAAGATAATTTATTAATGGCGCAGTATTTTGCAGGGTTGCCCAAAGATGCAGACCGGGTAAAGGAGATTTTAGCTGAATTGAATATCCCTGATAAAATTAATGATAAACCACATCAGTTGAGTCAGGGAGAAGCACAAAGAGTGGCCATTGCCAGGGCACTTATAAATAAACCAAAGGTCATTTTGGCGGATGAACCCACTTCAGCCCTGGATGATGAAAATTGCAAAGCGGTTTATACTTTACTGGATAATCAGGCCAATAAAAATAAGGCAACAATGGTCATTTCCACACATGACCAAAGGTTAAAAGACCTCATTACAAATCACCTGATTTTAAAAAAGGAAACTGTTTTAGTAAAGATAAAAAAATGACTTCCGTTTTCTACTTGTTCTTTTCGCCCAATACTTCTTTGTTTTTTCGTTGCGTAACGCTGCTATGTGCCTCAAAAAAGCATCGTCTTGGGCACAAATAATGGTCAAGTAGAAACAGCCGTTTTAAGGCAGTTATTTAGTATAATGTTCTTTTTTATATTTTTTACCCCCTTCTGGATCAATAAATTGTAAGTAAGATTTACTCATTGCTCCAAAATTCTTAAAATTCTTTTGAGCTTCTTCTAAGCTCATATGATTCGGTTCGTTTCCACCATTTTCCCAGAAACATACCGGACAAATATCACAGAATCCATCTTCTCCAAAATCTATGGAATAGTGAAAGCAGCATGGACATTGTCCGGTTTGTTCATCTTCACCAATAACTTTCAGTTTAAAACCCAAGTCTTTTAATCTACTTTGTATGTATTCATTAGTCATATGTCTGAATGAGTGTATAAAATATTCTTTATAGACAGGTTGAAAAGCCTTTTCATATCCTAAATCCAATAAATCATCTTTTTCGAATCATAAGAGCTTTTTTGCTTAACCCTTTCAGTTTTCCACCTAAGAGTAAATTTTGAATCTCCTCAGTATAGTCAAAATATGGAAAGTCCATCTTTAATTCTGGAAGATCACATTCAGAATTTATTAGAATTGTTTCTGCAATCAATTCTTTTGCCTTTTGTCTATCTACTTCTTGAATCATTTAATTGAACATGATAGGAGATAAAATCGGATTTAATTTTTCCAACTTTACCTAGAATAATCTTGGGGTAAGAATAATTTTTTTCTGAAAGCTAAATCTATAGTTCAATACAATTTCGTGAGTTCCGGATTGTACTTCATTCAGGCTGGAAAAATTGGCAAATTCGAAAGCATAACCAAACATGAAATTCTGATTAAGAAAAAATTGAGAAAGAATCGTCATGGTGTCAAATTGACGATAAGATAAACCCAAACCAATTCTTTCTTTCCAATAAACATTGGCATTAATATCAAATTGAAGTGGGGCTCCCTTTACTCCTTTTGCCAATACATTGGGTTTTAAATCAAATATTTCAGACAGTTTAATGATGTACCCTGCATAAAGGAAATAATGCTGACGGATGTCGGCAGTAGTTGGTTCATCCTCTTCCACCAACATTTCCTGTAAACCGGATGGAATGGAAGCGCCCAAAAATAATCTGTCAGAATAATAATAGACACCAAACCCTAAGTCAGGCTTAGTTGTTGGGTCAAAATTATTTCTCAATACCGGGTCATTTGGGTCAACACCAACAATTCCCGACTGATCAAACTTAGCTCGGACCAACCCAGCTTTTAATCCGAAAGATAAACTTCCTTTATCTATGGGAATGATATAAGCAAAAGCAGCATTAGCAAAAGTTCTTTTGGCAGTCCCAATTTCATCATGCACTAAATTAAAACCAGCAGCCATTCTGCTTTTTTCCGTACTAAACACTTTTTGGATTGGGGCATGAAATGAAAAAGTCCATGTTTTTGGAGCACCTTCCAGCCCAGTCCATTGCCACCTTCCCAAAGCGGTTACGCTATTTACATCATGACTACCGGCATATGCAGGATTGATAGCCAAACCATTGAACATGTATTGGGAATAAACCGGCTCTTGTTGAGCAAAAACATTTTCAGTAATTACTATTAAAATAAGGAAAAAATAGAGTCTTTTCATGGTATAGCTTTATATTCTGGGACTATTTCCAGAAAAAATTTGAGTTGCCTAATTCTTTTATTTAGATTTTACTGTAATATAAGTTTTGTTAGTAAGGTCATCAACTTCAACCCCATTTTCAAATACCTTTCCTCCTATTCTGTTTCCTTCCAGATCATACAAAATAAAGAAGTAAGTACCATCAGGAACAAGATTGCCATTGTTATTTTTACCATCCCATTCCACTCTAAAATCTGCTCCTACTGGTGTCTGGCTAAACTGCAAATCATCCCATCGATTATAAATTTCGACTTTGGAAACACAAGAAGCCACCCAAGTATCATTTACATTATCGCCATTTGGTGAAATAAAATTGCTGATAAATGTCCAGGAACAATCCGGGCAATCGGGAACTTCAATTGTAATTTCTGTAGTATCACAGGCATTTTGATCTTCGCAACCCTCACAGTCATTACAAACTTTATATTGAATATTAATATCTCCTGAAAAAGTTCTGTCTGGCGTAATTGTCAATATTCCACTTGTTGGATTTAAACTTAGAACACCCCAGGCAGGATCAATATCAGAGATGATTTCAAATTTTAATTGATCACAAGATTCGGGAGCCTCATCATTTTCTGACAAATCAAACTCTATAGCAGCTTCACTACAAACCTCCTCTTCATCCAGCATAAATTCATCCAAATTAGCGATGGGTGGTTCACAACATTTTGGTACCCTGATGGTAACAATAGCTTCTGAGCAAAGATCCTTATCATCACAGCCATTGCATCGATTACAAGCTTGATAGCCAAAACTAAATTCTCCCGAAAAATCAGGGTTTGGAACGTAAGTCAATATCCCTGAAATAGAATCAAGCCGAAGAGTTCCCCATTCAGGTTGAATATTAGTAATGATTTTATAAGGATAGTTATTACACTGACCCGGAAGAGTATCATTAGTTTGCAAATTGAACTGGAATGAAATTCCAGGAATACAAATTGAATCCTGATCCAGTTCAAACATATCATTTCCGGTAATTGGTTTCGGGCAGCAATCTGCTTCTGGCACCACAACTTTTACCAAAGCCGAATCACATTCATTTTCACAACCGGGACAAGCGTTGCAGACTTTGTAAGAAAATTCAAACGAACCGAAGAAACCGGGTTTAGGCAAATAATTCACCGTTCCAGTTGAGGCATCAATGCTGAAAGAACCCCAAGCCGAATCGAGTTGTGAAAGAATTTCTGTATTATATAAATTACAGACTTTCGGAAGTGAATCATTATCCAAAAGATTCAAAGGAATAAATTTCCCGGCACAGATTTCCGAATCATCCAGATTAAAGATATCATCATTGGCAATTGGAGCTTGGCAACAATCCACCTCTGGCACAACTACCTTCACTAAAGCCGAAT
>JAHQVQ010000090.1 GCA_019634305.1 Flammeovirgaceae bacterium | reverse complement strand
TTAAAAAATATATCAACAAAAAAGCCTGACATTAGTCAGGCTTCAATAAATTATGTTGAATGAAAAATCAATCAGGAAAGCATTTCTGGAAAAACAGCTTGTAAATCTAATTCATCATCCATTTCACCCTGTAGTTTCAATAAATCCTTAAATAGAGTTTTAACTTTCTCCTGCTCTTCTTCACTTATGTTTTTTAGTTCTTCAGGATCATTATTCAGATCAAAAAGTAAAATTTCCTTTGCTTCAGGATAAACAATCATTTTGTAGCCACCTTTCCTGATCATCCTTTGAACAGAGGTATAGCAACCAAAAATTTCATCATAATTGCCTTGTTGAGATTGTCCCTTTGCCAAATCAGCGAAGCTTTTAAACTCCACATAATCAGGCTTTTCAATGCCGGCTAATTCAAGGCTTGTTGCCATAATATCCTGTACGTAAATATCATGTTCTACCTTTTTATTTTTAGGAATATCTGGTCCAATAATCATCAATGGCACTCTCACACTATGATCGTACATGTTTTGCTTGCCTAGTAAACCATGTTCCCCACAGGCCAATCCATGATCTGCAGAAAAGAAAATATAGGTATTCTCTTTCTCACCACTTTTTTCCAGCGCATCCAGAATTTGTTTAATCTGATCATCCATGTGTGAAATAATGGCAAAATACTCTTGTCTATTTACTTTCACCGAATATTCTGTTCTTGGAAATGGAGCAAGTCTTTCATCTCTTAAACCTTTCCCACAACCAATTTCTTCCTTATTTGGATAAAGCGGTTGGAAACTTGCTGGAACTTCGATATTTTCCACCGGATACATATCCACATATTTTCTAGGGGATTGCCTGGGATCATGTGGCGCATTAAATGCCAAATACATAAAAAATGGATCATCTTTTTTAGAAGCATTTTCAATAAATCCAACTGCATCTTCTTTTAAAACTTCACTCCAATGTTTTTCTCCTTCCCAAAAACCACCAAACTTTTTATTCCAGGGCTGCCATGTAGTATCGCTTTCACTTAGTGGGCGATTGTAACCATCTTTGGTGTCTTTCGGCATCCCTGGTCTTATATGTGAAACAGTTTGGAAACAACTATCCGGGTTTATTTTTAAATGCCATTTTCCACTCATATAAGTTTGGTATCCAGCCGATTCCATCATCTTTCCCCATGTCTGATTTGAAAGGTTTTCTTTAATGGATGTATCTTCCCATTGTTTAGCTCTCCATAAAAACCGACCCGTATTCATCATAGTCCTGGAAGCAATACAAATCGCTCCGTTCCATCCACCCATATTATAGGTATTTGAAAAAGTCACACCAGATTCCACCAATTTATCCAATGTTGGTGTTTTGATTTCATTATTTCCTAAAGCCTTAATCGTTTTAAAACTCTGGTCATCAGCAAAAAGGAAAATGATATTTGGTTTACTATTTTCAATAGTTTTTTCTTCTTGTTTACAAGAGGCAAAAAAGAAAATGCCAACTAAAATGTATAGCGTATTTTTTAAAAACATCATTTGGAAAATTAGTAATTATTAAGTTCGAGTACGCAAAAGAAAAAACTTGAACAATTCTCCTATTTGGTAATACCTTCACCATATTTAAAGTGAACTCTGTATCCGTAAATTGCAACAATAAGGAAGCAAAATAATGGCAGAATAAAAGAGAAATTCAGCGTCCAATTATCAAGAAGTAAACCTTGTAGCGGAGGAAGAATGGAACCTCCTGCAATGGCCATTACTAAGCCAGCAGCTCCAAGCTTAGCATCTTCCCCAACACCAGTTAGGGCTATTCCATAAATAGTTGGGAACATTAGAGACATACATCCTGAAACTCCTACCAAAGAATACAAGCCAAATCTTCCACCCATAAACATCACTGGAAAAATTAATAATACTGCCCCAATTGCCAGGTACATCAATAGCGTTCCCGGCTTCAGATATTTTAAGAGGAAAGTACAAATAAACCTACTCGTTCCAAATAATAATGAGGCATAAAAATTAAACATTACCGCCTCGGTTGCAGCTTCAGCTTCAATCATTCCCTCATCCATTAAAACCTGTGTTCCATAATGAATGGTAAATGTCCAAACTGTAATTTGTGCACCCACATAAAATGCCTGAGCCACTACCCCTTCTCGGTATCTGATATTTTCAATCAACCTTGTAAAAGATCCTTTAATATCCAGATTATGACTACTATCTTCCCCTTTAGGCATTTTTGTAATTAAAATCAAAATAAAAACTATTATTAGCACAATGCTAATGGCCACATACGGAGTCCTCACAATTGCTAAATCTGCCATTTTTATTAAATTAAATTCTTCCGAACCTAATAGTGACCTGTCCACAGAACTCATTTTATCCATTCTCCCAAGTATAAATTCTTTTGCTACCAAAATTCCAATAATAGTTCCCATTGGATTGAAGGACTGAGCGAGATTCAGCCTTTGAGTTGCAGTAGATTCATGACCCATGGATAAAATAAATGGATTGGCACTGGTTTCCAGAAAACTCAATCCACATGTCATAATAAAAAATGCAGCACAAAATGGCCAGAAAAGCCCAACTAAACTTGCCGGAATAAACAAGATTCCGCCAAGGGCATACAAAGCCAAACCAACTAAAATCCCTGATTTATAAGAATATTTTTTTATGAAAATAGCTGCTGGAATTGCCATAAAACAATATCCTCCATAAAAAGTAAATTGAACAAAAGAGCTAATAAAAGCACTTTGATTGAAAATGGTTCCAAATGCTTTTACCAATGGATTAGTAATATCATTGGCAAATCCCCACAGGGCAAAACAAAAAGTGATGAGAGTAAAAGGTAATGCCAGCTTTGCAGTAATTACTGGTATTTTTTTCGTATTCATATTTTTATAGTATATATGGAATGCTATGCATCCTATTTTTTTTGATTTAAAACTTAATTAAATAGTAAATCAAGTTCTAAAAAAGTATGTTAGTTTGATTCAGTTATTTGGAAAAATGAATTATTAATAAATACAGTTACCTAAGTAATTCGGCAAATTTAAATAAATTCAAATATGCTATTACTATTTAATAATGAGATGACATTTCGCAAAATAAAACAGTACTGGTAATTAAATATATAAAAATGTGATTATTTGTTATTGAGCAAATTTAAAAATATTCTATTTTTCCACAACTGATTGATATTGAGATGTAATTGCTCTATATAAATTAGTGCTGGCACTTACAAAAGCCAAATATAGTTAGCGAGGGTAATTTTAAATGGTTAATCGTTCCCATTTGCCTTTAAACTGCTTGGTTTATCTGGTGGGAATTTCAAACCAATTTCCACTGAATGATTTCATCTGCAATTTTCCTGTCATTGGCCAGCCTGGGTACTTTATTCTGCCCTCCAAGCTTTCCAATGGATTTCATATAACTTTGGAAAGCCTCTTTCTTTAATTTGGAAATGACCAAAGTGCGAAGAATACTCCCCGTAATCAAGTCATCATAATAGGAATTCAATTCACATAATTTATGATCAAGATCAATGGCAAATTTTTCCTGATCATTGGGTACAGATTCAAATGCAATTAACCATTCGTGGTAAGGAAGCCCTTCCTGGGGGGTTACTTGAGGAGCAACTGAAAACTCTGTGATTTTCACTTCAGGATGAAGTTTTAAGGCATACTCCATTGCCTTTTCAACCTCCTCTCCAATTACGTGTTCTCCAAAGGCTGAAATAAAATGTTTTATTCTTCCGGAAACCAAAAGACGATAAGGATTTTTGGAAACAAATTTTACAGTATCTCCAATTGAATAGCCCCAAAGGCCTGCATTAGAATTTATAATTAAAGCGTAATTCTTATCAAGTTCTACCTCTCCGATAGAAAGCCTGGTTGGATTTTCATTAAAATATTCATCTGCTGGAATAAACTCGAAAAAGATTCCACTATTTAATAAGATCAGAAGTCCTTCTTCTACCTGGGAATCCTGGTAGGCAATAAAACCCTCAGAAGCAGGGTAGGTTTCTATAGAATCAATTTGCTTTCCTATGGACTGAAAAAGCTTTCCTCTATATGGCTCAAAGTTTACCCCTCCATAAACAAATAGAGAAAAGTCAGGCCAGACATCTTTGATTGATTTTCCAGTTCGGGCTTGCACTCGGTCAAAATACATCTGTACCCATGGCGGAATTCCAGAAATCAGAGACATGGGCTGATCGATGGTTTCATCAATTATTTTCTCCAGTTTTTCTTCCCAATCTTCCATACAATTAGTGTCATAACTAGGCAATTGGTTAGTTCTCAAATATCCAGGAACATGATGATTCACCATTCCTGATAACCTTCCTGTGAGGATATCACCAGTTTTACCCAACACTGGACTTCCAGAAAGGAAAATCAATTTTTGGTCTAAAAAATCAGCTTTTCCAGTTTCATGAATATAAGATAAAAGCGCATTTCTGGCTGAATTGATATGATTTGGAATTGAAGCTTTAGTTAAAGGAATATATTTTGTGCCGGAAGTTGTACCAGATGTTTTGGCAAAATAGGCGGGCTTACCTTTCCAAAGCACATCGCTTTCTCCAAATATGATCTTATTGATATAAGGTTTTAATTCTTCGTAGTCTCTTATAGGCACTTGCTTTTTAAAATCATCATAATTTTTTATTTCTGAAAAACTATGATCCTTTCCAAAAACAGTGTCTTTTGCTCCTTTAATAAGGTAATTAAAAACCTTATTTTGAGTTTTTATGGGGTTTAAACTCCAGCTTTTCTGCTGGGCATTAACAATCTTCGCAAAAGGTTTACTTAAAAAAGACCTTATACCCATATTGAGGTAGTTTATAATGATGGTTTAAAAAAATAGAGCAAAAAAAAATGCCGCAATTAATTGCGGCACAAATATAATCATGGATATAAAATCTTTAGATATAATGCGAAATTTCCAAAAACCTTAATGGATGTTAAACCACAATTAATTCATTTTTAGAAATTAACCACATTAATGCATCCTCCTCATCTTTAAAAATATTCACCTCAGTATTTCCAGCATTTATTAAAGGAAAATGGTTATTTGCAGAAGAAAGCAATTGTTCATCCGTTTTGATTTCAGCTTGATATTTCACTCCCTGTTCTGCAATTTTAGGAACAAAAAAACCTCCTAGCTTATCATTTGCATTGGCCCACATTTTTTTCATATCTGTCAAATCATTAATGAAACTGATATATTTCCCAGGATCCTGTTTTAGAAAGTTGATAATTTTAGTCGCCCCTCTTTTGATATCATCCATTTGCTGATACCCAATCCAGGTGGCATAAAAAATTCTTCTGTCATCATCATAGCTTAATCTAAAATGAACTTTTCCTTTGTGATTTCTTGATTCGGTATAAAGCTTCTTCATATATATGTCCCTTAGTTGATTGAAAGTATCTCTTGTTAGCTTACAGGTAAACGTAAGCAATTTTTACCTTAGTCTCCAACTCAAAAAACATCAGAAGCCTATCTGTGTAATAAACTTGGTATTTTTCACAAGAATTCTTGTAAAGTTTCCAATTTCAGACCTCTAGATCCTTTTAATAATATAAAGGAATTATTTACAGGGTTACCTTTCAGAAAAGTTTCTAATTCAGTTTTTTTCTTAAAAAACAATCCGGAAGCCTGTTTAAATTTAAAATACATTTCACCACAAAAAATCAATTTTGAGAAATTGCAAGCTAATGCTAATTCCACCATTTCCTGATGTTCACCATCACTAATTGGCCCTAATTCTAACATATCTCCTAAAATCACTACTTTATCTTTGTCAGTTTTCATCTCTGAAAAACTCTTCAAGGCTAGTTCTACAGAAGAAGGGTTAGCATTGTATGCATCTAATAAGAGTGTATTGGACCCATTTTCAACCACCTGGGAGCGGTTGTTTTTGGGTGAATAGTTCGCGATTGCCTGGTTTATATCAGCTATTGGTATTTCAAACAACTTTCCTATACATAAGGCCACCATAATATTTTCAAAATTGTAATCCCCAACAAGCTGAGTTTCAATTATTTCATTTTCCCAATCTTTATATTTAAGATAAGGATCAGCACCCAAATATTCAGCAAAAGTAAAATCTCCTTTTTCACCATACATGATAGGATCAGCAAAACGTTTTGCCATATTTTTCAAAATATAATCTGTGGAATTGATGATGGATTTTCCATCATTTTTTAGTAAGTAATCAAACAATTCACTTTTAGCTCTGATATTATTTTCAAAACTGCCAAAGCCTTCAATATGATCTTTCCCTATGTTGGTAATCACCCCAAAATCAGGCTCGGCAATATCGCATAGCACTTTTACTTCACCCATATGATTATCCCCCATTTCAATGATGGCAAATTCCATATCATAGGAAATGGAAAGTAAAGTTAGTGGCACACCAATATGGTTATTGAAATTTCCCGGAGTGGCCAGAGTTTTGAATTTTTTATTCATTACTGCCTGTACAAGCTCTTTGGTAGTGGTTTTCCCATTAGAACCAGTTATAGCTAAAACAGGAATTCCTAGAAACTTTCTATGGAAATTGGCTAGCTTCTGCAGTGCTTCCAAACCATTTTCAACAAAAATATGATTTTCCGATTTCACATATTCTTTTTCATCTACCACAGCATATTTTGCTCCCTTTACAAGGGCTTCATCAGCATACTGATTGCCATTGAAATTGGGACCTTTTAATGCCAGAAACATACAGCCTTTTTCAATTTTTCTGGTATCTGTTGAAATTCCAGTTGTCTTTTTGAAGTAATTATATAATTGAGCGATTTCCATGAAAATCTAAAAAATTTAAGAAAAAAATGATCATCAAATGATAAGTACCAGTACTATTTTATTTTGAGCACTTTCATTTCATTATTTAATAGTTGTGGCACTAATTAAAAATATTTAACTCTGCTCACCTACTTAAAACTCAAAATTATAGGTTTCTTTCATCCATTAATACTTTCTTTGTAAGAAAAATCGCTTTTCCCTAACCAAATCTATTTTTTTAATGACAAAAACTCCTGATTTCAATTCGATTTTTTGGAAGAAAAGATATCTATTAATCGATAGTAGGAAATTGATTTCGGGAAAGGATTCCATCTTTTTTGCTATCAAAGGACTCAGACATGACGGGCATCTTTATATTAATGAACTTTACAAAAAAGGAGTCAAGGCTTTTGTGGTATCGGATTCGGGAACAAAATGGGAAGAAAGTTTTCAGGAGGCAAAATTTTTTAAATCAGAAAATACAGTTCAAACCCTTCAACAATTAGTTGCATTCCACAGAAGTTTATTTAAAATCCCTGTTATAGGCATTACAGGTAGCAATGGAAAAACAATTGTAAAAGAATGGCTATTTCAGTTTTTTGAAAAAGAGTTTAAAACTGTAAAAAGTCCTAAAAGCTATAATTCTCAGGTTGGAGTACCACTTTCTGTTTGGGAAATGACTTCTTTTCACAACCTGGGTATATTTGAGGCAGGAATTTCCCAAACTGGTGAAATGGAAAACCTGGAAAAAGTAATCCAGCCAACTATTGGTTTACTCACCAATATAGGAACAGCCCACGATGCTGGATTTAAAAATAAGCAAGAGAAAATTGATGAAAAATTAAAGCTTTTCGAAAATTGCAAGACACTAATTTATTGCTGTGATGATGAACAAGTCAACCAGTCCATGGCAAAATTTTCTTGTGAAAAATATACCTGGTCGTTTCAGAATAAAGGATATTTTAATTTCCAATTAATTCAATCAGATCACCGCCACAGCCAGCTTATCCTCCATAAACTGGGAAAAGATTATCAGTTTAAACTTCCTTTTTCAGATAAAGCATCCATTGAAAATTTGATTCATTGTATAGTAGTACTCAGCTATATGGGCTATTCCAGTGAAATTATTCAGAATAAAATTAATTCACTTGTAATTGTTCCCATGCGGCTGGAACTGAAGAAAGGAATAAATAATTGCCTGGTAATTGATGATACCTACAATAATGATTTGGCAGGGTTGGAAGTGGCTTTAAATTTCATGGAACAACAGGATGATAAAAGAAAGCGAACGGTTATTTTATCAGATTTTGGAGATTCCCATGAAGTAAATTACCATGATTTATTGACTTTATTATCTAATAAAAATATAGAAAGAATTGTAGGAATCGGTGAAGAAATATCTTCAATTGAAAAAGATTTCCATGAATTTGAAACCAGCTTTTTTAAAGATATAGAAGCCTTTATCAAAGCCTTCTCCACTTTAAAGTTTGAAAGCGAAAGTATTCTTGTGAAAGGAGCAAGAGTTTTTTCTTTCGAAAAAATTGTCCGGCAATTGTCATTAAAATTACATGGGACCCGATTGGAAATTAACCTGGAAGCCATTGTTCATAACCTGAATTTTTACAGAAGTCTTTTAAAACCTGAAACCAAAATTATGGTGATGGTGAAAGCTCTAGCTTATGGAAGTGGAGAATTTGAAATTCCCAGATTATTGCAGTACCAAAAAGTAGATTACTTAGGAGTGGCTTATGTGGATGAAGGCGTAAGGCTTAGGGAAAACGGAATCAGAGTTCCTATTATGGTGATGAATCCGGCTCAGGAATCATTTCATCAAATTATTAAATATAATTTAGAGCCTGAGATTTATAATCTAAGTTTATTAAATCAGCTCATTCAGTTTATTGATACATTCGAAAATCTAAATTTCCCAGCCGGTATTCACCTGAAAATTGATACAGGAATGCACAGATTAGGATTTGAACCTAAGGAAATTGAAAAGGTTATTTCCACTTTAAAAAACAATACTAAAATAAAAGTAAAGGGGATTTTAACTCATCTTGCCGGAGCCGATGAAGACAAGCACAATCAATTCTCCATTAATCAATTAAAAGCTTTTCAAATAATTGCCACAAACATTGAAAAAGAGCTTAGAGTTTCCTGTATTAAATATGCTTTAAATTCTGCTGGAATAGTAAAATTCCCTGAATATCAAATGGATATGGTAAGGCTGGGAATTGGGTTGTATGGTGTGGAAATCAATCAAAAATTACAGGAGAATCTTAAAAATACCGGAACTTTAAAAACTACTATTTCCCAAATTAAAAAGATAAAAAGAGGAGAAACTATTGGCTACGGGAGACAGGGAAAAGCTGAAAGGGATATTCAAATAGCGACTATTGCCATAGGTTATGCCGATGGATATGATAGAAGGTTTAGCAAGGGAATTGGTAAAGTTTTAATTAATGGAAAAACCGCTCTGGTGATTGGGAATGTTTGTATGGATATGACCATGGTCAATATTACCGGAATTAAAGCCAATGAAGGAGATGAGGTGATTATTTTTGGACAGGATTTACCGATTTGGGAGTTGGCAAAGAATATTGGAACAATTCCTTATGAAATTCTGACGAATGTAAACGAAAGAGTCAAACGAATTTATTTTGAGGGATAATCTCGCTTTTCTAATTCCAAAAAATCGCCATTTTTCCTAAAAATTCCTCCTAACTTAAAACTCCTTTAACTTAAGTAACAAAGCTTTCAAGAAAAAGGATAACTTTGTAACCGAAAATTAACACAACGATTACGACTAAGTCAACAAAAAATATAATGCAATTAATAGACGGCAAAAAAACATCTGGCGAAGTAAAAATTGAAATTGCCAAAGAAGTAAAAGAATTAGTAGGAAATGGAGGAAAAGCCCCTCATCTTGTGGCAGTTTTAGTAGGTGAGGATGGTGCAAGTAAAACTTATGTAGGAAGCAAAGTGAGGTCATGTGAAGAAGTGGGTTTTAAGTCTACCTTATTAAAGTTTGATACAGATATTTCCGAAGAAAAACTACTGGAAACAGTTGAGCAATTGAATAATGATGATGATGTAGATGGATTCATTGTTCAACTTCCTTTACCCAAACATATTTCAGAATTGAAAGTAACTGAAGCCATTGATCCAAATAAAGATGTAGATGGTTTTCATCCTACTAACCTGGGGAAAATGGTATTGGATTTACCTACTTTCCTTCCTGCCACTCCTTTTGGAATTATCCAATTATTGGAAAGATATGGCATTGAAACTTCCGGAAAACATTGTGTTGTTGTAGGAAGAAGTCATATCGTAGGTACACCAATGAGTATTTTGATGGCGAGGAAAACTAAAATTGGAAACTGTACTGTTACACTTACTCATTCCAGGACTAAAGACATAAAAGCAGAAACACTTCGCGCAGATATTTTGATTGTGGCACTTGGCAGAGCTGAGTTTGTTACTGCAGATATGGTGAAAGATGGCGTAGTGGTAATTGATGTAGGAATTACCAGAGTGCCAGATGCTTCTAAGAAAAGAGGATATGCTTTGAAGGGAGATGTGAAGTTTGATGAAGTAGCTGAAAAAGCAAGTTTTATTACACCTGTTCCTGGTGGAGTTGGCCCGATGACAGTTGTTTCATTATTGAAAAACACACTTCTTTCTGCAAAAAGAAGACAAGGAATTAATTAAAAAAAACACCAAAATTTCCATCCAAAATTTTATGGAAAAGGAATTAACAAAAACAAAAAGGCTTCCTGTAATGGAAGCCTTTTATACTATTCAGGGAGAAGGTTTTTACACAGGGCATCCTGCTTATTTTATCAGGTTGGGAGGTTGTGATGTAGGTTGCGTCTGGTGTGATGTAAAGGATTCATGGGATGCTGAAGCGCATCCTAAAATGGATATTTCCACGATTGTAAATGGAGCTTTAGAGTTTCCTGCCAGGAAAATTGTATTGACTGGAGGAGAGCCTCTAATGTATAATCTAGATGAATTGACCAATACCTTAAAAAGTGAAGGTTTTCAAATTAATATAGAAACTTCGGGAGCCTACCCCCTATCTGGTAAATTAGATTGGATCACTTTTTCTCCAAAAAAATTTATGGCACCTTTACCAGAATTTTATGAAGCGGCTCATGAACTAAAAGTTATTATTTTTAATAAAAGTGACTTTGCTTGGGCGGAAAGTTTTGCCAAAAAAATGAATCCTGAATGTAAGCTCTATTTACAAACTGAATGGGGAAAACAGGATAAAATGATGGCTCAAATTGTGGACTATGTAAAGGAAAATCCCAAATGGCAAATTTCCATTCAAACCCACAAGTTCATTAATGTCCCCTAATTTGTTCCCTTTTTCTTAACCAAAAATTAACCCATCCCAACTATCCTGCTCATGTAAGTACAGGTTAGTATTGATTGAATAAAACATTTAATTCGCTTTATAATTCTATTACTAAATCAAATTAAATGTCATTATGCAAGTAGATGTCAATAGCTTTAAACATGTAAAGTATTTGTGGGATGAAAAAAAAGCAGCCGAATTGGAAGGAGATGAAGTTGCGCTTTTACTTTACAGATCAAATATTTTAGGAGCAGACCTGAGAATAACCAATTATGGGGGTGGTAATACAAGTTGTAAAACCATTGAAAAAGATCCTTTAACCGGAAAAGACACTAAAGTGATGTGGGTTAAAGGATCTGGTGGTGATATCGGAACTTTGAAAAAAAGTGGATTAGCTGCACTTTATATGGACAGACTTAACAGCTTAAAAGATATTTACAGAGGGTTGGAATTTGAAGATGAAATGGTAGAAAAATACAACTATTGTATTTTCGATCTGGCTTCAAAAGCGCCATCAATTGACACTTCGCTGCATGCATTTTTACCATTCAATCATATAGATCACCTTCATCCTGATGCAGCTATTGCCATTGCCGCAGCAAAAGATGGAGAGCAAATTACTAAGGAAATATTTGGTGGAAAAGTAGCATGGTTACCTTGGCAAAGACCAGGTTTTGATCTAGGCTTACAACTTTCTAAATGTCAGGAAGAAAACCCTGGTATTACAGGAATTATGTTGGGAAGCCACGGTTTATTTACCTGGGGTGATACTGCATACGAATCATATGTTAACAGTTTAACAGCAATTGATACTTGTGCCAAATATTTAGAGGAAAACTATGGCAAGAAAGGTCCAATTTTCGGTGGTGCTAAATTAGAATCAATTCCTGCAGAAGACAGAAAAAGCCAGGCAGCTAAAATTGCCCCTGTTTTAAGAGGACTTTGCTCAAGTGATGCTAATATGATTGGTCATTTTACTGATGATGAAAGAGTACTTGAATTTGCTAATAGCAATGATGTTGAAAGACTATCGGCAATGGGTACCAGTTGCCCTGATCACTTTTTAAGAACTAAAATCAAGCCGCTAGTTCTGGAAATCCCTGCTAATGAAGATCTTTCAGATGCTGAAGGATTAAAGGCAAAAATGGTTTCTGCTTTTGAAGAATATAGAGCTTATTATACTGAATATTACGAAAACCACAAACATGCTAATAGCCCGGCAATCAGGGATAGAAATCCTGTTGTCATTATTTGGCCTGGTGTGGGTATGTTTACTTTTGCCAAAAACAAGCAAACTGCCAGAGTTTCTAGCGAATTTTATATCAATGCCATCAATGTAATGAAAGGTTCGGAGGCTATTTCTGAATATACTTCATTACCTTTGCAGGAAGCTTTTAACATTGAGTACTGGCTATTAGAAGAGGCTAAGTTGCAAAGAATGCCTAAAGAAAAGCCACTTTCAAGAAGAATTGCTTTGATTACTGGTAGTGCTGGGGGAATCGGAAAAGCAATTGCCAAGAAATTCATTGCTGAGGGTGCTTGTGTAGTAATTAATGACAATGATCCTGAAAGATTGGAAGAAGCGAAAGCTGAATTTGAAGAAGCTTATGGTGCTGATGCTTATACTTCTGCAGTGGTAGATGTTACCAGTGCGGCTACAATCGAAGAAGCTTATAAAACAACATGTCTGAAGTTTGGTGGAGTTGATTTGATTGTAAATTGTGCTGGAATTTCAATTTCCCGATCACTTACTGATCACACTGAAAAAGAGTGGGATGCATTATATGATATCCTGGTAAAAGGTCAATTCTTAGTTTCTCAAAAAGGAGTTGAAATTATGCAAAAGCAGGAAATTGGTGGAGATATCGTAAACATTGTAAGTAAAAATGCATTGGTTTCTGGTCCTAATAATGCTGGATATGGTTCAGCAAAAGCAGCTCAGCTTCATATGAGTAGATTATTGGCTGCAGAATTAGGAAAAGACAAAATCAGAGTGAACGTACTTAACCCTGATGCAGTAATTGCCGATAGTAAAATTTGGGCTGGTGCCTGGGCCGAAGGAAGGTCAAAAGCTTATGGTGTGCCTGTAGAAGATTTACCAAAATTCTATGCCAGCAGAACATTGCTAAATGAAATCATTCTTCCAGAAGATATCGCCAATGGTGTATTTACTTTCGTAGGTGGAGATTTAAGTAAAAGTACAGGAAATGTACTAAATGTAGATGGAGGTTTAGCTGCAGGATTTGTTAGATAAGCCCATCATTAAAATAATTCATTTATATTAGGAGTAAAAACCAAGCCTGGATTATCTGGGTTTGGTTTTTTGTTTTTCAAGAACATTAATCAAAAAATCTAATTTCTCCCAGGAAACCATCTTGAAAGAATATCTTCTCCAGTCAATTCATCTATTCCAAGCAATTGATTAGAGATTATATAAAACAAAAATACTAGGCAGAAATACTTTTTGCATTTGCCTGTGGAAAAGGTCATAATAGGCAATTAATTTATCACTAGATTTTGGCTATTTTCATCCATACAAATCTTATTATATATAATCTCTATTATAGAAATACTGATCAAGGAAATTTTTAGTTGATTCCTTAATAGCAGGCGGTTTACCAAGTTTGTGAAGGTTTATTACTCCAAGTGCCTATTTTAAATATTTAATAAAAAAGCTTTTTTGTTCTCCAATATGCAATGGAGTAAAAGGCAACATATCAAAATATTGCGCAGTTCCCAGGGCTTTGAATATTCGGTTAAAATACCGTTGT
>JAHQVQ010000089.1 GCA_019634305.1 Flammeovirgaceae bacterium | reverse complement strand
GTGAATGGATTGGTTCATTTAACTACAATCCTGAACCATCGGGAATAATAGTAGGAGAAGAATTGGATAGTGCGATAAATAATAATTTGGCGCTTCAGGGAATTGAATATGGTGATCCAGAAAGTCTGCCAGACTCTTCAGGGAGTTACATGAATGTATTCGTAAAAACTTATCAAAAGCAAAGAGGTAAATTAAGTTTCTCAAGTGATGGGTATTATTCAAATCAGTTAATAATAAATCTTTTATTTTTTGATAAGGAGTATAATTTTGTGAGGAGACTTCTAGATAAAAAAGCATCAATTGGTCAAATCGAGTTTGGGAAAAATTTAATGCCTAAAAACCTAAAAGAAATTGATCCTTCTATCAAAAATATTCTGTATCTTATAGCTTTTGAGGATACCAACGAAGATGGGCTATTGGATAGTTATGATGATCATGATTTATATATTTCCGATTTGGATGGTGGAAACCTGAAAAAAATAACGGATACTGTTGAGGTAGAGCGTTTTTATTTCCAGAATAGAAATTCAGAAATTTTTATATCCTATAAAGAAAGAACTGATGAAAGGGAAGAATACAAAAGATTAAAATTTGCCATTTATGATATTGAAAGTTATTCCCTTAAAAAACTGGATCAAATAGAAAAGGCGATGGATGACATGGAGGAATTACTATCGCAGTGAAATTGGGAAAGTAAACTAATTATTTGCAGATTTGTTATTGGGAAAAAATAATTTTAATCATTAATCTAAAATAAAAAATGGGAAAAATCTGGTTTGTTACCGGTTGTTCAACTGGTTTTGGGAAGGAACTGGCCATATATGCAGCCCAAAAAGGAGATACAGTAGTTGGTACCTTAAGAAAAAGTGATCAAATCGAGGAATTTAATAACCTTGAACCTGGTAAAACTTTTGGTGTTTTACTAGATGTTACAAATAATGACCAAATTAAAGAAGGGGTAGACTTTGCAGTTGAAAAATTTGGTAGAATCGATGTGTTGGTAAATAATGCCGGTTATGGTTCATTGGGTTCAGTGGAAGAAACTTCCGATGCCGAAATGATTAGGCAATTTGATGTGAATGTATTTGGAGCTGTAAGAATGATAAAAGCTGTATTACCAGCGATGCGAAAACAGCGGTCTGGAAATATCCTAAATATCACCTCTATTGCCGGAATTAAGGGTAACCCTGGTGTTGGATTATACAATGGATCAAAGTTCGCTCTGGAAGGAGTTGGTGAAGCTTTGGCAGTGGAATTAACCCATTTGGGTATAAAAGTTACAAATATTGAACCTGGACCATTCAGAACGGATTGGGCTGGTCGTTCTGCAACATTTTCGCCTTCTACTATAACAGATTATCAAGAGTCAGCAGCTAAAAATATGCAAAATATTGCCAATGTAGATGGGAAGCAGGTTGGTGATCCAAATAAGGCTGTAAAAGCTATGTATGAGGTGGTAGAATTGGAAAATCCCCCGATGCATTTACCATTAGGTGAAATTGCTTTTAGAAGGTTTAAAGGTAAATTAGAGGAGCTTGATAAAGAGCTTGATGAATTCGAGCACATCGGAAGACCAACTGATTATACAGAAGAAGAATTAGCTAAATTGGATGGGAAATAATCTAATTTAAGACGATAAAAAATTAAAAGTCCTTATTCATTCAACCGAATAAGGACTTTTGCATTATTACAATAAATGCCTACATTTATTTCTTTCCGGGATGCTAAGTCCTAAAGGCAAAGCAAATAAGCAGTTAAATCCTCTTTTTCCTGTTTAGATAATTCCAGTTCCAAAATTAAGTTGAAAAACTCTACAGCATCGTGAAGGGTTGGGCATCTTCCATCATGCAAGTAGGGTGGAGAATCTTTTATTCCCCTCAATGGGAAAGTTTTGATTGGTCCTTCTGGTCTGCCTACGTAAAATCTTTCCACTTGTAAATCGTGCATGTAATCATCCGTAAAAGCAGGGCCATTATGGCAGGATGAACATTGTGCTTTTCCATTAAACAAAGCCTCTCCTCTTAATTCCTGATCAGTTGCCTTATTCTTCATTAATTTTCCTAATGGATTTAATTTAGGGGCAGGAGGGAAGTCAAGAATAGAATTAAAGTCCCCCATTCTGTTGGTCACTGTTCTATTTACTCCTCTTGGTCCAATTGCCTGCATCATTCCCGGATCTCCATCAAAATACTCTTCCACTTCTGAGAAGTGATCCATACTTCTAATAGATCTTTTGGAAGAAAGTTGCATTAGATTATAATTTCCCCTCATCGTTGGGGTATCTGTTCTCAATCTTCCCTGGTTAGGTCGGGAATCAGGTGCTAATTCAATTGCTCCATTGGTATGCCCATTGACATGGCAGGAAAAACAAGAAACACCCTCCGATGGTAATAAAGTAACTCGATTTGTAGTATGATTGAACCAAGTAGAAGGTGTAGGGCGAAGCAATTCTTTAAGACCTTCCATCTGCTCAGGTGAAAGTAAACCATTGAACATTTCGTAATAATTATCGAAAGTAACTTCCTTTCCCTGAGTGACATCACCAAGTTCCTTATGAGTGGTTAAAAACATAGGCGGTGGGAATTCTGGTAAATATTCTTCAGGAAAATCCATGTCAATATCTATCCTTTCATGCTCTGGGTGGGCATCAGTCCAGCTTTTTGGAAATACCATATGGGCAGTAGTTGCCAATGGATGAGCTAGAGGTTTGTATGGGAATAAATCCTTGCTCCTAATTTCTTCTGGTGTTAGCTTTTGAAGTTTTTCAAATGAATTGAAGTTTTTAGGCAATCTGGCTACAGGACCTATCATTATCCCTTTTCGCTTACCAGACATCATCACTCCGGAAATAGTTTCTCCGGTAAAGTCGTAACGTTCAGCCATATAGGCTTTAATATCAGCCATTAATACTGGCTTTTGCTCCTGGTGCTTTTTTACCCAATCTTCCCAAGACATTGGCAAGGCTGGGGATCCAAAAGAGCTTTTTCCCCTTCCTTGGTATCGCCAAATATCAAAAGGTGTTCTATCACCTGCTTTTCCCGGAGGATAAGGCTGTAATTCTTCTTCAATATCATATTTGTAATATTGAAATCGGGCTATACCATCCCACTGGTATTCGTCTAAATTTGATTTTTCTCTATGAGTGGTGGGCTGTTCTGAAACAGTTTCGGGAAGTATTCCGGCTTTTTGGACTTCTGTGGTTATATCATTTGGTTCAGTTTCCCCTTCTTTACCAACTAGTGGGGAAACTTGTAGATAGAAGACAGCCATCCAGCCTGAAACGCCAATAAATAGTAGAGTTCTGGTAAAAAGTTTCTTCATTTTCATAAATTAAGTATTCGACTAGCATTAAAACTTTTTGAAGTTAGAGAATCTCCCAATTTCAAAATTTGAAATTATTCGAATTGCTGGTTTTATCTTGTAAATACATTAATTTGCTTTCTGAACAAATAATGAAAATCCAAAAAAGTTAGTGTCTGGTAGGAATTTCATTTGTTTGGTTTTCATTTCTAAACTTAAAGAATTGGTGTTTTCGATTAATAAATAGGAATAATATGCATTGCCTCATTGTAGATGATGACCCATTGATTTGTGATTTACTGGAACATTTTGCTGAAGAAACCAGCTATATCACCAGTGCTGACATCGTGAATGATGGTATTCAGGCCATAAAATTTGTAAATGAAAAATCATTTGATTTGGTTTTTCTTGACCTGGAATTACCCAAAATGACTGGTCAGGAAGTGTTGGAACAATTGCCAAAGGAGCTTCCCGTAATCATGATTACTTCAAGACAAGATTTCGCACTCGATTCCTATAATTATCATGTAAAAGACTATTTACTTAAGCCAGTAAAGTTTGCCCGATTTTATCAGGCAGTGAAAAAAGTAGTAGGTGAGAAAAGTGTTAAGGAAGGGAAACAGGAGAAACTCCAACAAGAAGAAATTTTCATAAAAGATGGGCATGACATTGTAAAAATTAATACGGAGGATATTAAGTTTATAGAATCGGAATCTAATTATGTGAAATTTCATTTGGAAAGTGGCAAAAAAATAATGTCGCTACTCAGCATGAAAAAGCTGGAAGATGCCATGCCAGATAGTTTTGTAAGAATCCACCGATCATTCATGATCAACACACACCGGATTGATAAAATTGAAACTTCTGCTGTAATTATTGGGGAAAGAAGCCTTCCTATAAGTGCTTCTTACAGAGATGGTTTACTCAAAAAATTGAATTTGCTGAATTAGACTGAAATAAATGGCCAGGAATATAATCTTTGGTATTCTATCCTTACTTTACCTTCTAAAATGTGCTTCCTTAATTTATGGATATCTGGATGGCTACTATTGGGAATCACTAAGCATATCTGGCTTTTTAGGAAATTTTCAAAAGCATGTTTCATATGGGTTCATTGAGATCATTGTAATGCTAATAGGGGCGTTCGGATTCTTTGGTAAGTCACTTTTCAGATGGATATTGCTTAGTCTTTATCCCTATTTAGTTATTGGAGTTGGATTAATTTTCCTCTTGGGATTTAACCAAACCGATATGAACTACCGATTATCACATTTAATTTTTGCCTATATTTTATTAATTCTGCTCAATCTTCCACCCTTAATAAAAGGATTTAAATTTGTTAATTTGGAAACTCAATTATTAGTCAATCTGATAGGGTTTATTTGTGGAATTATTCTGGCTTTTCTTTTCTTTTAAAGATATCTGCCAAATTAATATTCTCATCCTTGGGCTGTTTGGTTAAACTAGAATTAGTAAAAATACAGTGAGGAAAAAGTGCATTAGTGTGTTTTATTCGGTATCTATTAAAGAAAAAACCAAAAAATATACAAGATTCGAAATTTAGTATAAGATGTTAAAATAGCTTCCCACCTACCTTTGTGTTATTCATTTCAATAACTAAAAAAAAGTAAAGATGAATACGAAAGAATTTGGCAAACAAGGTTGGACACCTGAAAGATTAGGGGATTTAAGTGGTAAAACCTACATCATAACAGGAGCAAACGCAGGTGCGGGTTTTGAAGCTACCAAGATATTACTGAACAAAGGTGCTGAGGTAGTCATGCTTAACCGCAATGAAAAAAAATCTAATAAAGCAATCGATGATCTCAAAGAACTATTTGGGGTAAATGCTAAAGTTTCATTTATCAAAATGGATTTGGCAGTGCTTTCTTCTGTACACCATGCCGCAGAAGAGCTGATTAAAACTGTACCCAAAATTGATGCATTGATTTGTAATGCTGCGGTTGCACAAGTAGCCAAGCAGGAATTTACGCCTAATGGATTTGAAAGCCAACTGGGTATTAATCATTATGGGCATTTTTTATTGGTGAATCTACTCTTTGATAAAGTGGAACAAACGGGAGGAAGAATTGTAGTTGTTGCAAGTGAGGGTTATAAAATGGGATTGAAAACAATTCAATTTGAAGACATGAACTTTGATAAGAACTACCATCCGAATAATACCTATTGCCATAGTAAATTGGCGCAGATGATGTTTACTTATGAATTACAAGATCGAATAAAAGAAGCAAACAAGGATGTAAAAGTTTATGTTTGTCATCCTGGAGCTTCTAAAACCTCACTTATCAATAAAAATACTCCTTTAATGACTAGGATAATGTGGTCTATTCTTTCAAATTCACCATTAGTTCAATCAGCTGAAAAAGGGGCGTATCCGGAAATAATGTGTGCCACAGAAGACAACCTAAAACAAAAGGCTTATTACGGTCCAACAGGAAGAAGCAATTGGGTTGGCCCAGTTGGTGAATGTGAATTAGAGTCACATGCTTTGGATAAACCTGTTGCAGAAAAACTCTGGACTTTATCTGAAAAAGAAACTGATTGTAAGTGGAATTTTTGAGTTAAAAATCAAAACATAAAACATAAAGACATGGAAATATTAAAAACAGCAACCGATTGGGCAAAATCCGAAGTTTTTTCAACCCAATTTTTCATTCTTTTCGGAGTCGTATTTGTATTGGCAAGCATAGGATTTTGGCAATTAGGAAAAACGGATATTGCAAAAGCGTATATCATTCCTACATTAGTAGCGGGTACTTTACTTTTAATTATAGGATTTGGATTATTTTTTACAAATAAATCAAGAATTACACAGTTTGAAACGGCCTACAATCAGGATGCTTCAGCTTTTGTAAAATCAGAAATTGTCCGTGCCGATAAGACTCTAAACGAATACAAAACCATAGTTTTCACAGTTATTCCGCTTATAATCGTTGCAGCTGCTTTGCTAATTATTTTTATCAACACTCCAACTTGGCGGGCAATTAGCATCACAATCATTGCCATGATGATAGTAATTTTATTGGTAGACGGCACTGCCCATGCCAGAATTAAAGCTTATAAAGAACAATTAGTAAGAGTAGATAATTAGGAAAGAATTTAAGGATTAAAATAATGACATTATTAAGTGAAAAGACACAGGTTTTGTTAAATTTATTTGTTCCACAGAGAAGCAAACCAAATCCGAAGCACGCTATTCCAGAGGAGGATAAAAATCTAAAAGGTAAAATTATTATTTTTACAGGTGGCAAAGAAAGATGCTGTAGGCTGTGTGGCCGTAAATATGCTCTATAAAATGGGTGCACATGTTGTAATCATTGGGCGAAAACAAGAACGAGGCAATGAAATACTAAAAGAATTGAAAAATAAACATGGAAATGGCAGTGCCAGTTTTCAAGTTTGCGATCTTTCGGCTATGGATAGTGTGAAAGATGTGCTAATAGGATTTTAAAAGATTATAAAAAAATAGACATTCTTGTTAACTGTGCTGGCGTAAATATGCCTAATAAAGTGATTACCAAAGATGGCTTTGAACTGCACTGGGCTGTAAATTATTTTGCGCCTTATCTGCTCACCAATCTATTGGTTAAACCCCTAAAAAAAGCTAAACAAGCATGTATTGTAAACCTTGTTACTAATTTAGCCTTTGTTGAAAAAATTGATTTTAATAAAATTGAATCTAAGCAAGATTTTGTAACGAATGAACCTTATACTGAATCCAAACTATCGTTAAGTATGAACTCGATTGAATTAGCAGAACAGTTGAGAAGTGATGGGGTAAGTATTAACTACTTGCATCCTGGAAATATTAAATCGAGTCTTTTGAGACATTTAAAAGGTATTGAAAAAATGATGGCGAATATTATGATTCGTATGGCTTCTCCTACCGAAGTTGGTGCAGATAGAGTGGTTAGACTTGCTATATCTTCAGCGTTTGCTGGGATTACTGGAGCCTATTTGGCTGAGAATACCATTAAACCACCACATAAAGAAGCATTAATTGAATCCAAAAGAAAACATATTGAACAAATAACAAGAAAAGCATTAGCGAAATGGCTGTAAATAAATATCCAATGAATGCTCCCACGTTTATACTATAATAATTCAAAAATATGAATCATTTTAAAACACTATCAGCCTTTTGCGATTATATGCAACTACCTCCCCCTGAACATCCGATGTTGAGTGTATTGTTCGCAACAGGAGAAAGTTTTCTGCCTTGTCCAAGAAAGAGTTCACCTCCAATTTCGAATGATTGTTATTCTATCAGTCTGAAAAAGATCGTCAAAGGGAACATAAACTATGGACGCACAAAATATGATTTTACAAATGGCGCATTAATTTTCATGGCACCGAGACAAGTTGTGCAATGGGATAACAGAGTTGTTTTTGAACAAAAAGGCTTTTCTATAAACTTTCATGAAGATTTTCTAAAAGGAACGGAATTAGCGCAACAAATTAAGAAATATGGCTTCTTTTCCTACTCAGCAAATGAAGCCTTACATCTTTCACCAAAAGAAGAAAAGCAGATAGAATCCATTGTGGAGAATATTGAAATAGAATATCACAACAACCAAGATGAGTTTAGTAAAGAAATTATTATCTCCCAATTGAGCACCCTTTTAAAATATGCCAATCGTTTTTATGAAAGACAGTTTTTAAATCGAAAAGAACTATCGAATGATTTGTTAACGCAATTTAATCAACAACTAGAAGCATATTTTGAATCGGGACAATTGCAAGAAAAAGGTATTCCGAGTATAGAACAAGTAGCGGATAAGTTATCGGTTTCACAACGCTACCTTAGTGATACACTTAAAAAAGAAACAGGAAAAACCACCACGGAACATTTGCAATTATACTTGATTGATGAAGCCAAGCATATTTTATTGAAACCGAATAAAAGTATTTCTGAAGTAGCGTATGAATTGGGATTTGAATATCCACAATATTTTTCAAGATTATTCAAAAAGAAAGAAGGCCTAAGCCCATCCGAATATATAGAGAAATTTAAAATGAATTAGAGTATGTTTAAGTTTTCAATAGAAACTATTCTTCTCCTTTCTCAACCATTGCAGTAAGTTTTTGCTTAATTTTCTTGTCAAGTTTCGGGAAATATTCATTAATAAAATTCAGGGTCGTTAATCCATCCTGACCCATGTCCAGTGCTTTTTTTCCTTCTTTCAATTTACCTAAAACAGCCTCAAGGGAAAGTGTAAGTAAATGTGGCTTGATTTTGTGGAGTGTAGCCCTGAACAATTCCTGATCGTAGGTTTCTAAAGCGGAGGCAAAAGCTTCATGGTATTTTTTGAATTCTGTTTTCAATAAATTTAAAGCCTTTAAAATCCTTTTCTGATTGAAATTGTAATTGGTTTCCAATTGAGTGAAATCCGCAGCGAATGGATCTTTTTCTTTTGGAGGGGATGTTTTTTTATCGGTTGGGGTAGTTCCTGAAACCTGAAGATAAATGTTTAATTTCTTAAGTATTTCCTCCTGTTTTACTGGTTTAATTAAATAATCTTCCATCCCAAAGTCAAAAAAATTCTCAATGGCTGAATTTGTGGCAAGAGCTGTAAGTGCAATGATGGGGACTTTTCCCCATTTTTTACTCAAAGATTTTATCGCTTTGGTAGTTTCAAAACCATCCATTTCAGGCATTTGAATATCCATGAAAATTAAGTCAAAATCTTGTTCTTTTGCCAACTGAATAGCCTCTTTTCCTGAGGATGCGATTTGTAGGGAAATGCCCCATTCTTCAAAATAGTTTTCCATCAGGAATTGATTATAAGCCACATCTTCTACATAAAGAATTTTGCTTTGTTTCAATTCATCGGGAATAGTAACTTTCGTTTTATCTTTTGGCTTAGACTTTGTT
>JAHQVQ010000010.1 GCA_019634305.1 Flammeovirgaceae bacterium | reverse complement strand
TTAGCGTATTTTAAAAGATTTGTGCCAAATTCTGATATGATAATAGAAACATCTGAAATAAAATTTTCGGGAAAATGATAACTCCTCATGAAAAGTTCAAAAATTCTCCTGATATCTCCTACTTTGGATTTATCAGTAATTAATGCGCCAATATTTTTATCAATTACATTTATCGCTTCCATACCATCAATTTAACCACAGTTCCTTTATTTAATTCAGAATCTAATTGAAATTCATCTACGAGGTTTTTGGCTCCAGGTAATCCCAAACCTAATGATTTGTTTGTAGAAAAACCCTTTTGAAACGCCAATTCTTTGTCTGGAATTCCTTTCCCTTTATCTTCACAAATTACTTCCAGCCCTTTTTTTGTCTCTTTTCCAATTATTCTGATAATAATTATCCCTCCATTGCCATGGATCAACATATTTCGTAATATCTCGCTTGAGGCTGTAGTAATTTTTGTTTGACTTAATATCGACAATCCAATTTCCTCAGCAAGTTCTTTTACTATTCCTCTTGCATTTAAAAAATCGTTTTCATTTTTAATCCGTATCTTTTTCTCCTTGATCAGCTTCATCGATACGGTTCATTTTGGTGATTTTTTTATTTAACAATTCAATTCCTTGTTCTACATTTATTGCTGTAAGAATATTGGGCATTTCCAGTCCTAATTCTACCAATGTAATAGCCACCGCAGGTTGCATCCCAACCACTACGGTATGGGCATCCATTAATCTGGATATAGAAGCTATATTATTAATAATTCTCCCCATAAAAGAATCGATTATCGGAACAGAGGAAATATCTAATAAAATACCTTTGGAATTATGTTTCTCCAGCGTTTCGGCAATATCATTAAGTAGTTTTATCCCCAGACTATCATAAATTTCGCTTTGAATGGTGATTAACAATAGATTTCCCAGCTTCAATATCGGAATCCTGTCCATGTTTCAATCCTAATTTATGTTCCTTTTTGTTATTAATAATCTGTAATGCCATTTGGATAGCTTCCGACATCGTCCCTTTAGTTTTTGTTACTCCAAGGTCAATATCGAGACTGATGATAGTTTGGGCAATTGACGGACTAATTCCACTAATAATACAAGTGGCTCCCATTAGTCGGGCTGCAGCCGAAGTTTTCAGGATATGTTGGGCCGTGAGCGTATCAAGAGTTGATACTCCTGAAATATCAATAATGGCAATTGAAAAACCGGTATCATTAATGGCATTCAATAGTTTATCCATAATTTGCTGAGACCGCTGACTGTCCACTGTACCAATAATAGGCACACCCAAAATTCCATCCCAGAGTTTGATAATTGGCGTAGAGGCTTCCAACAATTCTTTTCTTTGTCTTCTAATTATTTCTTCCCGATCGGCAATAAAAGTATCAAAGGTAATAGTACCCAGTTCATCAATCAGCTCATTGAGCGTTCTTAATTCAGTGAGCAATAATGTTGGTTTCTTGTCATAGATACTTTTCAAAAAGAACATTAAGGTATTTTTAAGGCTAAAAATAAACAGTGCCGTTTCTTTAGCAGTATAACCTAACAATGTCCTTTTTTGGGTAATCTCCACAATCATTTTTTTGATTGGAATAAATTCTTCAGAGGTTACATCAAAATTTCCCGGAGATAAAACTTTAGTGAATTCCTCCAAAAACAAATTCGATTCCCTTAATAAATCTGCCTTATCAGCAAGGTCTTCTCTATGAAGATTTCCATTTAGCTGCGCTTCAACCCAATGATTTAGAATTTCTTCCTCTTTTTCAGCTATTAATTCAACAGTATCGTTTTTCATAAATCTTAAAAATTTTTCTACCCTTTTTTACCTTAATGGGTTAATTATGTCCTCTTCAGTCTAAATTTTTTTCGATAGTGGTTTACCATAAAGAACCTGCTCCTATTTGTAATTCTTTTAATAAAAACTAAAATTATAGTATTACCAATTAGAATGAAATTATTGGGAAAACTTTCTTTTCCTGCTTACAAAAACTGGATTTATCCTACTGCAAATTTATTTTAGTTTGAAACTAATAACCAATTGCGTAATAAAAAAATACCATTGCAGGTATTCTGCAATGGTATCCACAACAATGTTCTTAAGTTTTAGTTTTGGTATTCTTTAATTTTTCTTTTTAAAGCTTCTTTCTCGGTTCCAACTTTTTTCTGAATTCTCCCTAAAAGCTCCTCTTCCTGTCCTTCTATATAGGTTAAATCATCATCTGTCAGGTTACCATATTCTTGTTTTAGTTTTCCTTTAATTACATTCCAGTTTCCTTTAATTTCTAATTTGTCCATTTTTGTGTTTTTTGATTTTGATTAAAAAATTATTTAGTTGCACAAATAGGATTCAAGATGATACCAAAGGATGATTTGAGTTTAAAAAACAAAAATATAAAACACAATATGCTCACAGTCAGGTATTTATTTAAAGGAAAAGAATAGCCAGAAAACTAACAAAAGAATTTGTTTGAGGAAATATTTCTACAAATAATGAGGTGATATTTTTACAAAGGCTGACTTTAGGTTAGCTACTCAGGTTTTCAACAGCCTTAATGAATGTAAGCAAATTAAAGGGTTTTTCCAAGAATTCATCCGCTCCTTTGTTTAAAGCTCTTTCCCTGATTCCTTGATCCAGATTCCCCGAAATAATAATAACCGATAATTCAGGAGAGGTTTCCCTGGCATGTTCTAAAATACTGAACCCTGAGCCATCGGGAAGACTTACATCTGAAATAAGCAATGCAGGAGGATTTTCGTCCAATTCAATCATTCCTTCTTTTATAGTATGAGCAAGAGTTGTTTCATAGCCAAATTTTTTCAACACGTTTTTAAGCAATTGAGAAAGGTCTAATTCATCTTCCACAATTAATACCTTTTTCATATCAGTTGCTGGCTGTATGTTCTTGTAGTTGTTGGGCTCCATTTTAAAGGTTGTCATAATAATTTGGTGGGAAGAGTGGAAATAAAATCTCCACCTTATCCGAATAAAAGTGAAATAAATAAAATTAACTATAATCCTATACGCTCCAAATGACAAAATGTGTATTATATTCTTTTCAGAAAAATTGGAATGCACGAACCTGATTTATATTTTAATACTTCCCAAGAAGTTGAATTGCCAATTTCCAATGCAAAAAATATGCGTTGTTACACCTTTTTCTTGTAATAAAGTTTGGTTTATTTACTTTTTATGAGTGAGCTTTTACAGCTTATAAAAATAAAATATTAAAATTTGCAATAAAACACACTAAACAATTGTGTGTTATTATTAATAACAGCAATTTATTATAACTAAAAATTATTACAATCTTATTAAAAAATCGTCACTTATCTAAATTAGTTCAGTCTAACTTCTAATTTTATACTTTTAAAGTGTAGAAAGAATTCAACTACAATTGTGGAATTAAGAATACAAAGCTCATCACTTAGAAATCAATGTATACTTTATAAAGTGATGATTTCCAGATAATTAACCTAAATATTGAAATATTTTACTTTTCAGGCACTTTCTTTTCAATAGGGGAGTCATCCATATTAATTAAAGAGATCCATGAGTAAATTATATAATTATCCTTTTAAGCTATTTAAATTAAAACTAAAGAAAATTTTTGGCTGGCAGGAAAAGCCTGTAATTCAAGCCTTCAGGGGAATTGGTAACGATTCTTCGATTAGTTTAAAAGGGAGAATAATTGAAAATAGTGGTCTTTCAAGCCCAAAAGAGGATAATTCAAAATGGAAAAATTTTCTTGCCATGATCAAAAGATATTTGAGTGATGGGCTGCCAGGGTTGCCAGTAGAGGCTAAATATGGGAAGAAAAAGAAAGTAGTTTGTTCAGATCAGAATGGCTTTTTTGAAGTGAATTTTAAAAATGAAAATGGTGGAGGACAAAATAGATCAAATTGGGGAGAAATTGAGCTGAATTTGCTAGACACGCTTGATGAACAATCACCTGAATCTAAAGTGAAAGGTGAATATTTAGTAATAAATAACAAACTACAATATGGTATTATTTCCGATGTAGATGATACTTTTCTGATTTCATATTCTACTAGGTTTCTGAAAAAACTAAGACTTCTATTATTTAAAAATGCCTATACAAGACTTCCTTTTAAAGGAGTAGCTGCCTTTTATAGGGCTTTGAGAAGAGGTCGGGATGGAAAACAAAGAAATCCAATTTTTTATGTCTCCAGTAGTGAATGGAATTTATACGATTTGCTAGTTGATTTTTGCCATTTCAATAACATTCCCAAAGGACCATTTATGCTGAGAAATATCAGTCAGAATCCCTTAAAAATATGGAAATCGGGAAGGGGAAACCACAACCATAAATTTGATAAAATTATCAGGTTATTGGAGCTTTATCCTGACTTAAAATTTATTCTGATAGGTGATACAGGTCAAAAGGATGCAGAAATCTACGGAAGGATTGCTATGGAATATCCTGAGCAAATTCTGGGGATTTATCTAAGACAAGTGAATAAAGGAAGGAATAATGTGATGATATCAAAAATAAAAAAAACTATAGCCGCAAAAGGAGTGGAAATGGTGCTTGTGTCTGATTCGGATGATGCAGCAAAACATGCAGTTGAAAAGGGATGGATTCATGAAAATGCCATACCAGCCATTTACCTAGAAAAGGAAAAAGACAAACAGACTCCTACAGATGTACAACAACTTTTTGGAGAATACCCTTTTTCGCAAAATTAGAATTACAGAAAATCAAATCAACATAAATAAATATTCCCCACCTGTAAAAGATACAGGTGAATAAAAGTCAAAAATTGTTCAACCAAATTACAAAAAAAAATGAAACGTATATTAAAATCTATCGTACTTGTATCTTTTGGAATTTTACTAAGTACTAGCTGTGCTAATATGAGTAATACCGCCAAAGGTGGAGCAGTAGGAGCCGGTACCGGGGCTGCTATTGGAGGAATCTTAGGAAATAAAAATGACAACACAGCTAAAGGAACCATTTTAGGTGCTGCGATCGGTGGAGTAACCGGAGCTGCTATTGGTAAATATATGGATATGCAGAAGAAAGACTTGGAAGAAGAATTAGGAGAAAAAGCAGAAGTAGAAAGAATTGGTGAAGGTTTAAAAGTGACTTTTGAATCTGGTGTACTTTTCGATTTTAATTCAAGCAAATTACAACCAGCTGCCCAAAGTAGTATTGAAAAAATGGTAGAAACATTTAAGGAATATCCTGATACGGATATTCGTGTAATTGGTCATACTGATAGTAAAGGCAGCGATAAGTATAACCAGAAACTTTCTGAAAAAAGAGCTAAAGCAGTGGTAAATTATGCAGCTGCCCATGGTTTAGAAAGAGACCGATTAATTTCACTAGGATTCGGAGAAGAAGATCCCGTAGCTGAAAATGATACTGAAACAGGTAGAGCTGAAAACAGAAGGGTAGAATTTGCTATCTATGCCAATGAAGAACTGAAAAGAAAAGCTGAAAAGGGCGAAATATAATTCCCTTTTAAATAGTAATTCAAAATTAATCGTGTATTATTTTGCCGTAAAATACTGATAGAGAGATTACTAAATAGATGTGCAGAATTAAATATACTTAATAAGTGCAAC
>JAHQVQ010000088.1 GCA_019634305.1 Flammeovirgaceae bacterium | reverse complement strand
GTAGATTTAAATAATGATGGAAGTTTGGATATATTGGTAAAAGGATATAATCCAGGATATTATATTAATAATGGAAATGGAGATTTTAAATTCAATAATATTGATGGAGGATATTACCCAAAGGGAATTACTACTGAAATTATTGATTTTAATAGAGATGGATATTATGATATTTTAGGTTTAAGAGGAGTCTATTTAAACACTGCAAATGACAGTTTTAAACTTGTCCATGAATTTGGTTTACTAAATACAGTGGTGAAAAGCCTGGACTTTAATAATGATTCAATTACTGATATTGTAGTTTTTGAACGAGAAAGTGACCAAATATCAGTTTTATCAGGAAATGGTGATGGTACATTTAAGAAGGAAAAGGAAATAATATTAAAAAACCTCTACTACATTAATACTGGTGATTTAAATAATGATAGACTTGATGATTTAGTTGTCACTTTGGTAAGTCCAGAAACCCGTCAATTTGATGATTGTGTCATTTTATTTGCTACTGAATCTGATGATATTTTTAAAGAGAAACAACGTTTTCCAAGGCCAGGATCATATGAAGAAGTTGTTCTTGATGTGGATCGTGATAATAAAAAGGAATTGGTATTTCCCACTTATAGGGTAGAATACTATAATGTGGAAAAAGATAGTATTATTAAACCACTAAGGTTTGTGACCGAAGACAGGTTTAATGTAGAAGATGTTTTTCCTTTTGATTATGATAAGGATGGTTTAATTGATTTAGTTACTACATCGGGTGGTGGTAGTTATGGAAACCAAATTAATATTATTACAAATAAATTAAAAGGGGAAATAACATTTTCAGAATTGGAACGGGATTATAATGGTAAGCCAATAGATAGCCTTGTTTCAGTGAGCCCCGCACACTTAAACTATACAGTATTTTATAATGATTCAGACCGTTTGGATCAACCGGATTAAACAGTGCCAGTAAAAACGGAGTGACCCTCCGAAATAGCCACCGTTTGCCTCTTGAAGCAGGAACCTATAGCGTTTCGGTAAAAATTGATGATATGACATATAAAGGAAGTTCAGATACCACTTTAACGATAGGTAAGGTACCACTTCTAATTAATGCAGACACTACGACTAAAATTTATGGTGAAGAAATTCCTGAACTTATTTTGTTATTCGATTCTTTACTAGGATATGACACAAAATATCATATTGATGAATTACCCACCATTTCCACATCAGCTTATGATACATCAGAAGTAGGTTTATATCCAATTACACTTACTGGCGGAAATGATAGAAACTATAACATTACCCTGCAGAACGGAATATTGGAAGTAAAGCCAGCACCACTAAAAGTAATTGCCTCAGATATTGAAGTGAATGAGGGAAATCAAATACCAGAATTGAATTATACCTTTGAAGGGTTTGTAAATGGGGATAATGAATCGGATTTGGATAAAAAGCCAACCATTGAAATAGAAAATGAAAGTTTGCCACTTATTCCGGGAGAGTATACTATCAAAGTTAGTGGGGCAGCCGATAAAAATTATACGATAACTTTCCAAAATGGATTGTTGATAATAAATGCCGTTACCGGAATAGAGGATGAGGAAGGGAATAGTTTAATTCAGATCTATCCAAACCCTGCAAGTCCCAATCAACCATTTGCCATAAAAGCACCTCAAAATGCAACTTTCGAAATTTTTGATGTTCAGGGAAACAAACTATTTCGAAAGAAAATGGAAGGAGAAACTGAAAATATCCAACTAAAGCAGGGATTGTATATTTTAAAATTTTTGGATTATCCCAATGTGCCTAAAATTTTGGTGGAGTAGTGATTTTTAGGGAAAATAGCCAAACGAGACAAATGAACCTTTTGGGTCAAAATAGACAAGTGGTACGCATGAAATGGGACGAGACATTTTTCAACGAATTTCTTGAAATTTTGTGATCTTACAATTCCATTAAAGCTTCCTCTAAAGCATCTTGAGAGGTGTTTTCATACTTCATTAGCGTTCTTAAATCTGCATGACCTGTTAGTTTCATTACCGTAGTTGGTGGGACACCTTTTTGTAATAAAATGGTTACTGCAGTTCTTCTCGCCATATGGGATGACATGAATTCGTATTTAGGTTTCGATATTTTTATCTCTTTGTTGCCAGAATAGCGAATAATTGTAACGTTATCATTTATTTCAGCAAGTTTTCCGACTTCTTTTATATAATCATTGAATTTCTGAGGGCTAATAAAAGGCAGTGTAAAATTATATTTTTGAAGGACTTGAAGTGCTCTGGAACAATAACCTTCAAAAGGTACGATAATCCTTTTTTTCGTTTTTATCGATATGAAATCCCATTTATTACCTTTAATATTTTTGGAATCGAAATTTTCAATATCGCTCCACCTTTGTCCTGTAAAACATCCAAAACAGAATATGTCTCTGGTTCTTTCCAGTCTGGGTGAATTCGACAAATTTAAAGCATACAACCTCTCTAATTCAAACTCGGTTAAGGAAATGATATCCTGTTTAGGCCTTCTTGTTGTTTTAAATTTTTTGTATGTAGTATTGGTGTGATACCCTCTTTGTAATGCCCATTCAAGAAATGTTTTAAGGGTAGAGAAGTATTTGGAAATGGAATCATTAAGCATTCCTTTTCCAGACTCTGATTTTGAGTTTGGAATTTGTAATAAATAATTCCTGAACTTGTCTTCAAAATTTAGATCTATACTTTCAAATGTTACTTTGTAGCGTTTCTTCCTTTGGAACTTTATTAAGGTATTTTGAAGTGTTTTATATTTTTTAATGGTTC
This sequence comes from Flammeovirgaceae bacterium, assembly GCA_019634305.1. GTDB lineage: Bacteria > Bacteroidota > Bacteroidia > Cytophagales > Flammeovirgaceae > Flexithrix. The sequence continues at coordinate 4,320 of JAHQVQ010000088.1, read as the reverse complement.
TCTCCGCCTGTGTTTTACTTTGAATTTCAATAAATTTTTGAAACACCTCAGGAAAAGTATTTGGTAATTTTGATTCGTTTTTTGGATGTTCTTCCTTATTTCTATAGTTATCGAAATATTCTTTAATCTCTTTTGGGTGGGGGACTATTCCAGACGCTTTTTTGGAATTATAATAATCCAAAATTAACCCCCTAATTCTTAATAGAAATTCATGGTATTCATTATAACTACTTATCTGGTGTTTAGGAAAATTCTTCTTGAAGTTCCATTCCTTTGGAGATATATTCCATCCTGTTGTGCATTGTAATCTCAAGCCTTCATAACGAAAACTCAAACAAATTGCAGATTTAATTTTCGCTTTAGGATTTCTCAGATAGTAGGTTACTTCAGCCATAAATTTAAGGTTAAGAAGGTGTCTTATGATAAAAATAAAAAATTAAAAAGCGTTAACCAAACCGTTAACCGTTTTGCTTAATTTGCCTTTTTCTATCCGAATAAAATTTTAAAATTATTTAAATAAAATCGCTGTTTATACTGTATTAGGGTTAATTTATGGTAAAATAGATTAAAAATGGAAATATAGGTTAACTTCCCGTCTTCGCTACTATGTAAAGCACTATGTATCAACGGCATAGTGCTTTTTTCTTTTCCTACCTTAATTATCAGGTCAAACATAGGTCAAACTTTTTACGCAGGACAACAAACCTCCAACCCAGCTAATTTAGTGAATAAATAATTCCTTTTGTGGAAATAAAACGATCATGAAATATAAGCACCATTCCCATAGCAATATTGTTCCGCAAAACTTATAGGGAGATTGTGCGTAGTTTCTTGGATCAGATAAGAGCTCTACAATTTTTTAGAGATTATCATATAGATCTATTCCCCAAATTTTCAAGCAACTTTTTTGACTTTATTTGTGTACGGTTGTGAATTACAAAAAAAGGGAAATGTTCGAATGAGCATTTCCCTTTTGTGATTTAACAATTATCTTTTTCTTATATTTAAGGATTATTATTGATGATTTGGATCCAGCCTTTTACTAATTCAGATTCATCACTTTCTCTTAATCTGATGGTTTTCAATTTAGCACTGTAATAATAAACACCAGAACTTAATTGTTCTCCATTGTTGTCTTTACCATCCCAATTAATGAATTTATCTCCATTTTGTGAATAGACAATTTGCCCCCATCTGTTTACTACTGTGAATTCCACACTTTCAACAAACTTGATGCATTTAAATGGTCTGAATAGATCATTATAGGCATCTTCATTTGGTGTAAATACATTTGGAAGCTCATAAAATGGACAGTTATCATTACAATCAATATTGCTAAAATCACTTTCATTCCCTGTTGCATCTAGTGCTGTGACAACATAACATCCGGCAACAGAAGTCAAACCTCCATGAATATAGTTAGTGTTGAGTACATCTGTAGCAATTAACTCAAACTCTCCTTCTTCTCTTGGGGAATAATACACATTATAAGAAACTATTTCCTGATCGCAATTTGGATCAGGATCCAGCTCCCATGATAGCAGGTTGGAAAATAGTGTGTCTCCTACAGAGCAATCTGCATATTGGTCCTCCAATTTCACTCCTATAGTGCTACAATCCAGCTTTTTCACGGTTAGAGTAGGAGGGCAAGGGGCTGTTGTATCCAGCACTACAGCACAAGATATTTGACTATTATTCAGTAATGAGTCCCGAATAAAATCATTATCATATGTTCCAATAGTGAGCACTTTATAGCAATATTCTTCTTTTTCAATTACAGGAAACCCTGGTATTTCACCCTTATCTAGATAGCTAAAACCATCCTCAGTAATATCTACACTATCAATGAGGACAAAATTTCCCACATTATTCGGATCAGCCCTATAAACATAATGGGTAGTGAAATCACTGGAACCAATACTCCAGGGAACACTGGCCTCCCAGGATAATTCTACCGATTGCAATGCAGGCTTTGTCATCAGGTCAACTGAGGAGGCTGAACTAGACGTATCTACTAAAGTTCCCTGAGAGAATAGATTGATAACATAATTATATGGCAACCTTTCTGTATCCAGTCCTGTATCTACAAAGAAGGTATCTAGTTCATTGAAAAGGGTTGGTAGATCAACTGCATTGGTATTTCCATCTAATCCTTCGGCTCTGGTAAGCGTATAAGTGTAAGGCCGTGGATATTCTATTGTATCAATGGTAATTGGAGTAGTCCATCGCACTCCAATCTGACCATTATCCCTATCGGTTTTTTGTACATCAACCTCAACAATATATGGGGCTAATTGGGGAATGAAAACACAGGTTTCTTCGGAAGCATAACTTTCACCGCCAGTAGGTTCAGCGAACCGAACAAATATTCTGTAACAGTAAGTAGTTCCTTTTTCTAAACCTCGTCCTTTATTATCATCAATAAATGTATTGGTATTTACATTTATCTGCCCAATTTGTTCATATCCTGTATAAGGGGGAAGTCCTGTTTCACAATTATCTGGCTGGAAATCGAAAGCTCCTTTTCTTCGCCAAACTGTCATTACAGCTCCTTCATTAGGACAAGGGTAATCATCCCAATTTAGAGTAACAGAATTTTTAACCAAATCAACATCTGAAATTAGGTTTTCTGGGGCAGGACCAACTACTTTGATTAACCAGGTTTTTAAGTCTGCCAGTTTAAATTCAGATTGGTCTGGTTTATCTACAGCTTTAAATGTGGCCTGGTATGGTTGTCTTCTAATATCAGCACATTCCGACTGCCAGGAGAATACTCCTTGTTCCTTTCCATTTGGTGGTTGTAGCCCTAACACCTGGAATTGAGCCTGATTGGCATGCCCTCCTGTATCTGGATGTACAAACAATCCTCCTTCCCCTGTGAGTGTAATAAAATCTGAATCAGGATCAGTAGCTTTTATGGTATCGATTAATGTAGAACCAGCAACTATACAAGTATCCATTGGGATTTCTAGTTGTGGTCGTTTGTTGTTGCCTTCTACCACAATAATTTGCATATCTCTGTTTACAGAACCTATTTGAATACCACTTCGCCATTCATCTACATAAAAGGCAACATTATATTCCCCAAGTTCACCTGGAGCATCCCATATCAAATCTCCATTGAGAGGGTTGAGCGTAAAAGTAGCCACCCCGGTACCATCTTCTTTTACTCCATTAAAATCCGGGTGGTCAGGGAATTGATATTGAGCCACCTCTATGGCTTGTCCATTATTATCCTTATCCTGCTTACAAATTGTAAGTCTATATGATAAGCTATCTCCATCTACATCATAAGCTCCTGGATTGTGAATGTACCGTTGTCCGATGGCAGCTTTATCTACGGGAGGTATAAGTAATACTGGAGATGAATTTAACCCAAAGGCAGGATTGATTCTAAAAACAGATTGTATAAAAAAGGCGGTATTTCCAGAAGCAAACATGTTTCTTACTCCAGGGTTCCTGTTTTGCTCAAAATAACTTACCCTAAAAGTCCCTGAGGAGGGGAAAGTATGTTCCACCTGATAGATTAAAATTTCAGTATCCCCATCAATAAATCCAATTGATACGGGATCAATTACGGCTGGTGTTGACGAGGTATACCCAAATTCAAATTTTCCTGGTTGAGCAGGCACCCCTTCAGTATCACGATAAAGTATTACCGTAAATCTGTAGGTTAATGCAGAACCTCCTGAAATCCTTACTGCGGTTAAATCACCTGCCCGAATGTGAGTGGCAAAGGATTCGCTGGCTAAAAGGCTGAGAATAGAAAAAGTTATGAAATAAAGTATTCTTTTAAAAATCATCTATTTTGCTTTGTTTTAGGCTATTCCCTTAAAAAAAAATATATAAAACTGTTTTCCTTTTATCGGAAATAATTTTTGCCAAAAAATGAATATCTAAGGATTAAAAAATGAAATTACAAAATGCTTTTCAAAAATAACTAAAATGCAGGTTCCAAATGATTAAAATTTGTATTTCTGATAAATGGAACCTACTTATAATGAATCAAATTCTCTCGATTTTTCTTGAATTCAGTTCAATCAGTGTGCTTGTTTTTTTAGACCATATTTTATGGTTAATAGTTGGAAGATTTCTGGAATGTCATTCAACATAAAATAATAATTAGCCATTCAATTACCGGTTCAACCTCGAATTCAACACCATTTCAGGTCATTTACTTTAAATCAAAAAGAAGTATTTAGTATAAAAATCTAGTATTTACTTAACGCTGCTTTTTGCTAACTTTTCAATAAAAGCATTAATTAAATGATAAGCACCTGAAAATTTTGTTAAAGGTAATGGAGCAACATCATTAATATC
>JAHQVQ010000087.1 GCA_019634305.1 Flammeovirgaceae bacterium | reverse complement strand
GGAAAGCATTGAGAAGAACTATTCCAATGGGAAAGAAAAAGGCTTTGGTGAATATGGTCAATGTTTGGGTAGCTGAACTTGGGTTGAGTTTTGGGCAACAACAAGTAGAGAGCAAAAGCAACGAAATTGATGCAATTCCAAAATTATTGGATCAGGTAGATTGCCAGGGCAGTATCATTACCATAGATGCGATAGGTCGTCAGAAGGGCATTGTTGAAAAAATCATTGCTAAACAGGTTGATTATCTGATTGCTTTAAAAGCCAATCAAAAGGGGTTATATGAAGAAGTAGTTGATTTTATGGAAAAATGGCTGACTACTCTGCCCAGCGATGAAAGTATAGATTTGGGGGCATGGAAGAGGAGAGAAAAGGAAGGTGTATAGCTGTAGTCAACTAGACCAGGTTTATGATTTAAAGGAGTGGACAGGGGTTCGTTCCCTGGTCATGATTGAAAGGGAAGGCCATCTCTCGACCGTAAAAGTGGAAACAAGTAGGCAATATTTTATTAGCAGTTTAGATAACTCGACCACCTCTGCAGAAAAATTTAATCAATATCTGAGAGGACATTGGGCGATTGAAAATCGTCTTCACCGGCAGGCGTTCCTGTGGCAATTGGACTTTACCTTTAAGGAAGATAACTCTAAAGTCAGAACCGATAAGGGACCTGCTAATTTGCACTTAACCAGGAAATGGGCACTACATCTGCTCAAAAATGACCCTGCTAAAATTAGTATGAAAAGGAAAAAAGCAGGTAGAAGCATTCAACTACCTCCTCAAATTAATTGTTTAACTTTTTGGTGCGGAAACCCTAGATATTTGGGCAAAATTGATAAACTCCATATTTGTATTCAATAAATACTAATTGAATACTTTGTTTGGGAGAGAGTAATCAAACAAATTGCATGAAAAATCTGATAAAGGAAATATTTGAACGTCCGGAATTAATTGCTCAGCCCCCGGTATTAATTGATGTAGGAGCTTCGGGAAAGATTCACCCTAAATGGAAGTTATTTGCAAAATATGCCATTTGCATAGCCTTTGATGCAGATGATAGGGAATTTAATGTATCTGAGAAGGAATCCAAAGATTATAAAAAACTATACATTTATAATTGCATTGTTTCGGACAAAGAAGAAAAGAAGATTGACTTTTACCTCACAGAATATCCTTACACCTCAAGTAGTTTAAAACCTGATAATAAAAAGGTAGAAGGATACATTTACGCCCCATTTTATAAAGTCAAAGAGGTTGTTGAACTTGATAATATTTCATTACGTGCAGCTTTAACTGAATCGAAGATTAATAAAATTGATTGGATGAAAGTGGATTCTCAGGGGATAGACCTGAGGCTTTATAAGAATCTTGATGAAGATACTCAAAATAACATTTTATTAATGGAGTTTGAACCTGGAATTCATGGGTCCTATGAAGGTGAAGATAAATTGTTTGATGTGATGAGGTATATGGATAATAAAAACTTTTGGCTGGCTGATATAAATGTAAATGGAGTACCTAGAATATCTAGGGATGCCTTTGATGGACTTTTTTCAAATTCTCTTTATAAAAAGCTTGCTAAGGTAACCATTAAAAAATCTCCCAGATGGGCTGAAATAACTTATATCAACTCATTTAAAAATGAAAAGTATGCTATCCGGGAATTCTTATTAGGATGTGTTTTTTGTATGGTCAATAATGAATATTTGAATGCTATTTCCTTAGCCGAAAAAGGCGAAAGTTTATTTAATGATGAGATTTTTCAGAAAATCATTCAAACATCTAAAAAAGGGTTGGTCTCAAATTTTTGGAATTTTGATATTTTGAAAGGCGAATTCCTGAAAAAATTGAAAGGTACTTTTTAGTAACTGCAATTGAATTTATTTCATTAATTCAAAGAATAAAATATATGACTTACCAGCAATTAGGGAATTCGGATCTATATGTTAGTAAAATAAGTTTTGGATGTATGTCTTTGGGGAATGATCACTCAAAGAATGCAGATATATTATATAGTGCGTTGGATAATGGGATAAATCTTTTTGATAGTGCTGATTTATATCAAAATGGAGGAAATGAAATTTCCCTCGGCAAAGCCTTTCAGGGACTGAGAGATAAGGTGCTTATTGCGACAAAGGTTGGAAATCAAATGAAACCTGACGGAAGTGGCTGGGATTGGAATCCTTCAAAAGCTTATATTTTAAAAGCCGTTGAAAAAAGCTTAAAAAGGTTAAAAACAGATTATCTTGATTTGTATCAACTTCATGGAGGAACAACTGATGATCCGATTGATGAAACTATTGAGGCTTTTGAGCAACTTAAGACTGAAGGGAAAATCAGGTATTATGGAATTTCCTCTATCCGACCGAATGTAATTAGGGAATATGTCAAAAGAGCTAATATCACTAGTGTAATGATGCAATATAGTATCATGGATAGACGTCCTGAAGAAACTTGTTTAGACCTTTTATTAAAAAATAATATTGGTGTTTTATCAAGAGGGGGGGTAGCTAAAGGGCTTCTTATAGATAAGCCTTCTAAACCTTATTTAAACTATTCTGAGGGAGATGTTAATAAGCTACAGCTGGAAATAAAAGAATTAATTGATTCCAAAAAATCGCCTGCACACTTAGCGATACAGTTTGTTCTTAAACATCCTGCACTTACATCTGTTGTTTCGGGAATTAGAACTAATGATCAGTTAATGGACTTAGTGAAAATATTTGAAGTCCCCAGAATGGAGGGTGAGGAATATTCTCGACTTCAAAATATTTTACCTATTAACGTCTATGAACAACACAGATAAATAATTGAATTATTCCAATTATTTTTTCTCTGTTTTTCATATCCTTTATTATCTTCAATTCTCTTATCTAAAAATCCAATAAAAAAGGAATTGTTTTCTTCAGTCATAATAGCTTTTGCACCCATTGCTCTTCCATATCTAAATACTATCATTCCACCTTTTGAGGCAATTCTCTTATCAGAATTTCCCAAATATCCCAGAAAATCATCTTTTCCATCAGTAGTTTCTTGTAAGATAAAAAGAACCCGATCTACTTGTTTATCACCAAAATAAACTCATTGCTATTGGTTGAAAAGCTATTTCTCATTATAGTAATCATAAATTTCACATCTATTATGGCCTGGGTGACCAGCTCCTCCATCTTCATTTCCAAAAACTAAATTGGGTAAACCTCTTTAGCCAGCAGCAGCTGATGCAGGATATTCATTTAATGGATCTTTTTTGAAACTTATCCAGTCGTTCTAACTTTATTAATCATTCTTGAAAAACCTCCACTAGCTTTATCGTAGTAATAAGTAGCCGATTTTGTTTTGATGATACGTTGAGGTCCTCCTTTATAATCTCCTTCTTCAATTGTAAATGAAAAAGCTTGATGAAAGGTTAGAATAAAAACAATAATCAAAATCGCATTTTTTATTTTCGTAGAAAAAAACTAAGTAGTAGGATAAAAGTTGTCTTTGCTGCAAAAGCTTAAAAGAGAGAATGGCATTACTCAATTATTAAAGCACAGGTACTTAAAAATAGAGCAGCTTGCATCTGCTCTAATTATAAACTTTTAGTCTACAATCCGGATAATATCGGCAAAAACACCAGCTGCAGTTACCTCAGCCCCAGCCCCCGGACCTTTTATCATTAAAGGCAATTCATTATAACGATTAGTAGTATAAAGGATAATATTGTCACTGCCTTCAGCCATATAAAAGGGGTGTGTTTTGTCAAAAGTTTTTACCTTAACTTTTGGCTTTCCATCTTCTAGTGTAGCTATTATCCTATATTTTTCATCGTTGGCATCAAGCTTTGATCTTTCCTTTTCAAAGGTTTCATCATAAGCCTTCAATTTTTCGAAAAATTCTGATATATCCTTGGCCTCCAGGCATTCTTTCGAAATAAATGCTTCAGAATCCACATCTTCCATATTCAATTCATAACCAAGCTCTCTGGCTAAAATAAGAATTTTCCGAGCAACATCTGAACCGCTAAGATCAATTCGCGGGTCGGGTTCTGTTAATCCGGCTTCCTTAGCATCTAATACCACTTCACTAATCTTTTTATCCTTACTTACATTATTAGTTATATAATTTAAGGTACCGGATAGAATGGCTTCAATTTTAATGATTTTATCTCCGCTTTGGATAAGATCATTCAGGGTGCTAATCACTGGTAAGCCAGCTCCTACATTTGTTTCAAATAAAAACTTTGCTCCTCGCTTTCTGGCTATTTTTTTCAGCCTTTTATAATAATTAATATCACCCGAACAAGCCAGTTTATTTGGTGTTACAATGGAAATATTGGCATTAAGAATTTCCTCATATTTGTCTGAAATCTGCTGACTAGCAGTAGCGTCCACAAAAACCGTATTCCTCAGGTTTTGGGAAATCATTTCATCTACAAAAGCATCAAGGCTACTTTTGGTATCAGCTTTTTCTATCACTTTTTGAGCCGATTCTGGATTAATTCCATTAGGTTCAATTACCATTTTCCTCGTATTCATTAAGCCAATTAAACGAATATCAATAGCACTATTTTCCTTTAGCGAACCAAATTGCTTTGTTATTTGCGATAAAAGGGTTTTCCCAATCAGTCCGGTACTACCTGCAATAAACAAGTGCAAAGCTTTTGTTTCGGAAAGGAAGAAAGCCTCATGGATAATACTAACAGCTTTTCTTTCATCTATTTGCCTGACTACCAAAGAGATATTTAACTCTGATGCGCCTTGGGCAATTGCCAGTACATTTACTCCATTTCGTCCAAGTGAACTGAATAACCTCCCTGCAACCCCTGGGGTTTTTTTCATGTTTTTACCAACTACAGCCACTATTGAAAGCGCCTGCTCTACAATCACCTGATCTAATTTTTGCCCTTTAAATTCTTCCTTAAATTCTTTATAAATAACCTTACTGGCTAGCTCCGAATCTATTTCTTTTACTGCTATGGTAATGGAATGTTCGGAAGAAGCCTGAGAAATCAGAATTACATTAATTTGAATTTTCGCAAGAGCATTAAACAATCTGGAAGCAGAACCAGTAACTCCTACTAATCCGCTCCCGGTAAGTGTAACCAAAGCAATATCTTTCATAGAGGAAATCCCTCTAATCGGTTTTTCATCATCAGGAGCATTGCCACTTATTATTGTATTTTTCCCCTTTGGATCAAAGGTGTTTTTTACCAGAATTGGTATTTCCTTTTGATATGCAGGCTGAATACTTGGAGGGTAAATAACTTTAGCTCCAAAGTAGGAAAGCTCCATAGCCTCTTCATAAGAAATCTCAGGAATAGTGAAAGCTGTTCTTACTTTTCTTGGGTCAGCCGTCATCATTCCATTTACATCCGTCCAGATCTCTAAAACTTCCACATGAAGTGCTCCGGCAAAAATTGAAGCCGTATAATCTGAACCTCCTCTTCCTAATGTGGTGGTTTCATTATTTTTGGTGCTGGCAACAAAACCTGGAAGAATTATAAGCTCTCCCTGAGCATTTATAAAGTGCTTCTGGATTCTTTCATTAGTTTCGGTGAAATTCACATTGGCATTACCAAAATTTTTATCGGTAACGATTAATTTTCTGGAATCTGTGAATCGGGCATCTATCTCTTTTTCTTTGAAAGCTTCCGCAATAATTGAGGCTGAAAGTCTCTCTCCAAAACTTAGGATGAAATCCCTCATTTTGGTACTCAATTCTTTCACCAGATAAATTCCATGTAAAATATCTTCAAGTTCGTTGAGTAAGAACTTAATTTCTGCAACCACACCACTTTGCCTTCTGGCATGTACCAGGGTTTTAATGGCCTGAATATGCCTTGTCTCAATTTCTATTTGCAAGTCTTTGTAACTTTCATCTCCTGATGATGCCATTTCACTTACTTTTATCAATTGATCTGTAATTCCCCCAAAAGCAGAGACTACTACTGCCACTTTTTCTTTTTGTAAAGCACCTTTTACAATTTCAATGACCTGCAAAATTCTTTCAGGTGTTCCAACAGATGTTCCTCCAAACTTTAAAATTCTCATCAAAAACTAATTTTAGCCACGGAATTTTTTATCTAAATTATCAAATCCGCAAACCGAAAAACAAAGCATTCTATTTCAGGGTGCAAATTTGCAAACATGTGAGGAATTCTCTTAGGTTTTCTTAAAATTTATGTGGAAACTATGCAAAAAAAGAGAAATAACTAGAAAAGAGGGGAAGTTTAAGACATATCAGGAGCAGCCAGTGTCTATTTGAGTTGAGGATTAAAATAAGGTGTGTGAAAAAGCTTCTTTAATTAAATGCTTAAAATCGTAAAATTAAAATAACTATCACTTATTAAACGATAATTGATCTTCCATATTTTTTAAATCAACTTTTTGGGGAAGGTCATTTGATGCCTTACTTTCTAATTGTTGATTTTGGTTCTGAACGTCTGAAAGAATAACCGAACCTGCCATTACGAACATAAATGACATATAAACAATTATTCCAAGGGTTATAAAAAAGTTTTTCATGGTTAAAAGAATTTCCTGGAATTAGTAGTATTTACACCTATTAACATCAGGCTTCACTTTCTGTTTTTTAAGATTTAAAATCAGTTTTTAATTACTAGGTAAGAAAAAGGTAACCTTTCTATAAAAAAATAATTTTAATTGAAGACAGGATTGGTTTGTAGCGATGTAAGTTTTTGTAAGGAAAAAGACCAAGCCAATCAAATTTAAAATTGTGATTAGCCGGGCATTTTTATGAGACTACTTTGCCTTATTTTTTTAGGGCATTAAAAAGTACTTCTACTGTATGGAATGCTTTTCTACCAGTACCATCATGGATTTGATGACGACAACTTGTTCCAGGTGCAGCAATGATAACTTCCGGTGGTTGAGCTCTTACAGTAGGGAAAAGTACTAATTCACCAATTTTCATGGATACCTCATAATGTTCTTCTTCATAACCAAAAGATCCCGCCATCCCACAACAACCGGATGGAATCATGTGGACTTCATAATTTTCCGGCATACTTAACATTTTCTTGGTAAAAGTCAGTGAAGAAAGTGCTTTTTGATGGCAATGTCCATGTAATTTTATAAGCTTTTTATCACTTGAAAACTGTTCTTTTTTAATATTTCCTTTATCCATCTCATTACTAATGAATTCATCGATAAAGAATGTATTTTCTGCGATTTTTTGTGCAACCTCTTTTTGCGAAGGATGAACTAAATCCAGATATTCATCTCTTAGGGTAAGAATGGCTGAAGGTTCAATCCCAATAATAGGATTTTCAGCATTAATTATATCCTTTAGCAAATCAACATTTCTGATGGCAATTTCCTTTGCTTCTTTCAGCATTCCTTTCGAAAGAAATGTCCTGCCACTTTCAATATGTTTTGGAATAATCACCTCATATCCCAAGGCTTCTAATAGTCTGAAAGTTGTTATTCCAATATCTGTATCATTATAATTGGTAAATTCATCGCAGAATAAATAAACCTTTTTCTTGTCACTGTTTTTACCCTTTCTGTTTTTCTTATACCATTTATTAAGTGTGGTTTTATGCAACTTGGGCATTGGTCGCTCCGATGCAAAGCCAACTACACTTTTTGCCAGGTTACCAGTAAGTTTGTTGGAGAAAATAAAATTGTATATTCCTGGAGTTAAAGCTGCCAAAGCAGTTAGTTTTGGGAAATGCCCAATTAATTTAGTCCTTAACCCTATACCATTGGCTTTATAATATTGAGATAAAAATTCCCCTTTCAATTTAGCCACATCCACATTTGAAGGACATTCAGATTTACATCCTTTGCAGGAAAGACACAAATCCATCACTTCTTTTATTTCTTCATGATCAAATTTATTTTTCTTGGGAGAGTGTGTTAAATATTCCCTCAAAATATTAGCCCTGGCTCTGGTGGTATCCTTTTCATTTCTGGTTGCCATATAGCTTGGACACATAGTTCCACCAGTAATTTCTGTCTTCCTACAATCGCCACTTCCATTACAAAGTTCAGCAGCCCTGATAATACCCTGGTTTTTAGAAAAATCATAAGTCGTATCAAAACTTGGTGTTGCTTGGCCCGGAGTATACCTTAATGATGAATTCATGGAAGGCGTATTTACAATTTTACCCGGATTGAAAATATTTTCAGGATCCCATGCCAGTTTTACCTTTTCAATGAGTTTGTTGTTTTTTTCTCCAACCATAAATGGAATAAACTCACCTCTCAATCTTCCATCCCCGTGTTCTCCACTTAAAGAACCTTTATATTTTTTGACCAGTTTGGCAATTTCTTCAGCAATTATTCTAAAAAGCTGATTTCCCTCTTCTGTTTTTAAATTTAGAATAGGTCTTAAATGCAATTCCCCCGTACCAGCATGGGCATAGTGCACACAAAATAGATTGTACTTTTTCAACACTTCATTGAAGTCGGCAATGTAGGCTGGTAAATCTGCTACATCTACTGCAGTATCCTCAATTACTGGTGCTGGTTTAGCGTCACCTGGAATGTTCGAAAGTAATCCTAGTCCAGCTTTTCTTAAGGTCCAGACCTTTTTTACATCTCCCCCTGAAACTATTGGGAAATGATAACCAAAATCGTTTTTCTTGAAATCATCAATAAGTGCCTGAGCATCTTGATTCAACTTTTCTTCACTATCTCTTGATAATTCTACAACTAAAATGGCTTCCGGGTTTCCCTCTACAAAGAATCTGTTGGCCCTTTGCTCAATATTAGTTTTGGTACATTCTAAAATATAATTATCCATCAGTTCACAAGCACTGGGATTGTGTTGCAATGCTACAAGATTAGCCTTCAGTGATTCATCTATTGAAGTGAAATGGGCACAAACCAGGGCTTTATATTTAGGAGGTGATGGATTAATATGGATTTTTATTTCGGTAATGAAAGCAAGCGTTCCTTCTGACCCGGCAATTAATTTACAGAAATTAAAATTTTCTTTTCCTTCAGTAAAAGGAGCCGTTTCCAAAAGCATATCAATCGCATAACCTGTATTTCTTCTTGGAATACTAAATTTTGGAAACTTCTCTCTGATTTCATTCTGATTTTCTTTGACTTCCAGAATAGCTTTAGTTTCCTGATAAATTTTTTGTTCCAGCTCACTTACTACATTTTCTCCATTGCACTTGGCCTCAAATTCCTCATTATTGAGTGTATTAAAAACCACTTCATTCCCATCGCTTAAAATGGCTTTTACCTCAAGCAAATGATCTCGTGTACTGCCATAAATCACTGAATTCGATCCGCAGGAATTATTTCCCACCATTCCCCCAACCATTGCCCTGTTGGCGGTGGAAGTCTCCGGACCAAAAAATAAATCAAAGTCTTTTAAATGATGATTTAGTTCATCTCTTACTACACCGGGTTGAAGCCTTACCCAGCTTTCTTCTTTATTTACTTCTAATATCTTAGTGAAAGTCCTGGAAACATCTACCACAATTCCATTACCTACTACCTGACCAGCCAGAGAAGTTCCTGCTGTTCTCGGAATCAGGGAAGTTTTTTCTTTCCTTGCAAAATGAACAAGTGTTTTAATATCTTTTTCTGAATTTGGGATGGCCACTGCAAGTGGCATTTCCCTATATGCGGAGGCATCAGTCGCATACAGGGTACGCATAGTAGTGTCATAATAAAGATCTCCTTCTAGTTTTTCTTCCAGGTATTCCAGCTTTCTTCTCATTTTGCAATAAAAGGTGTGTGTATTATTTTAGTTTTATTCCTGAATAAATTACAGGATTAAATTTTTTATATTTATAAATTGTTCTGAAAGAATATTCTAATGATACAGGTTTTCATTTAAGCTGCCTGATTATTTTATGATCAGGATAAGCGTTTTTCAGGCCTCAAAAATCGGATATATTTTAAATAAATCATTGTGTTTGAAAGGTAAAATATTTAATTATGAATGAAATAGTGCGAGTATAGGTTTTTTATGAATATAAAGAAATTTGGAAATGATAAAGATTTGAAGGTTTGGCAGTCTTTTAAAAAAGGTGATAATCAAGCATTTGCATATATTTACCAGCAAAATATTGATATTCTTTCTAATTATGGTTTCCGATTTTCCCAAGATCAGGAAATTATAAAAGATGCCATCCATGATATGTTTATTGATCTGTGGAAAAACAAAAAAAAACTTAGTGATACCCCACTAATTAAAAGTTATCTCCTAAAAGCATTTCGTAGAAATCTTACCAAAAAGCTCATCCAAAAGAAGAAGGTTGTCAATATAGAAGACTTTCTGGAAGGACAGGCGTTTGCATTAGAATTATCTCCGGAAATAAAACTGATTGAAGTTGAAACATTAGCAGAAAGAAGTCAGCAATTAGAAGCAGAATTAGGTAAACTTCCTCCTCGCCAAAAAGAATCTATTTTCCTTAGATTTTATGGTAATCTAAGCTATGATGAAATCTCAGAAGTGATGAACATTAACCACCAATCAGTTTATAATCTCATTTCCAAAGCACTTGAAGCTTTGAAAAGTAATGTTAAGTTTTCTGTGTTCTTATTTACTTTAATCAATCATTTGGATTGAAATATGGAAGTGATTTTTTTCCCTTCAGAAAGTGGCTATTGGAAGTAATCTTCAATAAGAAACCTTATCCATGACTTTACCTTCTACATTGTAAAACTTCCATGTCCCACTTTTTTCTCCATTTTTGTACTTTCCTTTAATTTTTAATTCTCCATTGGGGAAATAGGACCGGTAAGTGCCATGCATTTTACCATTTTTCAAACTAACCTCTGTTTTTAAAACTCCATCCTCATAAAATTCTTCTTTGGTTTTGGCATCTAAATCATCCAAAACTATATCTTCTACAGCAATTGCATCATTTTGACTTTTAGCTATTTTTTC
>JAHQVQ010000009.1 GCA_019634305.1 Flammeovirgaceae bacterium | reverse complement strand
CTCCAAATAGTGTTTGAATATTTTCATGCGTTTAACCTAGTTAATAATCAATGTAATGCAGATCGAATTTCCAGGGAGTTTATCACCTCAGCCTCTTTTTCAATTAGTTCATCTAATCGATTGTAAACTGATTTTTCTTCAAAATAATTGAGTGCCATTTTCACGAAAATATTTCCATGTTTGGCTTCAGAAGTCCATAGTACTTTATAAAAACGGGATAACTCTTCATCTTCTAGATTTTCACTTACCAGTTTAAACCTTTCACATCCTCTACATTCAATTATTGAAGCCAGTAGAAGTCTGTCACGAAATCGGGTTTCAGGAGTTCCACCATGGCTCAGTGCCATTAATTGATGAATGTATAAATCCTTGGTCATTTCTTTGGCCAGTGAAACTCCCCGGGTCTTCATAATATCAAAAACTTGTTGGAAATGTTCCAGTTCTTCAATGGCCGTTTCAATTAATTCGGGAATAATTTCAGGCCGATCAGGATATTTGGCAACAAAACTCATTGCCATGGCAGAGGCTTTTCTTTCACAATCAGCATGATCCTGTAAAAAGGAGTCAAAATCATTTTTCACTGCATCTACCCAGGCATCACTGGATTTTACCATTAAATCTACTGAATACTTCATTTTCCCTTTTGATTATTTTTTCCAAAATTAGAAAGTAGTCGGCATAAAAGACTTAAAATTCGGTATTTTCAATATCAGGATTCAAGATAAGTTCATTAAAAACCATATTTAAATCTTCATCCACCAGTAAATGACCCTTTGGTAAAAAAGTGACTTTGCAATTATTTAAACGCTCTTTAAAAATCTTTCCTGATTCTGGTAAGATCACCTCATCTCTTTCCCCAAGGAAAATTTCTACTGGAATATCTTTCTGATTCAATAGGATTTTTAGCTTTTCTAAATCAGGCTTAAAATCATGAATAGATTCAGATACATTGAAAAACCTATCCCTTTGTTGCGGTGTGCTAAAATGGTTTTTGGTAAAGTCATATAGAAATTTTGATAAAAACCCACACTTATAAATAACCTTATTAAGCTTAAAAAAGGTTTTTGGCCTTTTTAATAGATATTTAAAAAATCGGATAAACCAGATAGGGAGACCATGGATATCGTATAATGGATGGGTTTTAATACCATCAGGGGCAAGTAGAAATATTTTTTTTATTTGATCGGGAAAAATTTCCACCATATTTATAGTAATCTTACCACCCATGCTATAACCTAAAATGGTGAAGGTGGAAGCGTTTTCTTTTTCCAGTATAATCCTGATAAAACTTTCAATATCCTCTTTGTTAAATAATCCTTCTTTCCATTCAGTAAAGCCGTGATAGGGTAAACTGATGGCATAAGCTTTATAATGATTGCCAAAGGAAGGTTCCATTACATCAAAAAGGGCAGCCTTATCCCCAAACCCATGAAAAAGGATTAATATCTCCTTTCCTTTTCCCCATTGACGGTAAGAAACTGTAGAGTTTTTATATGGAAAGAAACCGGAATTCAATTAATGAATGTAATGAATGCTTTTGGAAAATGTGGAAAGCAAAAAAACCTGACAAAAAGCCAGGCATTTTTTTACGGTCAACTTATTAAAGTTTAATTTATAGCGGACCGCTATGAGTTCTAATGAGAATCAGTTGTAAGTATTTGAATTTCATGTGGCATAGGACTTACAATCTTCCAAATTAATTTCTGTTTAGGATAAAAGCTCGTAAATTCCGGCCACACCTTGTCCTCCTCCTACACAGGCGGTAACCATTCCATATTTTTGTTTTCTTCTTCTCATTTCATTAAAAAGCTGAATAGACAGTTTAGCTCCAGTACATCCAAGTGGATGGCCTAAAGCTACTGCTCCTCCATTTACATTCACAATATCCGGGTCAACTCCTAATTCTTTTATCACTGCTAAAGATTGTGCAGCAAAGGCTTCATTTAGTTCTACTTGCTCAATATCTGAAAGTTTTAGGCCTGCATATTTTAATGCTTTTGGTACGGCATCAACAGGACCAATCCCCATCACCCGAGGATTTACTCCGGCCACCTGGTAAGTTACCATTCTAGCGATTGGTTCAAGATTAAGTTCTTTAACCATTTTTTCGGACATCACCATTACAAAGGCAGCTCCATCAGAAGTCTGAGAAGAATTTCCTGCAGTTACCTGACCACCCATTTTAAATGCTGGTCTTAGGTTTCCTAAAATATCAATACTAGTGTCAGCTCTTGGTCCTTCATCTGTATCAACCACAAAACTTCTGGATTTCTTTTGCCCATTTCCATCCACATATGTTTCCTCAACATTTACGGGAACAATCTCATCTTTAAACTTTCCATCCTGAATAGCCTTAATGGCTTTTTGATGCGAGTTAAATGAAAATTCATCAGCCTGATCTCTTGTAATTCCAAAGTCTTTGGCAACTTCCTCGGCAGTAAGTCCCATGCTTAGATAATACTCCGGGTTTTGCTCAGCTATTTTATAATTAAGCGCAGTTTTATACCCAAGCATTGGAACCAATGACATAGATTCAGCCCCTCCAGCGATAATACAATCAGCCATTCCAGCCTTAATTTTGGCAGAGGCAATAGCGATCGCTTCCACACCAGAACCACAGTATCTATTCACGATAAAGCCTGGAACTTCCATCGGTAAAGCCAACAAAGAAATCATTCTTCCCATTTGCATTCCCTGCTCAGCTTCGGGAATGGCACAACCAACCACTAAATCATCAACTCTTTTGGCATCAAAATTTGGAACTGATGCAACAAGGTGTTTGATGACATCCGCAGCCAGATCATCTGGTCTGGTAAATCTGAAGCCACCTTTTTTGGATTTACCAACAGCGGTTCTATATCCTGTAACTATATATGCTTCCATAGTTTTAATTTTTTTATTTATAAATCCAGCTTATTAGAAATTGAAATAATGCTGGAAAGTTTAATGATTAATAATTTTGAAAGGTTTAATGAAGAAATAAATCTTAGTTCCTTAATGGTTTACCTTTAAATAAAATACTTTGGATTCTTTCCAATGTCTTTGGCTCAGCACATAAACTAAGGAAAGCTTCCCTTTCAAGATCGAGAAGGTATTGCTCAGAAACCCAAGTTGGTTGGGAAAGATCACCTCCATTCATTACATAACTTACTTTTTTGGCAATTTTTGCATCATGTTCAGAAGCATAGTGACCATACAACATAGCGGCTATCCCAGCTTCAAACATGGCCATTCCAGCTTTTCCTTGAACCTTAATATCCTTTCTTTCCACTGGCTGAGAATAACCTGCATTAGCTAATTCAAGTGCTTTTGCTTTGGCATCTGCCAATAATCTGGACCTGTTTAAGGTAAATCCATCAGAAGGTTTAAAGAAACCTAAGTTTTGCGCTTCCTTAGCAGAAGTAGCTACTTTGGCGGTGGCAATAGTCATAAAATTTTCTTGCAATCTATTAAACTCAGGATCACCAGTTACAAAAGAATCTGATGCTCTAAGCGTCATTTCCTTGGTTCCACCACCACCGGGGATTAAACCAACTCCAACTTCTACTAGTCCCATATAAGTTTCCACATGTCCCTGAATAGCATCACAATGCATGGAAAGTTCACAACCTCCTCCAAGTGCTAAACCAGAAGGTGCAGAAATTACAGGAACACTAGAAAACCTCGCTCTCATCATTGTGTTTTGAAATTGAGCAATCATCATGTTGATCTCATCCCATTCCTGATCGCAGGCAAACATGAATAACATCGCCAAATTGGCTCCAGCAGAAAATTGTTGTCCTTCATTTCCAATTACCAAACCATTAAAATCTTCTTCTGCTTTAGTAATTGCTGTATGTATTCCTTCAATGGTTTCTGCTCCAATTGAGTTCATTTTGGAATGAAACTCCAATCCTAAAATACCATCACCTAAATCGAAAAGAGTGGTTCCGGCATTCCCCCAGACCTTATTTGTTTTCCTTAGGGTATCCAGATAAATTAATCCCTCAGACCCTGGAATTACTTTATAAGTCTTACTTTCAATGTCATAGAATTTTTTAACTCCATTCTCCATTTTATAGAAGGAATCAGCACCACTTTCAATTAAATCATAAATCCATTGTGCAGGCCTGAAACCAGCCTCTTCCATTTTAAGTGTAGTATCTTTTAAACCAAGAATATCCCATGTTTCAAATGGTCCAGTTTCCCATGCAAACCCGGCAGAAACAGCCTGATCAATTTTATATAATTCATCAGCAATTTCGGGAATTCTGAAAGAACAGTATTTAAACGTATCATAAAAAGATTTTCGTAGAAATTCTCCTGCCTTATCGGTGGCATTCACTAAGATTTTAATTCTTTCCTTTACATCCTCAACATCCTTTACCTGAGCCAGTGAGGCAAAATTTGCTTTGGTTCTTGGTCCGTATTCAAAAGTTTTAAGGTCCAGTTCCAGAATTTCCTTTTTGCCTTTTTCATTTTTGGTTTTCTTGAAATAACCCTGACCAGTTTTATCTCCTAGCCATTTCCTATCATAAAGTTCCTTTACAATATTCGGTAATATGAATTTATCTCTGGATTCATCATGCTTCAGGATTCCATATAAATTATTTGAAACATTTACCATGGTATCAAGACCTACAACATCGGTTGTTCTAAAGGTTGCCGATTTAGCACGACCAATCAGAGGACCAGTAATCTTGTCTACCTCTCCAACAGTGAGCCCCATTTCTTCAATGGTGTGCATGGCAGACATAATAGCATAAACTCCAATTCTATTGGCAATAAAAGCAGGAGTATCTTTACAAAATACAGTTTCTTTTCCCAAGTAAAGATCCCCGTAATGCATTAGGAATTCTATGATTTTCGGGTCAGTTTCAGGACCGGGAATTATTTCCAGTAATCTTAAATATCTAGGAGGGTTAAAAAAGTGAGTTCCACAGAAATGCTTTTTAAAATCTTCGCTTCTACCTTCACTCATTAAAAACATTGGAATTCCAGATGTGTTAGAAGTGATTAAAGTACCAGGCTTGCGATATTTTTCAACTTGTTCGAAAACAATTTTTTTAATTTCTAATTTTTCAACAACCACCTCAATAATCCAATCGACTTCACTTATTTTGCTCATATCATCCTCAAAATTTCCTGTAGATATTTTAGAGGCAACAGATTTATCGAAAACCGGGGAAGGTTTTGATTTTAATGCAAATTGAAGTGCATCATTTACGATTCTGTTTCTTACTAAAGGGGACTCTAATGTCAGTCCTTTAGTATTAAGTTCTTTAGGAACAATATCTAATAGTAAAACCTGAACACCAATATTGGCAAAGTGACAGGCAATTCGGGATCCCATTACACCTGACCCGAGGACAGCTACTTTTTTAATTGATCTGTTTTTCATATCAACCAGTTTTATTGATTAAGTTTTATTTTGATGATTGAATTTAAATCAAAATATAATTTGTTTTAATTATAGTAAACAAAGTATCAAATTACTTTATTTCTATTTTTTATAAGCGCTTTGCCGAGCTTTTTTTGTGCTTCGCCAAATATTTTTTCTTCAGCATCTTTCTCATCCAGATGCTCTATAACAAAATGAACATTTTCTATCACCCGGAAAAAAACTTCCAGTTCTTCCTCCCCAACTTCCTCGTGAATTTTGCTGTGAAAATATTTTACAGATTGCCTTGCTAGTTCCCTTTTTACTTTTCCTTCATCGGTAAGAAAAATAATTACTTTTCTTTTATCAAATTTATCAGCTTTTCTACAGATAAGCCCCTTTTCTTCCATAGATTTCAACATCCTGGTAAGGCTTCTGGCTTCCATTCCAAGTAAAGGAGCTATCTTCGTAGCAGGAGTGCCATTTTCTCGGTCAATGTTAAGGAGGACAAACCCGGAGGAATGTGTAATATCAAATTCAGATCCTATATAATTATACATTTTAGATATAGCCAGCCATGTAGCCTTTATACTAAAATCAATTGATCGTTTTTGTTT
>JAHQVQ010000086.1 GCA_019634305.1 Flammeovirgaceae bacterium | reverse complement strand
TTGGATGTTGGTAAGCCTCGGCTTGGAAAAGTAATTGTTGCATACTAAATTCGATTGTGGATTGTATTTTAGTCAATTACAATCTAACACAAAACCCCGAAAATTGCCAATTCTTGTCAATTTCGGGGTTTCAAATCTACAAATCACAACATTTATCCCCTCTAAATCACCTACTTACTAATTTAATGGGTGGCCTAAATAGTAATTCAAAATTAACCGTGTGTTATTTTGCCGTAAAAGACTGATAGAGAAATTACTATTTCTCGGAAGTAGAAATAATAGCACAGGTGCTTAAAATACTATTATAAGTATTTTTCAACATCATCGCCTGTTATTTCTTGTTGACTCATAATAACAAGCCTCTCAGTTACATTACGTAACTCTCTTATATTCCCCGACCAATCGGCCTCTTGCAATTTTTGAAGTGCTTCCTTCGTAATAACTTTTTTCGACTCCCCATAATCAGCTGAAATATCGGCCAAGAATCTATCTGTCAATAAAGGAATATCATCCTTTCTTTCATCTAAGGCAGGCACTTTAATTAAAATGACGCTTAATCGATGATATAAATCTTCCCTAAATCTTTTTTTGGAAATTTCCTCTTTAAGATCCTTATTGGTTGCAGCTAAAACTCTGACATTTACCTTAATTTCCTTATCACCACCAACTCTGGTTATTTTACTTTCCTGCAATGCTCTTAGGACTTTTGCTTGAGCTGATAGACTCATATCTCCTATTTCATCTAAAAAGATGGTTCCACCGTTAGCTTGTTCGAACTTTCCAATTCTTTGCTTCACAGCAGAAGTAAATGCTCCTTTTTCATGACCAAACAACTCACTCTCAATTAATTCAGCAGGAATTGCGGCACAATTAACCTCTACCATTGGTCCTCCAGCTCTTTGACTCTTGCTATGTAACCACTTTGCTACTAATTCCTTACCCGACCCATTTGGACCTGTAATTAATACCCTGGCTTCAGTTGGTGCAACCTTTTCAATGGCATCTTTAACAACTTTAATAGCCTCCGATTCACCAATGATGTCATGAGTTTTGGAAATTCTTCTTTTCAGTACTTTTGTTTCCGCTACGAGATTGGATTTGTCTAGCGCATTTCTGATGGATAACAAAAGCCTGTTCAGATCCGGTGGCTTTTGAATGAAATCAAAAGCTCCTTTTTTTGTAGCTTCAACAGCAGTATCGATATTTCCATGCGCTGAAATCATAATAAACTGCGTATCTTGTCCGATTCCCATTGCTTTTTCTAGCAACTCTATACCATCCATTCTAGGCATTTTCACATCACACAACACTACATCATAATCAGTCTTTCTAACCATCTCATAGCCTTCCTCTCCATCTTTGGCCTCATCAACTTTATACTTCTCGAATTCTAAAATTTCACGCAAGGTATACCGGATACTTTTTTCATCATCTACAATTAGAATCTTTGCCATTTTTAGTGTTATGGTTGAAAATAAAAAAATTAAATATAAACTTATAAGCCGGGTTCTGTATCTCTAAGAGATTCTTATCATTTATCTAAAATCAAAATTGCTATTGATTTTTATCAGCCTACCCTCTCTGCTTTTTCCTTTAATGAAAAAATAAGACGAGCAATCCTTCACCCTAAATAAATTTAGAATAAGCAGAGTTTATTTGGCCTTTCAATCCACAAGGTTTACAATGCCCTCAAAGTCACCATTGAGGCGGTAAGCTCTTACCTTACCTTTTCACCCTTACACCCAAAGGATGCGGTATATTTTCTGTTGCACTATCTGTATCATAAAAAATGACCCTTCCAGTTAGGAAGTGTGGTGCCCTGTATTGCCCGGACTTTCCTCCTGAAAACAGGCGATAAGACCATTTATATTTAAGATTGTAAAAATAGGATAAATTAACCCTAACTCAAATTTGATATAACAGAATCTTTAAAACTCATTAAAAGACAAGTATGACATTTGATAAAGTTATAATTCAGGTTTTTTAAACCATTAATAAACCTCAAAAACCAAACTAATTATTATAAAGCATGAATTATTTAAATGAATTTTCAAAATAAATTCAGTTAAATCCAAATAGAGCCTGTTTAAAATTTAAATTTGCCGAGTGTCGGACCAATCTAAAATTGTTCAGTTTAAAGTTCTCTGGAAAGAATTTTATTTTTGCTAGGCCTACATTCGGTAGCAGCGCTATTGTAAAATAAAATACTGAACTGAGGTTCTTGAACCGGAAAGACACTTCTGTGGATGATTTTAACATAATATCTAAAATTTCAAATTGCTCTTAGGTATTTAGTACTCTTCCAATTGATTACATATTTTTATCACTTTTTATACTTTAAGAAAATCCATGACAAATTTTTTTGCTTTACTCTTAATTTCATTTTTAACTTCCAATGGTCAATCAGGAATAATAAACTTTGAGAATCATTCAAAGAACCTTGGGCGATTCGAATTAAATACAAAAGAAATTAATCATAAATTCAAGTTTTATGTTGCTGGTAGTCAGTCGATAAGTATTGAAAAGGTAGTGTCCGAATGCGCATGTGGTGAAATTATATTTCCAAAAGAATCAATGAAACCTGGAGAATTTGGATTTATTGAAGTTTCATTTAAACCCTATAAACCTGGTCCTTTTGAAAAAACATTTACAGTTTATTCAAAAAATGCCATTCCACAAAAAACTGAATTGGCTATAACAGGATTTATTTCAAATAATTTTGAAGAAGCTGAAAGAGAATTTCCTATTGAAAAAGGAAATTTCAGATTTAAAACCAAAAGGTTAATTTTAGGTTCAATTACAAATGTTACTCCTGTAAAAACTGTTTTTGAGTTTTATAATAATTCAGATGAAGAAATAACCATTAAAGATACTTTAGGAGCACCAAATTACATAGAAGCAGTCTTTGATTCTAGTAGAGTGATTAAACCAAATTCTAAAGGATACATCACTATATTTTATCATCCTGAACTAAAAAATGATTTTGGAGTAGTTAACGATAACATTATATTTTTTCAGGAAAAAGACACAGAGCTAATATTCGACATTACAATTGTTGCCTCTATAAAACAGCATTTCCCTTCCGATATCAATTATGATAATTATTTATTTCCCAAATTAACTGTTTCAGATTCAATAAAGAATTTAGGGAAAATTAGTGTAGGAAGTGGTAAAATAGTAGAGTTCGTTCTTACTAATTCCGGACAGAAAGATTTGATAATTCAAAAAATTGTACCTGGATATGGCTGTGAAATTAAAGATTTGGGTACAAAAATAATTAAACCGTATGATTTCGTAAGTTTAAAAATTTTTGTTAATAATATTGGAAAAAAAGGAACCCAAGAAAGGACTATTCAACTCTATTGTAATGATCCTGAAAGAACTACTCAAAAATTAAGGATTAAACTTTACCAATTGGATCAGTAAAACATAATATTTCACTATAAAAAAAGAGTCCTAATTAATTTTAGGACCCTTTTTTTGCTTTCAGTGGAGAAATCAATCTCTATTAATCTAAATAAATTTCGCAATTTGGATTAGCATTTTTTAATTTCTGTACATCATTTGATGGTACCATAGTATTTTCACAATACACTATCGCTAATCCAGAAATTCCAAAAACTGGTTCAAGACTAGTAACAGGAGTATGTTGAAAAACTAATTCTTTGAGTGTTTTCACATTTTTCAAAGGTGCAAGTGTATTAACATTTGTCCTTAAAAAAGATAGTTCAGAAAGCGATTTCAAATCCTTTAGAGGCTCCAAGCTTTTAACATCAGTATTATTACAATATAATACACTCAATTTTAGCAGTCCACTCAATGGTTGGAGATTTACCACATCGGTATTAGAACAATCTATAACTTCCAAATTTTTTAATCCAGAAATTGGACTAAGGTCTGAAACCTTTGTTCTGTAAAACTCTAATTTAGTTAAATTTTCAAGATTCTTAACTGGAGTTAAATCAGTAATTTTAGTAGAACCAAAATTTAAAATCTTCAGATTCTCTAATTCTTTTAATGGTCCCAAATCAGAAATTTTTGTTTGATCACACCATAAAGATTCCAATTTTTTCAAACTAGATACCGGCTTCAAAGTAGTAATTGGATTTTGAGAGCAATCCAAAACTTTTAACTCGGAAATTTGTACAAAATCATCCGTTGTTGGTTTCTCCCCAATTCCTACCGCAGATTTAAAAATTCGTTTCCAACCCGGCTCCAATTTATTCCACCATGATATATTTATTGTTTCAGAATCAGTAACAGATTCTGCCATAACTCCAGAATGGGTAAATAGCTGCATAACCAGTACTAGGAATAAAAAGGTATTCAATCTATTCATACTTTGTGTTTTTTTAATGAATGAACTCCCAATTATTCCCAATATTTTCAATAATTCAAAAATCTCTTAAATCATTAAGTTTTATTTAAGGTACATAAAAATTCAAGATAAATAATATTACTAAATCAATAACCAAAATGAAGTATGTCCCGAATAATTGAAAGTAAAAATAAGTCTATTAATTATTAGTAAAATACAATTAAAAGTCTCCTGTTGAAAGTAAAGCACAAATTCATGCTATGATTTTAAAACTTTAGTAATAATTAATTAATGTAATTATTTGTTGTAATTTAAACCTTTTATTTCCGGTTCTATTCTTAAAAAGCATCGAGTACTTTTAGAAAGATTTTTTGTATGCCAAATGACTAAAACTTAATTTTAGCAAAAAAACAAGAATATGCGTGAGGATTATTTAAAACCAGATGCAGAAGGACTTTCTGATGACGAAAAGGATATTGATAAATCCTTAAGACCTTTATCTTTTGAGGATTTTAGTGGTCAGGATAAAATTGTTGAAAATATAAAGATATTTGTTAAAGCAGCCTTGAAAAGAGGTGAAGCCTTAGATCATGTACTTCTTCATGGACCTCCAGGGTTAGGGAAAACCACCTTATCAAATATTATTGCAAATGAACTAGAGGCTGGAATAAAAATAACCTCTGGTCCAGTTCTGGAAAAACCTGGTGATCTTGCTGGCCTTCTAACAAACCTGGAAGAAAATGATGTACTATTTATTGATGAAATTCATAGACTAAACCCGGTAATTGAAGAATACCTTTATTCTGCAATGGAGGATTATAAAATCGATATTGTTTTGGATAGTGGCCCCAATGCCAGGACCATTCAAATAGGGCTCAATCCCTTCACACTTATTGGAGCAACAACAAGATCAGGATTATTAACGTCTCCTTTAAGGGCTAGATTCGGCATAAATTCAAGGTTAGAATACTACGATTCTAAATTATTGAGTAGAATCCTAAAACGATCTTCAGCTATTTTGGAAACACCAATAAATGAAGATGCTGCTTTTGAAATAGCAAGAAGAAGTAGAGGTACTCCAAGAATCGCCAATAATTTACTCAGGAGAACTCGAGATTTTGCGCAAATAAAAGGTGATGGTACTATTGACCTGGAAATTTCAAAAATAGCATTGGAAGCCCTTAATGTAGACCATAATGGTCTGGATGAAATGGATAACCGAATCCTAAAAACCATCATTGAAAAATTTAAAGGTGGTCCTGTAGGTATTTCCACAATTGCTACTGCCTGTAGTGAAGAAGCTGAAACTATTGAAGAAGTTTATGAACCATTTTTAATAAAAGAAGGCTATATAAAAAGGACTTCAAGAGGTAGAGAAACCACAATGCTGGCTTATAAACATCTTAATATTATTCCCCCTTCTCATTCAAAAACATTGTTCGATTGATGGTGGAAATTGCCGAATTAGTTTTTAGATTTGTGCAAAATATTATTATCCAATTTTTAATAAAACATCTTTATGAAAGGCATTGACGAATTCAACTTTAGTGGAAAAAAAGTTTTGGTAAGAGTTGATTTTAATGTTCCCCTAAACGAAAATTTTGAAATAACTGATCACACCAGAATAAAGGCTGCAATTCCTACTTTAAATAAGATTATTAGGGATGGAGGTGCTGTTATTTTGATGTCTCATTTGGGAAGACCAAAAACTGGTTATGAAGAGAAATTTTCCTTAAAACATATAGTTAAGGACCTTTCTTCAACCTTGGGGGTTGAAGTGAAATTTGGAGGTGATTGTATTGGCGATGAAGCCTATAAAATTTCTTCAAACCTGAAGCCTGGGGAGGTATTATTATTAGATAACCTTAGATTTTATAAAGAAGAAACTAAAGGTGATGTTGATTTTTCTGAAAAATTATCAAAACATGGGGACTTTTATGTAAATGATGCCTTTGGAACTGCTCACCGTGCTCATGCATCCACTGCGGTTATCGCCCAATTCTTTTCAAATAAATGTGCCGGATATGTGATGAAAGCAGAATTGGACAACGCTGAGAAAATAATGAATAATCCTGATCGACCTTTCACTGCAATAATGGGGGGTGCAAAAATTTCTGATAAAATATTAATAATTGAAAAATTATTAGACAAAGTTGATAACCTAATTATTGGTGGAGGAATGTCTTATACTTTTTCCAAAGCACAAGGTGGTGAAATTGGCAAATCCTTGTTAGAGGAAGACAAAATGGAATTGGCTTTGGAATTAATTAAGAAAGCTGAAGAAAAAGGAGTAAATTTAATTTTACCTGAAGATACCATTGAGGCTGATGGATTTAGCAATGATGCAAAAACGAATATTGCAGCTTCAGGAAACATCAATCCTGAGTGGGAAGGGTTGGATATTGGACCAAAATCCATTAAAACCTTTTCGAAAGCAGTATTAGCATCAAAAACAGTTCTCTGGAATGGTCCAATGGGTGTTTTTGAGTTTCCAAATTTTGCTATTGGAACAGTTGGAATTGCTGAAGCAGTAGTAAAATCAACCGAAAATGGAGGGTTTTCCCTAATTGGTGGAGGAGATTCTGCATCTGCAATTAATAATCTAGGATATGGGGATAAAGTGTCCTATGTTTCAACAGGTGGAGGTGCTTTACTAGAATTTATGGAAGGAAGAACATTACCTGGTGTTGCTGCTCTTGAAAATTAAGAATGAAAACAAAAATATTAAACGCAGGCCTTTGATTAAATCCAACAGCCTGTGTTTTTATCCACCAATTGTAGACATACTTTCCTTAATAGATGAAGCATTTTTTCTTTTACCTTCTGCTTCAAATCCATCTTTTGCCCGATGCTTAAATGCATTCAAAAATTGAGCTTTAATAAATTCATTATCCTTTCCTTCTCTTATTAAATCTCTAAGACTTAAAACCCCATCATCATAAAGACAGGTTTTTAATAAGCCTTGGGAGGAAATTCTAATTCTATTACATGAACCACAAAATGTTCTACTATAAGCTGCTATAATTCCCAAATTGCCTTGGAATCCAGGAATAGTATAGTTTTGAGAAGTAGAACCGGCCTCAACTCGACTCTGGTCTATATCTTTAAATTCATTTTTTAGAACTTCAAAAATTTTATGATGGTCCCATTTTAAAGTAGTTTCAGTTTTTCCAACTCCATTAAAAGGCATTTCTTCAATAAATCGAACCCCAATATTCATATCTTTAGCCAATTTAGCTAAAGGTATAATATCCTGAGTATTTTGACCTTCCATCACAACCATATTAATTTTTAAATCAAAATTATTTTCTAGAAGTTTGTTTAATGTTCTTTCTACAGTTGAAAACTCATCTCTTCTTGTAATCTTAAAAAACCTATCTCTATCTAGGGTGTCCAGGCTTAGATTTATAGAATTTATACCTAACTCTTTTAGTTGAGGAATATACCTTTCAGTTAAAACACCATTTGTAGTAATACTAATCTTTTGGAGGGTTTCCTTTTCACTTATTTTTCTAAGAAACCGAATTAAATCCTTTCTTAAAAATGGTTCCCCACCTGTAATTCTTACCTTGGAAATTCCTAATTCCCCAAGAATATCAATTAATCGTTCCATCTCTTCATAAGATAATAATTCTTTCTTTGGCAGATAATGAATCCCTTTTGCAGGCATACAATAAAAGCATCTTAGATTACACCTATCAGTAACAGCCAATCTTAAATAATTGATTGGTCTTCTATGATTATCATATATAGTTGAAATACTTTTATTCATATCTTAAATTACCAAAAAATTTGGTTTATTTAGTCTATCTTTCAAAGGTAAATCATTATAACCTACCTTACCTATTCACATTCTTTAAATATTAAAAACTTTTTAGGTTTGATAAATTTAAGTTTTTAGAGGTATATTTACACAATTAGCGAATTTCTGCTAAAACAAAATGATTCGCAGATACTGAAACTTAAACTATTCAAAATGACTGTTCTTGAAAAATTCACCACCCCCATTGGCGTTGCTCTTGATAGATTTATCGCGGCCAAGCAAGGCGACTTTCCTTTTGCTACTGGTGAACTTTCCCAACTTCTAAGAGATATTGCCCTTGCTTCCAAAATCATCAATAGAGAAATAAACCGAGCTGGTTTATCTGGTATTGAAGGGAGTATTGGGGCAGATAATGTTCAGGGTGAAAGGCAACAGATGTTAGATGTAATTGCAGATTACAGATTTACCAGAGCTCTTGTAATTGGAAGACAAACATGTGGTATAGTATCAGAAGAAGTTGAAGATATTATTGATACCAAGAATAATGATGCAAAATATTTTGTAACAATCGATCCTCTCGATGGTTCCTCAAATATTGATGTAAATGTATCAGTGGGAACAATTTTTTCCATCTATAGGAGAAAATCTCCAATCGGAACCCCTCCCACAATGGAAGACTACTTGCAAAAAGGTAGTGAACAAGTAGCAGCAGGATATATTTTATACGGATCTTCAACCATGTTGGTATTTACAACCGGATTTGGTGTAAATGGATTCACCTATGAACCTTCTCTAGGAGAATATTTTTTAAGTCATCCTGATATGAAAATTGAAGAAGATGGTTCAATTTATTCAGTCAATGAAGGCGGATACCATTCTTTTCCCCAAGGTGTGAAGGATTATATAGATTCTTGCAAGAAAAAGGAATTGAGTGCACGATATATTGGATCTTTGGTAGCAGATTTCCATAGAAACCTATTAAAAGGAGGAATGTATATGTATCCTTCAACTGATAAGCATGTAAATGGAAAATTGAGATTATTATACGAATGTAACTCTTTGGCCTTTATCATTGAACAAGCTGGAGGAATGGCTTCAAATGGGGAAAAAAGGATCTTAGATATAAAACCTGAAGAAAAGCACCAAAGGACTCCTCTATTTATAGGCTCTAAAAAAATGGTAGAGGAGGTCTTAAGTTATCTTAAAAAGGACGAATTAACAAGATAATAATTTGAATTTAAGCATAAGAAAAAAAGCCTCCCAAAATTAATTGAGAAGCTTTTTACTTAGGTTAGGTTAAAAAAATTGGGTTCAATTGGATAATTATTTATATTTAAAATTCCTATCAGTTGAATTTAACATTAAGGAACAATTGTCAATTTTTTAGCTGAAGAAAACTTACCCGCTTCTAATCTATAGATATATAAACCAGCCTTTAATCCTTTAAGATTGACAGTAACCTCATGCTCTCCAAATGGTTTGTATTCATTGATAACTTCTTTTACTACTTTTCCTTCCATATTAAATATCCTTAATTTAACATTGCCTGAATTATTGATATAATAAGAAAATGTAGTTTCAGTTTGAACAGGGTTTGGATACACACCATTTAACCTAAACCTATCACTAAAAAAGGAGTCATTTATACCAGTTACACCATTTGGATTTACCACTGGGAGCTGATTATCTAGGAAAGCACTGGTTTTTTCAGGAGTATCCAATTCAAATGCTCTTTTTACAGCTTCCTCATCTGCACCCATCCAGTTTTGTACAACCGAAGTCAGCACTTGTCTATAATCATATTGCATAGGTACATTTCCACCTTTCAGGTTTGCCAAGTCAGGGTTAGCTCCAATAATACCTGGGTTAACTCCAGCTCCAAAAATCATGGTTGGAGCGGCATTACCATGGTCAGTTCCAAAACTTCCATTGGATTTTGCTCTTCTTCCAAACTCACTCATTGTTACTGTCATTACCCTATCCTCAATTCCAAGACCTTTTAGATCATCCTGAAAAGCCTTCATAGCAGAGGAAATATGGTACATTAAAGCTGCATGATGGCCAAAGGTTGGTTCATAAGATTCTACCTGATCTGCATGGGTATCAAAACCTCCTATTCTTGCAAGAAAAAACCTGGTTTTAATTCCACCTTTTAATAACCTGGCAATAAGTCTTAATTGACTAGATAAAGGATTATTGAAAGCCCTCTGAGTTGCCAAAGGATATTTTTCAGGATAAGTTACATCTGGACTGTTTGAACCATTTTCATAAACCTCCTTTAATCTTGCACCAAATACATTCGACTGTTGGTCCATTTTCATGATATATTCCAACTCATCACCATAATGAGAATCAGGAAACTCCATTGGTAACTCCCCTCCTACACTATTTATTAAATCATGAAATTGAAGAGGACTTCTTACTGAAAGTGAAATCGGAATACCTTCATTTCTATGAAAAGCGAGGGAAACACCTGAACCAATTTCAAGACCTGGAGGGTCTTTCATTTCATTTTGTCCATTGTATGGAAGATTATTGGTATCTCCATCAGGATAAGCTTGAAATTGATCATTCAAAAACCGACCCATCCAGCCAGAGCTATAATAATCTTCATAACCTCCTCCCATAAAAAAGACATCTCTTCCTCTAAAGTGGGAACCATTTGCTTTTTCATAAGATACTCCCTGAACAATATTTACTTTTCCAGAGTCATATAATTCCTTAACTCCTAACATATCAGGGTGAAGTCCCACTTTTTCTCCTTCCGTTAGGGTATTGTCTAATTCTATATATTTTCTACTTCCCCTATCTGGAATGGCAATATTTGGTCTAAGGTTATAATATCCTGTATATTGTTCTACAGGAATTACCATATTTAAACCATCATTTCCACCATGTAACTGGAGGATGATCATTACTTTATCTGAATTCTCATTTGCGGCAAACTGAGCATATTTATGCTGATTTGCAAAAACATTTATTGGAATACCATTTAAAAAAAGAGGGGCTGAAGAGGCCACGGAAAGATTTCGTAAAAATTTTCTTCTTTTCATAATTTTAGATTTATCTTAATGCTAAAAGAAGTGATTAAGTTTTTTGATTAATTTAATTAAGATAATTGATATTCAGGCGATTGAAGGATAGCTTTCAAAAGCTTTTCTAATTGCCCTCTCACTGCTGTATCATCTCCGGAAGATTTGTAGGTATCCCACTCAAACTCCCAGTTTATAGATGATAAATCATCTAGTAAAACCGCATCAAGAAAATAATTAAACCTTTCCTCTGTAACCTCCATTGGCAGCAAATCATCAACTAATTCTTTTACCATCTGATTTGCATTCCTTGGATCTGTAACATTCTCTGTATTTTCTACATATAGGATTATATCCAGCTTTCCATAAACACCATTGTCTTTGTCTAATTCACCAGCAACAAGAATATCAGAAAACAGATACCTATACCCTAACCAACTTGCAGAAATCCAATTCCTTGTAAAAATTGGAGCCTGGTGATAAGCTGGATACCCAGCTACCTCAAATGGTTCATATAACTCCATACCCTGATCTTCCATACTTTTCATAACTTCTGAATAAACAGGTTCAAGAGAAGCAGCCTCAAGTTCAGGATCAGGCATGACAATTTGAAAAAACCTTAAAGTACCCATTACTAACTCCAATGGAGATTTGATCATGGCACCAACATTATTATCACTAGAAATATCAGTGGTATCCAGATCGTAAAAATGTTTACTTTTAAAAAGTTGAGCTAATACAGGTTTCAATTCATAATCATTGGCAACAAATGTATCTGCCAAGGCATTTATTATTTCGCTTTCAACTTCAGGGGTTACATTATAATAAACAAAGTATCTATACAGTCTAGTGCAAATGAATTTTGCTGCAGCTTTGTTGGTTAAAGCCGAATCAAAAATCATATCTATCATGACACTCAATTCCTCCTGCGCATTTTCAACACTGGTATTACCACCCGACTGATTCAAAGGAGCAATTACCTGATTATTGAATTTTGCACTAAAAGTTTTTTCCTCAGAATCATGTCTGGAAGTAGTATTAGGATCATCATTAGTTTTTAATTTTCCAATGGCATAGCCAGTATCTACATCAAGTGTTTCGAAGGTGGTATCTTCACCCCAACCGGAAAGTACTTTGGTAGCCGCTTTTACGTCATCCTCAGTATAAGTGGTATAATCACCATCATCAATTTGTGGACCTTTACCAATTGAATAAAGCTCCAGTAATTCTCTACCAAAGTTTTCTTGAGGACTACCCTTTTCATTTTGAATACCATCCAGAAAACGTAACATGGCATTATCAAAACAAATTTTGTGGCAAAGGGTCTTAAAATTTCCTAAGGCATAAAATCTAAAGAAAGCATTTTGGTAATAAAGTGCTGTACTTTCATTTATTTTTGACTTCATAGTTGTGAAGTGAGCATGCATAAAGAAAGTCATCTTTTCATGAAGGGTCAAACCCGACTTATTCATCCGAGCCATCCACCAACTTAAAAAATAATCAGTTGCACCAGAATCTTCATCTGCTCCAGCATCTAATTTATACTTACCATTTAATGGATCAACTAAAGGTTCTCCTGTAGTTGTATCTACAGGTCCAATGGGGATTTCCTGGTCAACAAGCAAATCGTTTACAGCTTGGTCTACTGTTTTTCCTGTAAAGGAATCGATTTCTTTTTTTGTTGGCCCAAAAGTAGCCCTTCTCAAAAGGTGAGCAGCCATCTTTCTGTCTAATGTACCATTGTGAGGAGTAATATCAGCCATTCAATTTTCGGTTAATTTAACAAAAAGGAAAAAAACATTTTTTTAATTCGTGTCTGCTTAAAACAAAAACGATTCCTTTATTTAATATTGTTAACATTTTACGTTTTAATTACAATTAAAAAACCAAAAAAGGAACTATTTATTATGTGTACTATTCCAATATAAACTATGTGTTTTTTAGGATTTAACAAGGACAACTCTTCCAATTATCATATATGGAAACTATCTTAAAATCATTTAATCATGCTTTTTAGGGTGGGTTATTACATTAATCAACTTGATTAGTTTATTTCTCAGCCCTTACCTTATAATGTTTAAAAATTGAACATTTCCAATATTCAATTTTTTATATAAATTATTTTTTTTTAAACATTTTTACTAAGTCTCTATTAGAAAATAATATTCACTAATCTATTTTTTATTCCCATTTAAGATATTTGACATATTTTTTCTCATTTGTTGATTATAACACTATTTTAAAGCCTGCATTTATTATTAATAAAAAACTTCATTAATTGTTGATAGATGAGAAGATTCGTTCAGTCCCAATCAATGCTAATTGTCTTTGGAATAATAGCAGTTTTTGTTTTTGGATTTTGGGGCTATCTGGATTCAGAAGTACTGAAAAACTTAGTAGAGGACGAGGAACTTCATTATAAGGAAAAATATCATTTTCTGAATTCCCTTTACGCCATTCTTGGAATGTTTTTAATGGCAGGCTTAGAACCCAATATCCAAAACTGGCAAATTGCGGTAGCCAGTTATCTTGCAGCAGGAGTGTTGGGTTATGGTATTTTAAATATCATCTGGAACTATGCTTACGATGCCATTGCCTCGGTTTGGATCATGATTTTTTATAGGGATCATACCATTATTGTAGGTAATTCAGGAATTGGTTATCGAATCGCTATTGAGTTACTAAAAAGTGGCTCCAAAGTCGTTACAATTGATAAACAGCTTAATTTTGATGAAAATACTACTAAAATTAGATCTTTAGGAGGCTTTGTATTAGCAAGGTCAGGATCTGAAAGTAATGACTTTATAAAGGCTGGAATAGCCAGAGCTGGTCATTGCCTTGTACTTAATTCTAATGAAGAAGAAAATTTACAATCTATAAATATTCTTTCCTGGTTAAACCAACGAAAAAAAATTATTAACGGTCCTCTAAAGGTTTTAGTTAATGTAGAAGACTGGAATAATAAATTTTTTCTAAAAGATTATATGGATTTATATAATACTACAGAAAACTTTGATATTGATGCTTTTAA
>JAHQVQ010000085.1 GCA_019634305.1 Flammeovirgaceae bacterium | reverse complement strand
GGTAGGAATTACATAAATCAACCAATTTATATTTACACGATAGGCAAATCCATTAAGCCACTCACTTATTAAATAGTTGGATAAGGGTATTCCGAGCACTGTAGAAATTAGAATTAATCGGATATAATCTTTAGAAAGTAAACCTAAAATTTGGGGAACAGAGGCCCCTAAAACTTTCCTTATGCCAATCTCTTTGGTTCTCTGAATTATATTATAAGATGATAACCCTGATAATCCTAGACAGGCAATAAAAATGGCTAATCCACTAAAAATCATGGAAACTTTCCCAAACCTTAACTCGGCTTTATATTGTTGTTCATAACTTTCATCAAGGAAAAAATAAGTGAATGGACTACCTGGAAACAAATCATTCCAGGTGGTTTCGATTTTCTTTAATGCAGATTTGGTATTTCTTTCTGAGAGCTTTATTGTAAAATAGCCAGCTCCTCTTGTCTTCCCAAAAATCATTGGCAAATGTGCTGCTTTGGGGGAAATCTGATGAAAGTCATCTACAATTCCAACAATTGTGGCAGGCTCATTTCCTCCCCATGTATGGTAATTTAACCGTTCACCAATCACTCTTTCGGTGCTTTGAAATCCTAAGAGCCTCGCTGCTTCTTTATTGATTACTATCTTGTTTTTATTTGATTTACTCTGGTCAAAATTTTTTCCATTTATCAAATTGATTTCAAGGGCTTCAAAAAAATCTTCATCTATATAATTAATGTAATAATTATATGCCCCACTATTTTCATCAGCTCCCTGCCTCCTGATACCACTTCTAGTGCTTAATTCATGAAGGCTAAGCCCGGGAAGGGTAGTAGATTTCGCTACTTTTTCAATTTCTGGATATTGCGATAATGTTGTCTTAAATACTTCGAGTTGAGCGATATAAACAGAATCAGGTAAATCAAGTTGGGGACCTTGAATCCCAAGAGTATTATTCAAATTCATTCCCAAATCTCTTGATTTTAGAAAGTCAATCTGTAGGTATACGGCAAGTGTTGTAGCAATTAAAATTACAGAAACTACAAATTGAAAAATTGACAATCCCTTCCGCAAAAAATTCCCATGACCTGAATTTTTGAACTTGCCCTTAAGTACAGTTATTGGCTGGAATGTAGATAAAACCAGAGAAGGATAAGTCCCCGATAAACAGGTGCCAAAAATTAATAATCCTGACAGGACAAGAATAGTAACAGGATCTCCAAAGGAAAATACATTAAGCGGCTGACCTGTGATTTCCTTAAATGCAGGCAATGATAAATGCATAAGGATTAAGCCTATAACTAAGGCAATGAAGTTGATGAAAAATGATTCCATTAAAAATTGAAAAACCAATGATTTTTTGGAGGAGCCAACCACTTTTCTTATTCCTACTTCTTTTGCTCTTTCCACGGCCCTGGCTGTAGATAAATTTACATAATTCACCCAGGCAATTACGATAATCAAAAGTGCTATAATGGCAAGGAAATTAACTGTATCTGCATCTCCATTTACCTCTGGCTCAAAAGTTTTATGAGAGTATAAATGAATGTCCTCGATATATTCTGCTGTAAATCTTTCATCTCCTAATTTTTCTTTCATTTTAATCGCCAAATCCACAAGTTTTTTATTAAATGCCTGGAGATTTGTGCCCAGCTGCATCAATAAATAAGTATACTCATTATTACCTCCCCAACTTTCTCCGGTATATCCCCAGTTTTTTAGGGTTTCGTGGGATATTAAAAAATCGAATTTAAGATGAGTATTTGGAGGCAAATCCTTAATTACTCCGGTGATCTTATAAGGTTCTTTTTTAGCATCGAACTCAGTACTTACTTCAATTGTTTTTCCCAAAATATCAGTGGTTCCGAAGTATTTGATAGCTTTAGATTCTGTGAAAATAATTTGGAATTTTTCATTTAAAGCCTTGGATGGATCCCCAGCAATAAATTCATGAGAAAAAATATTGAAAATAGAAGGGTCTGCAAAGTATAATTTAGCTTCCTTAAACCTTTTATCATCCAATCCGATTTCTGCCATTTCGTTATGGTGGATTCTTACAAAATCACGTACTTCAGGCATTTCTGATTTCAATAAAGGGCCTAATGGGCCATAGGTTTCACAGTCGGTTGCAATAAACTCTGAACCGTTGTACATGTCCAAAGTTATTCTATATATGTTCTCACTTTCTTCGTTAAATTTTTCATAACTGGTTTCAAATCGGACATATAGAAGAATTAATAAAAAGACAGAAATCCCAACACTTAAACCTAAAATATTAATAATGGAAAAAGCTTTGTTTTTTATCAGGCTTCGGTAGGCGGTTTTAAAATAATTAAGAAACATGGAGGTGAGTTAAATTAAAAAAATAAGAATATGTGGCAAAGATATATTTCTACCTTGTCCATTATACCCTGCTCTGTTGAGATAAGTTTAAGATTTGCAGCGAAAGGAAAGAATAGTGCAGGGAAATGAAAAATCTTATTAATTGTGAATTTTAATAAAAAAATAAATAACAAGGTTTATTCTCCGAAAAAAGAAAAAAAAATGCCTAAAGTACATTCTCAAAAGACCAAGTAAAATCAGGAATATATTCTTGAAAAAAACATGCTCTAAAATGGATTAAAAAGGGATTTGTACGGTTTTGAGGATTAAATTATAATTTTTATTATTGCCTTCAAAAGGCTAATTTCGTGCTAGAAATGTTAACAGATTCATAGGTTTTTTTATAAAAAATCTCCTTGGAAATTTTATTTCCACCTTAATATATTATGGCTCTAATCTGGCTTCGAATAATGTATCTAAAAATTATTAACCACTACTAAAAAAATTAACAATGCAAAGAAAGTTGAAAGATTGGCTCGTGATTATGATAGGTTCGGTCCTTTTTTTCACCTGCTCATCAAAAAATACTTCAAACCATACAAAAAGCTCAGGTATTCAGGATTTACCAGTTGTAAAACTTATTAGCATGGATACCCTGATTAATAAGGAATATGTTGCAGAAATTAATGCTGTGAAACACGTGGAGATTCGTGGAAGAGTAGGTGGGTTTTTAGATAAAATCTATGTAGATGAAGGCGAGGAAGTAAAAAAGGGGCAGGCATTATTTCGAATGAATAGCGAAGAACATGAAGCTGAACTTGCAAAGCAAAAAGCCAACCTTGAAAGTGCCATTGCTAATGCCAAAGCTGCTGAATTAG
This sequence comes from Flammeovirgaceae bacterium, assembly GCA_019634305.1. Lineage (GTDB taxonomy): Bacteria > Bacteroidota > Bacteroidia > Cytophagales > Flammeovirgaceae > Flexithrix. The sequence goes on along the minus strand of JAHQVQ010000085.1, from coordinate 4,911 downwards.
AGGTGGACAGGGTAAAGCTACTTGTAGAAAAAAAGGTAATTTCCAATTCTGAACTTGAAGTGGCAAAAGCTAAATATTCTGCGGCAAAAGCAAGGATTGATGAAGCCAGGTCTGCTCATTCTAATGCAGCCATCCGATTATCCTATACATACTTAAAGTCTCCCTTTGACGGAATTATTGATAGAATACCTTTAAAGCCGGGGAGTTTAATTAATTCAGGAGAATTATTAACTAAAATTTCAGATAATAGTCAGGTTTACGCCTATTTTAATGTTTCTGAAAGTGAATATCTTAGCTATCAAAAAGATCTTGCTTCAGGAGTTGATGGAAATAAGGCTGTAAGGCTAACACTTGTTGATGGAACTGTTTATCCACATGAAGGAAGGATAGAAACTATGGAGGGGGAAATTAATGCCAGTACTGGTACAATCGCATTTAGAGCCATTTTTCCAAACCCTGACAAGATTCTAAAACACGGTTCTACCGGTAAAATCACACTTACCAATAATATTTCCGATGCACTTCTTTTACCTCAAAAAGCTGCTTTTGAAATTCAAGACAGACAATTTGTGTATGTTTTGGATGAAAAAAATAAAGTGAAAATAAGAAGCTTTCTGCCAGAAACCAGATTTTCCCACTTTTATATTGTAAGGTCAGGTTTGAAATCCGGAGACAGAATAATCTACGAAGGTATTCAGAACCTGAAAGAAGGAATGGAAATTAATCCAATTTATTATGATTTAGATAGCCTTATTAAGGCTGCTTCAGATGGGAAGGTAGTTTTCTAATTCTCAAATTCAGTTAAGTTTTCTGCTTTTTTATAATCATTTTTTCTGAAATGAAATTTTTTAAAAGTTGAAAGCCTCCTAAAACCAGATTCATAAAATAAAATCAGAATAGATATCATGTTTGATATTTTTATTAAAAGACCTATTCTTTCTTTAGTAATATCATTATTTATTACTCTTTTGGGAATAATATCTCTGGTGAGTTTGCCAGTTACCCAATTCCCTGACATTGTACCTCCGGCAGTAACTGTTACTACCAATTATACAGGTGCTAATGCCGAAGTTTGTGCCAAAGCAGTGGCTACACCATTGGAGAGGGCCATAAACGGTGTGCCTGGGATGACTTACATGACTTCTGTATCTGGAAATGATGGAACTACAATAATTACAGTAAATTTTGAGGTTGGAACTGATCCTGATTTGGCTGCGGTAAACGTACAAAACAGAGTAACTGCTGTATTGGATGAATTGCCAGAGGAAGTTATCAAAGCAGGAGTAATTACAGAAAAAGAGGTGAACTCCATGTTGATGTACCTCAACCTGATCTCCAGTGATTCTACAGCTGATGAAAAATTTATCTACAACTTTGCTGATATAAATGTTTTAGCAGAATTAAAGCGAATTGATGGAGTCGGTTTTTGTGAAATTCTTGGGCATAGGGAATATTCTATGAGGGTGTGGCTGAAACCAGACAGGATGACCAATTACAAGGTTTCAACTACTGAGGTAATTGAATCGATAAGGAAGCATAATGTAGAGGCTGCTCCTGGAAAAACAGGAGAAAGTTCGAATAGAGCAGCTCAAATGTTACAATATGTATTGAGATACAAGGGGAAATTTTTTGAACCATCTCAATATGAAAATATTCCTATTAAAACGAACGTGGATGGTTCTATGCTTAAGCTAAAGGACATCGCTGATGTAGAATTTGGCTCTAGGGATTACAATGTGCTTTCCAAGGAAAATGGTAAGCCTTCTGCTGCTATTATGATTAAGCAAAGACCTGGTTCCAATGCTTCGGAGGTAATTGAAAATGTAAAATTGAGAATGGCTGAATTGAAATATACTTCATTTCCACCTGGAATGGATTATACTATAAGTTATGATGTTTCTCGATTTTTAGATGCCTCAATGGAGGAGGTGATCAGAACATTGTTTGAAGCTTTCCTATTAGTATTTTTAGTTGTATTTCTTTTCTTACAGGATTTCAGGTCAACACTTATTCCTGCCTTAGCCGTGCCAGTGGCCCTAGTAGGAACATTTTTCTTTATGCAGCTTTTTGGGTTTTCTATCAACCTGCTTACACTTTTTGCACTGGTTTTGGCAATCGGTATTGTGGTAGATAATGCCATTGTGGTTGTAGAAGCTGTTCATGCTAAAATGGAAGAATTACATTCTTCACCCAGAATAGCAACCTTTGCTGCTATGGAAGATATTAGTGGAGCTATTGTAGCAATTACTTTGGTTATGTCAGCAGTATTTATTCCAGTAAGTTTTATGCCTGGTCCAGTAGGAATTTTCTACCGGCAGTTTTCCCTGACTTTGGCAATTTCAATTGTGATCTCAGGAATAAATGCCCTTACACTTACTCCTGCTTTATGTGCCATTTTATTAAAACATCAGCAACCGAAAACAGGATGGTTTTTCTCAAGATTTAATAAAGGTTATGATGTCGTTGCAGATAAATACAAGTCTCTGATTGGATTTATTGCTGGAAGAAGGCTCATTACAATTGCCTTAACTATTATATTTTTAGTAGCTACCTGGGGAATCATAAGACTATTACCCACAGGATTTATTCCTACAGAAGATCAGGGTGTATTTTACATTAATGTAACTACACCCCCTGGAGCTACAGTTGAAAGAACAGAAGGCGTGTTGGATCAAATCGAATTTGCAACCAGAGGGTTAGATATTATTGAATCTGTAAGCACATTAGCAGGATATAGTCTAATGACAGAAGGGGAAGGAGCCTCCTACGGTATGGGTATGGTAAATCTAAAACCTTGGGATGAAAGACAGGAATCAGTTCAGGATGTAATTGAAATCATTCGGGAAAGAACAAAAAATATCGCTGATGCTAAAATTGAATTCTTCCCACCACCCACTGTTCCCGGATTTGGTAATTCCAGTGGTTTCGAATTTAGATTATTGGATAAAACAGGAAATGGAGATCTACAGAAAATTGCAATTGTTACTTCAGATCTGATTGATGAACTTAACCGTCAACCAGAAATTGAAGCTACTTTTACCAACTTTGATCCCAATTTTCCTCAGTATATGATCTCCATTGATCATGATATTGCCGCTCAAAAAGGAGTAAGTGCAGAAGCGGCTCTTACTAATCTTCAGGCATTACTTGGGAGTTATTACGCCACCAACTTTATCAGGTTTGGACAGATGTATAAAGTAATGGTTCAGGCTTCTCCTGAATACAGAACTAAACCAGAAGATATTCTCAAATTGCATGTGAAAAGTGAATATGGAGAAATGGTGCCTTATTCAGCTTTCGTAAAGATGGAAAAAGTATTTGGTCCTGAACAATTGACCAGATACAATATGTATACATCGGCAATGATTAATGGTGAAGCTGCGGAAGGTTTTAGTAGTGGTGATGCTATTGCAGCAATTAACAGGGTTGCCCAGATTAAATTACCTCGGGGATTCGATTACGAATGGTCTGGTATGACCAGGGAAGAAATTGAGTCAGGAGATCAGGCTATTTATATTTTTATTATTTGTTTGATTTTCGTTTATCTACTTTTAGCGGCCCAATATGAAAGCCTGCTCTTGCCCTTACCCGTTTTGATTTCATTACCAGCCGGAGTATTTGGAGCCTTGTTAGCTTTAAAGCTTTTCGGACTTCAAAATAATATATATGCCCAGGTTTCTCTGGTAATGCTTATTGGGTTGTTGGGTAAAAATGCCATTCTGATCATAGAATATGCAGTTCTAAAAAGGAGCCATGGACTTTCCATTCTGAAATCGGCAATTGATGGGGGAAAGGAAAGGTTAAGGCCCATCCTTATGACCTCTTTTGCTTTTATTGCAGGTCTTATTCCACTCTGTTTGGCTTCTGGAGCCGGGGCCATGGGGAACAGGTCAATAGGTACTGCTGCAGTTGGAGGAATGCTAATAGGAACAATATTCGGGGTAATCATTATTCCTGGATTATATGTCCTTTTTAATATGGGACTGAAAAAAATCTTCCCAAAAAAATTAACATCCCAAATCAATTCTGAAGATTCTCAAGAAGCCTTAGGATAAACTAAAGATGAACAATAGCATGAAAATTAAGAAAGATTTCAATCTGTTTATTTTTGTTACAATAATTTTATTGGGCAGTTGTACTATAAAAAATGTGCCTGTAGCCCAACAGAATAATATCCAGTTGCCTGAAAAATTTGAAATTGGTGGAGATTCTGTGATTATCGATACCCTCAGGTATGAGCGTTTTTTCAAAGACACAGTTTTAATTAAACTCATCAATGTAGCTGTTCAGAATAATTATGACCTGAAAATAGCCATGCAAAGGGTGCAAATTGCCGATGCTGCAATTTTGGCAAGAAGTGGAAGGCTTGTTCCTGAAGTATATGCAGGAGCCCAGGCAGGAGCTACAAGATTTGGTAAATATACTACAGATGGGGTTGGAAACTATGATACTAATTTTTCTGAAAATATTGATAGTGACCAGAAAATACCATTTCCTGTTACTCCGGATTTCAATTTCGGACTTTCCAGTACCTGGGAGGTAGACGTTTGGAATAAATTAAAAACACAAAAGAAAGGAGCTTACTATAGCTTTTTGGCTTCAGAACAGGGAAGAAAATTAATTATTACTCAATTAGTAGCAAGGGTTGCAAATCTGTATTTCGATTTACTTGAGCGTGATAATGAGCTCAAAATTGTTCAAAACAATATCGATTTACAGGAAAAGGCTTTGGAATTAGTAAGAATTCAAAAACTAGCAGGCAGAGTTACTGAACTGGCGGTAAAACAATTCAATGCGCAATTATTAAATTCGAAAAGTTTAGAGTACGCCATCAGACAGGAAATTGTAGAAGTTGAAAATGCACTAAATCTAATACTAGGTAGAACTCCACAGTCAGTTGAAAGAGGAGTT
>JAHQVQ010000084.1 GCA_019634305.1 Flammeovirgaceae bacterium | reverse complement strand
GAGTAGTTAAAAGAAAAAATGCTTTCTGATAGAAATGTGGTTGTTTGATAATCTCTAATTCCCTCTGATGATAATAATCATCATTATTAAAAGCCATCACTGTAAAATTATAGGTATTTGGGTTGAGGTTGGTAAAAGAGACTTCTCTTTGATCTCCTATTTTTTGCATATGATATTCTGGTTCCAAGGCATAGGCAAAAGTTACTCTTTTTGGAGCCTTAAAACTTATTGCAGTAAATTTAATGTTAAGCCTGTGACTTCCAGGAGGAATGGTAATCGGACTTTTTATAGGAATACTTTGATTGTCAAGGGTAATGGATTCAATTATAATGGAAGGTGGTTGGGTGTTTTGTATTATTTCCAGAGGATCTTCAATTAATGTGACTCCATTTGGTGTGGCAATCCAAAATGATCCATTTATTGAGGTTAAGGATCTGGCATTTGCAGTGGCAGCATTTGCCTTCATTCCATCATCTTTATTAAAAATTCTAAAACTGGTAATTTTATCAATTTCCTTATCGGCTACTGCATTCAATTCTGACTTTGGAACTTTTAAAATTCCACCATTGCATGGTATCCAAAAATTATTTTCTTTATCTTCCAAAAAGTCAAATGCGGAGTGAATAGGTAATTCGTTTGCCCTGTCTATACCAGTGAACTCTCCATTTTTATAGCGTGTGATTCCTCCATTTGTACCAATCCAGATGACTTGATCTTCATCTTCATAAATCCTAAAGATAACATTTCCCGATAGTCCATCACTGGAGGTATATGAAATTATTTTTCCTTCATAAATTCTATTAAGACCCTCTTCAGTAGAAATCCAAATTGCCCCTTTGCTGTCCTGATAAATCGCATGTATTTTACTATTTGTTAAATTACCTTCTAACTCAAGATCTACAAATTTTCCATCCGAAAATTTATTCAAACCGTCCTCCGTTCCAAACCACATATTCCCCTCATTATCTTCAAATATAGTCCTTACATAAGAGTGAGAAAGCCCATTTTTAGTAGTGTATTTTTTTAAAATGCCATCTTTTTCCTGACAGTAAAGTATGTTTTCAGTACAAAACCAAGTGTTTCCTTTAATATCTATGAATAAATCCCTAACTCTTTTATTGAAAGGTTTGCCTTCTACCAAATACGGATGCCAATTCCATCCAGGTTTATATTGACTTATTCCAGCATTGGTAGCCACCAGATAGCTACCTGTATCTGATTCTGCAATGCTATAAACGTGGTTTCCAGTAAGCCCCTGATTAATGGTATAGGTTGTGAATTTGCCCTCAGTAAGTTGGTAAAATCCTGATTGGTAAGTACTTACCCATAAATTACCTTCGCTGTCCTCATTAATATTGGTTACATCATGATTGGGAATCTGACTTTTTTCTACAAGTACCTGTAGTTCATTATTGTAAAATCGGCAAAGTCCTTTATTTGTTCCTATCCATATTCCTTTGTCATGATCTTCATAAATGGCCTTTATTATTAATCCGGGAAGCTGCTCTTGTGGACCAAATCCTAAGACCTTGTTTTGAGGAGATATTATTGAAATACCTTTATTAGTTCCTACCCAAACATTTCCTACATGGTCCTGCTCCAATTCAAGAGCTTGTTTGTAGGGTAAAGGGAAATGATTGATAACCATTCCATTTTCGGTTATTTTGAAAACTCCTTTTTCCTGAGTAGCCACCCAGATAAAACCGAGGGAATCCTGAATTACTCTGTTGATTCCTGTTTCGGTTAGCTGATCCGGAACTCCATCTTCTAAAAAGGTCAATTCTTTTTTTATTGATAGCCCTGACGCAGTACCGGCCCAAAGTTTTCCATTTTGATCCTTAAGAATATCATTTACAATATTACTGGGAAGACCATCTTCCTTTGTGAAAATATTTAAAGTGTTGTCTTTTAAAGATAACAACCCACTTCCGTTGGAGGAAACCCACAATGTATTTTCATAATCCTGATAAAGCCGTTTGAATGAATTCCCTATCAGATTTGCAGTTGTATCAAAAATCGGAACAGTACTTATACTTCTTCCATCAAATTTTACCAATCCATTGAAAGTGGAAATCCATAAATAACCATCGTGATGCTGTAATATATTATTGGCTCCCTGGGAAGGAAGTCCATCATTATTTCCCCAAATACTTAAATTGTATTGAGTCAGGTCTTTTTCAGGGTTTAATCCTTTTTTTTGACCATAAATCAATGGGCTATTAAATAAAAAAAGAAATACAATTACAGGCTTTATATATTTAAAAATTTGAATAGCCATGTTAAAAAATATACCTTACTGGTGGTATTATGAGTAGTTTGATTGGTTATGTTAAATAAGTGAATCAAAAAGTATTATATAAGGTAATAACACTCTTAGGTGTCAGGATATTATATTATGAATATAATCAATAAATATAAATATACTAAGAATTAATGAATTCCATTTTAGAAGATCATTTCCCTATGATTAAAAAAAAAGGCTTAATTTGCTAAAAATTATTAAGTGGTTCGCTTATTTTATTGAAAATAATGTAGCTTTGTAGTATTAATTTTGAAAATTATTTATTTGTTACTGATTGGCAAAAAAGGAATGTTTCTAAGTATTTATCTATACAAATCCCTGTGTATCGATCACGCCACTAAAATCAAACCCTTGAGGAGATGCTTCATGGGCTGCTAATTAGCCTGCCTAAACATTTCATCTATTTAATATTCTTTGTGCTAAACTAATAACACCTTTCGGGGTGGTTGGGGAAAATATGAAATTTCAAATATTATTTGCTTCTGAAGATCATGTAAAGTATGCTGAGGAAATAACTCAGGCCATGGAAGATGCTGCTAAAGCCAGAGGAACAGGAATTGCTAAAAGATCGCCATTGTATATTTCAGATAAAATAAGGGAAGGAAAGGCTGTAATTGCTTTAGCAGGGACTTCTTTTGCTGGCTTTTGCTATATCGAAACCTGGAGCCACGGGAAATATGTTGCCAATTCAGGTCTTATAGTTCTTCCTGAATACAGAAAAGGAGGGCTTGCCAAATTGATTAAAGCAAAAGTATTTGAGCTTTCCAAAAAGAAATTTCCCAAATCCAAAATCTTCGGGATCACCACAAGTTTGGCAGTGATGAAAATTAATTCAGATCTGGGATATAAACCTGTTACTTTTTCTGAATTAACTACTGATGAAGCGTTTTGGAAGGGTTGCCAGAGCTGTACAAATTTTGATATTCTTACAAGAACGGGCAGAACACATTGTCTTTGTACAGGAATGATTTATGACCCGGTTGAAGATGTTCAGAATAAGCAAAAAAAAACAAAAGAATCTGTATGAAAGATGGCAGTTGTTTTTGAGGTTTTTAGCCGTAAGGAAACATAAAAAAGAGCTTTTAGCTAAAAAAAAAGAATCTCGAAAAATGGAAAATGCTTTAAAATTGAAGAAGAAAAAGCAAAGGATGACTTTTTCCTGAAATTAAACAAAGTCAATTAACAAATAGATGCTTAGTCTATTAAATAAGGACTATTTGTAAGGATTGCTAAGATCAAATAATCTTGCAAACCATATAATTATAAATACTTATTCCAGCCTTAACCATTTTAGTATTTTATCAATTTTTTAAAGATTTTTAGCCTTTTAAGGAGTGTAGTTATATTTTTGAAATTAAGTAAATCATTAATTTTTCATAAAGTTTTAAAGTCTTTAACTTTCGGTTTGAATTATAGAAAATAGTGTGTTTTAAAATTGGAAATGAAAGCAAGACTAAAAATATTGAGATATGAGTAAAAAGGTTGTACTTGCCTATAGTGGTGGGTTGGATACTTCGTATTGTGTGAAATACCTTACCAATGAGTTAGAAATGGAGGTATATTCTGCAATTGTAAATACTGGAGGTTTTTCGGAAGAGGAACTGAAGGAAATTGAAACAAATGCGATTAAACTAGGAGTTGTTTCCCATAAAACAATTGATGCCACGGATACCTATTATCAAAAATGTATCAAGTATTTAATTTATGGTGATATCCTGAAAAACAATACTTACCCGCTTTCTGTAAGTGCTGAAAGAGTTTTCCAGGCAGTGGAAATTATTAAGTATGCCAAATCAATGAATGCGGAAGCCATTGCCCACGGAAGCACAGGAGCGGGGAATGATCAGGTGAGATTTGATCTGATTTTCCAGATTATGGCGCCCAGTATTGAAATTATTACCCCCATCAGAGATCAGAAATTATCAAGAGAGGCGGAGGTAGAATATTTGTCAGCCAACGGGGTAGAAAGAGACTGGACCAAATCTAAGTATTCTATTAATAAAGGATTGTGGGGAACTAGTGTTGGAGGAGTGGAAACTCTTACTTCTGATGGAGTTCTTCCTGAGGAAGCTTTTCCTACCCAGCTTACAGAAAAAGGAGAAAAAGTGATTGAACTTTCTTTTGAAAAAGGAGAGCTAAAGGGAATAGAAGGGAAAAGTTTTGAAAATCCTGTTAAAGTGATACAGGCTTTAGAAAAGATGGCTTCTGGATTTGCAGTTGGAAGAGATATCCATGTGGGTGATACCATTATTGGTATAAAAGGAAGAGTTGGATTTGAAGCTGCTGCACCGCTTATAATTATAAAAGCCCATCATCTTTTAGGAAAACATGTGCAAACTAAATGGCAATTGTATTGGAAAGAACAATTGGCTAACTGGTACGGAATGATGTTGCACGAAGGTCAGTACCTTGATCCGGTTATGCGAAATATTGAAAAATTTTTAGAGGATACTCAACAAAATGTAACCGGAAAGGTGAAAGTAAAATTGAGTCCTTATAAGTTTGATGTGTTGGGAATTGATTCTCCTTTTGATTTAATGTCAGCTAAGTTTGGCAGTTATGGGGAAATGAACCTTGCATGGTCAGGAGAAGATGTGAAAGGATTTACTAAAATTATAAGTAATCAAATTAAGATATATCATCAAGTTAATTCGGATAAATAATGGTAAGAGTTGGAATAGTAGGTGGAGCTGGATATACCGCTGGGGAATTGTTGAGAATACTTGTCAACCACCCGAAAGTTACGATCAGTTTTATACACAGTAATAGTAATGCAGGGAAACCTGTTCATCATATTCATAAGGATTTAATTGGTGAAATCAATCTGGATTTTGTTGATGAAATTTCTCCAAGAATTGATGTTTTATTTTTATGCATGGGGCATGGGGCTTCTGATGTTTTCATGAAGGAAAATCCAATTCCCGGCAAAATCAAGGTAATTGATATGAGCCAGGATTTTAGGATTAAAGCTCCATTGCATGATTTTGTTTATGGTTTACCTGAGATGAATAGACAAGCCATTCGGGATGCTCAGCGGTTAGCTAATCCAGGATGTTTTGCAACGTGTATTCAACTGGCAATTTTACCATTGGCTTCAAGAAAGTTGTTGACTGACGAAGTCCATGTAAATGCCATTACTGGTTCTACAGGAGCAGGACAAAATCCTTCTCCAACTACGCATTTTAGTTGGAGAAATAATAATGTTTCTGTTTATAAAGCTTTTAAACATCAGCATTTAAGAGAGATTACTCAGAGTATAAAGCAGTTACAGCCCAGCTTTGATAAAGCCATAAACTTTATCCCGGTTAGAGGAAATTTTTCCAGGGGAATAATGGCTTCTGTTTATACCAAATGCTTGTTGGAGTATGATGAAATTGAGTCGATATTTAAAGGGTTTTATGCAAGTTCTCCATTTGTGGTTGTTTCAGATATTAATCCAGATTTAAAACAAGTAGTGAATACCAATAAGGCTGTTGTCTATATTGAAAAGCATGATGATAAAGTGTTAATTATAAGTATGATTGATAATCTGGTAAAAGGTGCTTCTGGTCAGGCTGTTCACAATATGAATCTTATGCTGGGTTGGGAAGAATCTACAGGTTTGAAACTTAAGCCAGTCGGATTCTAAACTTTAAAGCAGAATTATTTTCACCTGAATTAATTAGAAAAATATTCTTATACCATGAACATGTTTGATGTTTATCCTGTATTTGGGATCAAGCCCGTAAAAGGTGAAGGTTGCTACGTATGGGACAGTGAAGGAAATAAATACCTGGATTTGTATGGAGGCCATGCCGTGATTTCTATCGGGCATAGCCATCCTCATTTTGTGGAGTCGATTACCAATCAGCTTAAAGAGTTGGCTTTTTATTCTAACTTTATAATCAACCCTTTACAAGAAAAGTTAGCCCGGAAGCTTGGAGAAGTTTCTGGTTATTCGGATTACCAATTGTTTATGTGTAATTCTGGGGCTGAGGCAAATGAAAATGCTATAAAACTGGCTTCTTTTTATAATGGAAAGAAAAAGGTGATTTCCTTCACCAAAGGTTTTCATGGTAGGACTTCTCTTTCAGTTGCTGTAACTGATAATTCAAAAATTGTTGCTCCGGTAAATGAAACTGAAAATGCCATTATTCTTCCTTTTAATGATGAAAATGCTCTGGAACAGGCTTTTCAGGAGAATGAAATCTGTGCGGTAATCATTGAAGGAATTCAGGGGATAGGAGGAATCAATCTTCCCAATCTATCTTTTATCAAGAAAATTGAAAGTCTTTGTAAATTCAACAATGCCATGTTTATAGCTGATGCAGTGCAATGTGGTTATGGAAGAACTGGTAAGTTTTTCTCTCACGATCACTTTGAGGTAAAAGCTGACATCTATACCATGGCAAAAGGAATGGGAAATGGTTTTCCTATAGGTGGAATTGCCATTAGCCCCAAAATTGAAGCTGTTTATGGGATGCTAGGCAGTACTTTTGGTGGAAACCACATGGCTTGTGCAGCAGCTATTGCAGTTTTGGAAGTGATGGAAAAGGAAAATCTGATGGAAAATTCTACTCAGGTAGGAAATTATTTGATGGAAGAATTGAAGGGAATGGGTGTTGCCAAAGAAGTAAGAGGACTTGGTTTAATGATTGGAATTGAATTCGATTTTCCGATCAAAGAAATCAGAACGAAATTACTTTTTGAAAATAAAATATTTACTGGGTCTGCTTCAAACCCGAATATACTTAGATTACTTCCTCCATTAAATATTTCAAAAGAACAGGCAACTGTATTTTTGGAAATATTGAATGAAGTTTTAAAAGCTGTAAAATAGAAATATAGGAAGATGAGAAATTTTACTTCTATCCATGATGTTGAAAATTTGGAAAGTCTTGTAAAAGAGGCTTTGGAGTTGAAAAAAGAACCTTTAAAATACAAGGCTCTTGGCGAAGGAAAAACAATGGGTATTATTTTTTTGAACCCAAGTTTAAGGACTCGGTTAAGTACGCAAAAGGCAGCACAAAACCTTGGGGTTTCTCCAATTGTGATGAACTTTGGAAGTGAAGGTTGGAAATTGGAATTTGAAGATGGAACTGTGATGGATGGAAATGCGGCTGAGCACATAAAAGATGCCGCCAGAGTAATGGGCGCTTATTTTGATATTATTGGTTTGCGGTCTTTCCCAGGGTTGGAAAATAGAGAAGATGATTATCAGGACAATATCCTGAACCAGATGTTAAAATATGCAGGTATTCCGGTGGTAAGTTTAGAATCAGGTATCAGGCATCCGCTTCAGTCATTTGCCGATGTACTGACCATTGAGGAACACAAAGAGGTAAAAAAACCAAAAGTTGTTTTGAGTTGGGCTCCCCATCCAAGAGCTTTACCTCAGGCCGTTCCAAATTCATTTTTAGAATGGATGGTAGCAGCTGATTATGATGTTTATGCTACTCACCCTGTAGGGTATGAACTTTCAGAAGAGTTTACCAAAGGAGTAAAAATAGAATATGATCAGAAAAAGGCTTTTGAAGGAGCTGATTTCATTTATGGCAAAAACTGGTCTTCTTATAATGACTATGGTAAAATCCTGACAAAAGATCCTTCATGGACAATTGATGGCGAAAAAATGAAATTGACCAATAATGGGAAATTCATGCATTGCCTTCCTGTAAGAAGAAATGTAATTGTAAGTGATGAAGTGATTGATAGTGAGAATTCTTTGATTATTAAACAAGCTGGTAACAGAGAATATTCTGCTCAAATGGTGTTAAAGAAAATCCTTGAATCAAATTTCTAATGGAAAAGTTATCAGTCATAAAAATAGGAGGGAATATTGTTGATAATCCTGAGGCTTTAAAGCCATTTTTGGAGGATTTTTCAAAGTTAAAGGGAAAGAAAATTCTGATTCATGGAGGGGGAAAAATAGCTTCGGAATTCTCCAAAAAGCTGGGCATTACCCCAAATATGCACAATGGCAGAAGAATTACTGATGCAGCTTCTTTGGATGTGGTCACTATGGTTTATTCTGGTTTAATCAGTAAAAATATTGTGGCTGACTTACAAGCTTTGAAAACCAATGCTATTGGTTTGACCGGAGCAGATTTAAATGTTATTCAGTCTGAAAAACGCCCAGTTGATCCTATCGATTTTGGGTTTGTGGGAGATGTGAAAAAGGTAAATGTTGATCAGTTGCGTCTCCTTATTGATGGTGGAACAGTCCCAATTCTAAATTCGATTACCCACGACAATCAAGGCACCCTTTTAAATACCAATGCAGATACTATTGCTGCAGAGGTTGCCATTGCGGCCAGTAATCAATATCAGGTAGAATTAATCTATTGCTTTGAAAAGAATGGTGTTTTAACAAATCCTGAAAATGATGATTCCTGGATTGATGAGCTTTCCTATTCCTATTACCAGCAATTGTTGGGGGAGAAAATTATCACAGCTGGCATGATGCCTAAACTAGAAAATTGCTTTAATGCCTTAAAAAAAGGGGTTATTCAAATTAAAATTATCCATGCCAAAAATTTAACTTCAGGTGTGGACGGGCAGGCCATTGGAACTTGTATATTTTTGTAGGGATGACCTGATAACTTAATTTCAAATTATGTGAAAGGTGAGGGTTCTAGCATCTATCTGGCTTCAAGAATTGCCTTACAAAACAAAGAAATTAAGCTGAATTTTTTACTGAGAAATCCGACCAAAAGAGCGTACTCACAATATTACCACATGCTCAGGACTGGACGATCCACACACACTTTTGAAGATACATTAAAATATAATCCTGTTAGTGTATTAGAAAGGAGTTTGTATAAAGATCATCTAGAACCTTATTACAAAAATATCCCGAAGTAGAGAATAAAAATCGTACTTTTTGAAGATTTTATTCAGGATACTGCTAACACTCTAAAAGACATTTGTGAATTTTTTGAAGTAGATTTTGAAGCATTTGACCCAGAGGTAT
>JAHQVQ010000083.1 GCA_019634305.1 Flammeovirgaceae bacterium | reverse complement strand
CCTTGAAATGAAATTAGTAATGATAAAGAACTGTACAAAACCATTAAGTAAATGTCGCTTTTACACTTTTTTATTCCATCCCAATATTTGGGGATATTTGTTTTTTATATGGAGAACATTAAAAATCACTCATCTAAAATTAGAATAAGATACTATCTATTTCAAATTTTTCAAAATAAAAAAGCTACAATTAATAGAAGATAATGATAAAAATCATTGGAATGATATTTTTTTAATCAATTCCCAAAAAAGATTTTTTTTAGTTTGCTACCCTCATTTTTATACCTACATTTGCATTATATTACGGTTGCTTTTCCTACATGACTACTTGGAAAAGCTATAAAAAGGGAAACCGGTTAGAATCCGGTGCAGTCCCCGCTGCTGTAACTCTGTTTGGTGAAATGTTATACTAAACTGAAATTGGTTTGTGAAAACGAAAATATTTTGCTTTTTGAGAATCAGATACTTACTGAAGATTCTCATTACAAACCAATAATGGTTCACTAAAAAAATTTCAGGCATTGCCCTGGTCACTGTTCAGTAAAATGAATGGGAAGACAGTCTTGAAATCAGAGAAGCCAGAAGACCTACCATGATACACAAATTTATTAATGCTTTCGGGAGAAAAGCATAAATGTTTATGATAAAGAACTGTACATATTGTTTCAGGCATATGCCGATTCACTTCCATTTCCATGGATGGCTAGGAAGTGTATTTTTTTTATTGGTTATTATATCATTTTCCGGATGTAAAAATGGATCGGATGAGGTTGCGCAAAATGAAGTATATACTACTACTAAAGATTTATATCCACACAAAACCAAAATAAAAGAAGCCATTGGTTTTGGAGTAACCTATCATAAAAATTACAAACTTTTACAAATTTACCAGCACTATGAAAAAGAAAGTGACACCATCACTTATCTACTAAAACCAAGGGACTTACCGGTACCCGAAGGCAAGGAAAATCTACCAGTAATCAATACGCCAATAAAAAAACTGGTTGCCCTTTCTTCTAGCCATTTTGGACTAATTGCCCAATTTGATGCTTATCATACACTCACTGCAATTTCCACAAAGGATTATGTCTGGGATGAAAAAATACTTGCTGGAATAGCAAGTGGAGAAATTCAGGAAGTAGGAGAAGGAGGTAGTATGAATCTGGAAAAGGTAGTGGACCTCAATCCAGATGTGGTAATGGTAATAGGTTTTCCAGGCTCAAAAAACAAGACTTACCAAACACTTTCAGAATTTGGCATTCCTGTTTTACTCAATGCAGAATGGCAGGAACCAACACTTACAGCTAGAGCAGAATGGCTTAAAATAATAGCTATTCTGATGGACCAGGAGGAAAAAGGGGAAAAGGATTTTGATCATATTGTGAGTGAATATAACAAAATGGTGAAGCTTACAGAAAACATTTCGAATATGCCTTCTGTGATTTGTGGTCTTCCTTTTAAAGGCACCTGGTATGTGCCAGGTGGCAATAGTTATCTAGGTAATTCATTGAAAGAAGCTGGAGCAGATTATTTCTGGAAAGATGATACGGCTACAGGGGGAATTCCCATGGACTTCGAAATGGTTTACAACAAAGGATTGGAAGCTGACATCTGGATAAATCCCGGAGTGGCTAGATCCAAGGAAGATTTACTGGCAAAAGACAACCGGTTTGCTGATCTCAAACCTTTCAAAACAGGAGCGATTTACAACAACAATAAAAGACAAGAAGGAGCTACGGGAAATGATTACTACGCTTCGGGAGTTGTACAGCCTCATATTATTTTGGCAGATCTGATTAAGATAATTCAACCAGAACTACTACCTGACCACGAACTGTATTTTTTTAAAAGATTTGAATAAAGTTTCTTGACACAAAAACCTTTTCATATTGATGAAATAAGTAGCCAAAAAATGGATAAAAAAAATTGGCCGTCCCTTGTTCCCCGGTCTTCCTTACTTGCGGGAATTGGTCTGTCGGTCATCTTCTTTTTTATCATCGATTTGGTATTGGGTTCTGTAAGGATTCCATTTTCGGAAGTTATCAATATTTTATTAGGATATGGTTCGGAGAACAAGGCTTGGGAAAGTATTATTTTAAAAATCAGATTACCCAAAGCCATCACTGCGATTCTGGCGGGAGCTGCGCTTTCTGTTGGAGGACTACAAATGCAAACTCTATTTAAAAACCCATTGGCTGGTCCTTCAGTTTTGGGTATCACTTCTGGAGCAAGTTTAGGTGTGGCAGCTGTGATGCTCACCTCCGGGAATGCTGCTACTTTGTATGCCATAAAGGAAATGGGAATTTCGGGTAGCTGGCTAATTGTTGGCGCTTCAATTTTGGGTTCAGCAACTGTATTGATGGTGATTTTGGGAATTTCCTACAAAGTGAAAGATAATGTGGTGTTGCTGATTGTCGGATTAATGCTAGGGAATATTACTATTTCCATTGTAAGTATCTGGCAATATTTCAGTAATCCCGACCTGATCAGGGACTATATTATATGGACTTTTGGCAGCTTGGGAGGTGTTACTAATAATCAGGTGATCGTGTTGGCAATAGTGGTTTTCATAGGTTTAGTTATGGCATTTTTAGTTTCTAAACCGCTGAACTCTTTATTGCTGGGAGAAAATTATGCCCGCTCCATGGGAATGAATGTAAATTTCACCAGAATTTTCATTATTGCCGGAACAAGCATTCTTGCCGGAGCAGTGACTGGATTTTGTGGTCCAATTGGATTTGTAGGGATTGCAGTTCCTCATTTGGCAAGAGCCATTTTAAACACATCAGATCATAAATTTTTGATTCCCTGCACCTGTCTGGCCGGAGCAGTGGTTTTGCTTATTTGTGATATTATCGCTCAAATGCCCGAAAGTAATATTACACTTCCTATTAATGCGATTACTGCCTTAATCGGTTCCCCAGTAGTGATTTGGGTGATTTTGAGGAGTAAGAATTTAAGGAATAGTTTCTAAGAAAAACTGGAGATACTTGGATACCAATTGAAATAGAAAGAAACATAATAGCTGGGTAAAGATAAATAAGCAAGGTCGCTAAAATGCAACCCCTGCTAAGACAGAACAGATTTAGAAGAAGAGTTTTTAAGTTTATTTGGTTATAATAAGATTTGAAATTAATAAAAAATTTGGTAAAACATCAGGATATATTGACCACTTCGGATCTTGCCATTGGCTATAAGGGAAAGGAAATTAAGGAGGTATCCAACAACCTAAATTTTAGCCTTAAAGCTAGTGAATTGGTTTGTTTGCTTGGGCCAAATGGTGTGGGAAAATCTACCCTGATGCGGACAATGGCTGGTGTTCAAAAGCCTTTGAAGGGAAATGTGCAAATCAATGGAAAATCATTAATTCAATACAAAGCCAGAGATTTGGCTAAAGTACTTAGCATTGTATTAACGGAAAGAATTACCAATACCAATTTCTCAGTTTATGCTTTGGTAGCAATGGGTCGATATCCGCATACTGGATGGATGGGAGGTTTGACTAAAACTGATGAAAAAAAAGTTCAATGGGCACTTTTTTCCACGGGAATGGAAGGTTTTGCCAATCGAAAAGTGCACGAACTAAGTGATGGGGAAAGGCAAAAGGTAATGATTGCCAGAGCTTTGGCTCAGGACACACCAATTATTTTACTGGATGAACCCACCGCCCATTTGGATTTACCCAATAGAGTAGAAATTGTACGGTTACTTCGGCAACTCACAAAAACCACTGGAAAAGCAATTTTACTTTCTACACATGAACTTGACCTGGCTTTGCAGGGAGCTGATAAAATTATGTTGATGCATCCTTTTTTTGAGCTTACCTGTGGCGTTCCAGAAGACCTGGTATTAAGTGGAGTTTTTGAAGATACTTTTAAAAGAGATGGGTTCGATTTCGATAAAATTACCGGTCGATTTTTGATTCATAAACCCGGAGAAAATAAGATTAAGCTTAAAGGTGATCAATTATATGAACATTGGACCAGGCAGGCACTGGAAAGAGAAAACTATAGCATAACTAAGGAAAAGGGGGATTTTCCCTCACTTGAAATTATTAAAATCCAAAAGGGAGCAGTGTGGAAATATACAGAAAAGGAGAAAGTAGATATATTTCTATCCATAGGACAAATGATGGAATTTCTAAGAAATCATTGACCCGCAATTTATTGCAGATTGAATACTATATACAAAAGATAAACTAAAGGTGAAGGCTTTCCCTTCATCAAAAATTCATTTCTCAAATACATAACAGAACTAAAATGAAAATCTATTTTTTACGACTCAGTAAACCAGCTTTATTAATTTTATTGTTGCTTTTTTCTCTTTTTGGCTGTAGTTGTTTCGCTCAGGGAAAACTGGTAACTGGTCAAGTCACTTCCAATCAGGATAATATGCCAATTATGGGGGTGAATGTTTTGGTAAAAGGAACTAATACAGGAACCTCAACAGATCTTAATGGAAAGTTTAACATTGAATTATCAGGAAATAACAACGTGCTACAATTTACTTATATAGGCTTTAAAACTCAGGAAATTACAGTAGAACCTGGAAACAATTATTCAGTTAGCTTGCAATTTATGGAGCAATATCTGGATGATGTTGTGGTCACAGCTAACAGAACTGAAAAAAATATTAGAGATGTTCCGCAGAAAATTGAAATCATCTCAGCTAAAACAATAGACAAAACTATTGCTACTAATATGACTGATCTTCTTAAAAAAACTGCTGGAATAGATGTGATTCAATATCCAGGAATGTTGTCAGGAGTTGGCATTAGAGGATTCAGACCTCAGATAAGCGGGTTGAATCAAAAAACCTTACTATTAATAGATGGAAGACCAGCTGCTGCTACCAACTTATCTCTTTTAGATATGAACAATGTAGAAAGAGTAGAAGTATTAAAAGGTCCTGCCTCAGCAGTTTATGGGGCACAAGCAATGGGCGGTGTAGTGAATATTATTACCAAAAAGTCAAGAGGAAATATTGGCGGTGGAGCCTTTGCTGGTTATGGTAGTTTCAACACCCTAAATGCTGGCGGTTTTGTTGGAGGAAATATCACAGAAAAACTGGATTTTGATGCAAGTATCAATTATTGGAATCAGCAGGATAATTTTAAACTTGGTGGAGATAATCTATTTAGGGATGCATTTGGATGGGACAAAGCCACTCAAATCTTTACAGGAAATGATTCAACAGCTATGGTAGGTGATACCAGAGGAGATGGTATTACTAGAGAAAAAACGAGTTTCAGCAAGCTTTCCGGTGCTTTAAGGCTGGGTTATCAAATCAATGATAATTGGAGAATAGATATTAAAGGAGATATATTGACTGCAAATGATGTAAATTCTCCGGGTGACATAGCCAATGGAAACAATGCTCCTGCGCTTAAAGATGTAGAGAGAAAGTCTTTTGATGGAAAAGTAACCGGGAAAATTAATCATTACAATACAGTAAGTTTTACAGGATATTATGGGCAGGAAAACAATACCAATTACACCATCTACAATACAGATTGGACAACTGGTGAGGTAGAATTTATAGATCCTTATAAATCCAACGAAAGCGAAATTACCTGGAACGGATTTCAGGCAAAAAATGAAACCAGTTTAGGAAGTCATTCTATCGTAGTGGGATTTGATTACAATAATGCAAAATACATCAGCAGAAACTTTATCCAGGACGGTACTAAAATAGCCCCTTATTCGCCAAACTATGGATTGGAAAATTCTGGAGTTTATGCACAATTGCAACTTAATTTCCTTGAAAATAAATTGAACACAGTTTTGGGCGGAAGATATGAATCTATTAGCTATGACATTTCTGCCACTGATTTAATTGAAAACAAGGAAAGAAATGAAGTAAATAATATTTTCAATCCAAGCATTGGCTTAAACTATAAAATCACTTCAAAGTTAATTGCCAAGGCAACTTACGGACAGGGATTCACTCCAGCTTCAGTTTTTCATGTAGCAGGTTATTCAGAAAGTGCAGATTCGTCCAAACCAGGATGGGTAAATATTACTAAGGGAAATCCTGAACTGGAAAGTATGAAAAGCAATACTATTGATTTGGGTGTTGGTTTTTATGATGCCGATAATTCCGGATTTAGTGGTGAGGTTACTTACTTTAATACTAAATTTAAAAACAACCCAATTGCTGTTTATTCCCAACCTACAGATTTAGAATTAACAGCCTCCGGTGATACCATTGGTTCTTATACATCTTATGTGAATGCCGAGGAAAGTAATATTCAGGGAATCGAATTGAATCTTTCTTACGATTTTGGTGCAAAAAGTGGAGGAAATTATTCTCTAAGATTATATGCCAACCAGGTCTTTATTTTGGAATCTAAGGAAATTGCCGATTTATACAGTGTAGGTAAAATGGAAGTGAATATGCACAATGTTGCCAATACCACTTCCAACTTCGGAATTGAGTATGATAACCTTAAAAAATTCTCCATTGGTTTAACTGGCCGATATGTTGGTAACAGATTCGATAGAGACTGGAGTTCTTATAGCCAGTTTATCGAAATGGAATATCCTCCATTTTTGGTAATGGATTTCAGAGCCAGATATAAAATCACCCAAAAACATATGGTTGATCTGTTGGTAAACAATATCACAGATGAAAATTATTACGAAAAGAGAGGTTTCAACCTGATGGGCAGGAACTTACTGGTGAAGTATAATTTTAGGTTTTAGGAGTAAACCCAAGCGGAATGGAAAAACTTTAAAGTATCCTATTCTGACTGTTTTTAGAAAAATATAATAAAAGCTACTTCATCATTGAGGTGGCTTTTATTATTTGTAATGGCCTTAACAAATTGGTTGGTAAATTGAGTAATTACTCATCCCTTAGTCAGCGGTTTTATGGTATTTTTTGTTTATTTTATTTTAGAAAATTTGGAGTAAAGTAATATATTTAACATTTTTCTAACTCAATTAATTTTTTAGGTTTTGAAACGAGAATTCAACAAATATGTGCAATCCCTATCAGAGAAAGAATTAAAGGCAGAACTCAAAATGTTGTTCGACAAATTCGAAATGGTAAAAAAGTATTATGAAATGGATTTGGGTTCAGATTCAGGTAGAATTCTGGAAGATTACAAGGAGAAAATTAAAAAGGAATATTTTCCAAACCGAGGCTATGGTAATGGCAGAAGCAGCTTTTCCAGAAAAGTAGTTAGCGATTTTAGGAAAATTGCTGTTCATCAATCAGATTTCCTTGATGTTGTATAGAGTGGAAATGATGATAAAATTCACTTTAGCCTATGGGGATATGGAGATTTCCTTTTATAATTCAATTGCAAGTGGTATGGATCAAGCCTGCAAATTAATTGCCAAGGAAAAACTGGAAAATTATTTTAAAGAATATTGTATAAACTTGAGGAACAATACCTATGAATTAGGGTATGGAATGTTTGATGAATTAAATGGTATTTTTGTAAAATACTTCAATTAAAAGAATACTTTAATAAATTTCATTTGTTTTTTAAAAGTAGCATAAATTGATATGCTTAAACTCCTCGCTTTATTATTCTTACTTCCTCCCCTAAGTCTATTAGGACAGGAACAAAAAACCTTTCCCTTCGAATGTCTCTCCTGTCAAAATCATTCCTTTTAAACCATGTGTTTCCTACAACTTTAAAGTATTTAAAGATTCTACCGGAAAATTTGATGAATATGATGATCTAAGCTTAATCCTTGATCGGAGAGTGATAACGATTATTCCATTAAAGGAATTAGAATGTATTTGTATAATCCTAATGATTCTGTTATTACCTTAAACTCCTCATTAGTCAATTTAATATTATTATGTGAAGCTAAGGACACAAATGGAAATTGGGTATTGATTGAAGAACCTCGTCCTAGTACATTTTGGTATTGCCCGGTTGGAAGTCTACCAATAGAACCCGAAAAAATTGATGTAAAAAAAGGAGAATATATAAAATTGATAGCCCCTTGTTACACTGGCTCTTTTAAGACTGAATTGCGGTATAAATTAACTTTTGGAGAAGGAACTGAAACAACAGTTAATTCTGAAGAATTTGAAGGTTTTATTAATGAAGATCTGTTGGAGGTTTTGGATTGACTTTTATGTTTTTTTGCTACCGTACATTTATTTCCCTTCCTCTCCTACATATTTCAATAATCTCCCTAAAATGTCTTAATTTTAAATCCACTTATTGGATTTGCATAAAAATCATTGAATTAAGTAGCTGGAAAGAAATAACTATCTTTTTATTTGCCAAAACTGATTGATATTGAGATGAAATTGCTCAATATTAAAAAAAGTACTGGTACTTACAGAAAATATCACCATGAACAAAAAGGAGAAATCAACATTACTGAAACAAAAAAACATAGAAGCCGAGCAGGGAGGTGGGGAAAAACGGATTGCTTCTCAACATAAAAAAGGGAAATTAACGGCAAGGGAAAGAATTGCTTTATTAATAGATGAAGGCACTTTTGAGGAAATAGGGAAATTCGTAAAGCACCGATGCAGGGATTTTGGATTGGAAAATGAAACTTATCTGGGAGATGGTGTAGTGACAGGATATGGTAATATCCATGGCAGAATGGTTTATGTATTTTCCCAGGATTTTACTGTTTTTGGCGGTTCTTTATCCGAATCACATGCCGAGAAGATTTGCAAAATCATGGATTTAGCCATGAAAAATGGCGCACCTGTTATCGGTTTGAATGATTCGGGAGGAGCCAGAATTCAGGAAGGTGTAGTATCGCTTGGTGGCTATGCCGATATTTTTTACAGAAATACACTTGCTTCAGGAGTTGTTCCACAAATATCTGCGGTGATGGGGCCTTGTGCTGGAGGAGCAGTTTATTCCCCAGCCATTACCGATTTTATCATGATGGTGGAAGACACTTCCTATATGTTTGTGACTGGTCCGAATGTAGTGAAAACAGTAACGCATGAAGCAGTAACTTCCGAAGAATTGGGAGGAGCAAGTACGCATAGCACTAAAAGTGGCGTAACGCAATTCTCTTGTGCCAATGAGGTAGAATGCATCAACAATATCAAAAAATTACTCAGTTTTATTCCCCAAAACTGTGAAGAGGATGCTCCGGTTTATCCATATCAATCTGGTGGGGATGAAAAAAGAGAAGCATTAAATGATATTATTCCCGAAAACCCGAATCAGCCATACGATATGCGGGAAGTAGTGGAAGGTATTGTAGATGATGGCGATTTCTTTGAGGTTCATAAAAATTATGCAGAAAATATAATTGTAGGTTTTGCCAAAATTGGCGGTAGAAGTATAGGGATTGTGGGTAATCAGCCTGCTGTATTGGCTGGTGTTTTAGATATTAATTCCAGTAATAAGGCAGCCAGATTCGTTCGTTTTTGTGATGCCTTTAATGTTCCGCTTTTGGTATTGGAAGATGTTCCCGGATTTTTACCTGGAACTGATCAGGAATGGAATGGTATCATTTCCAATGGTGCCAAATTGCTTTATGCTTTTTGTGAAGCCACTGTACCAAGAGTGACGGTGATTACCAGAAAAGCTTATGGTGGTGCCTACGATGTGATGAACTCCAAACATATTGGAGCTGATATGAACTTTGCCTGGCCAACAGCAGAAATTGCAGTGATGGGCGCTAAAGGTGCTGCAGAAATTATTTTTAAAAGAGAAATTGCAGCTTCTGATAATCCTGAAGCTAAATTGCAGGAGAAAGT
>JAHQVQ010000008.1 GCA_019634305.1 Flammeovirgaceae bacterium | reverse complement strand
TCGCCAAAATTTGAGGTAAAGTCGTGCGAAGCCCTTGTAAACGCCTGGGGTCTTTTATCCTAATTAGTGCTGTATATAATTCCACAGTTATGCTTTTTTTTACAAATATACTTGTTCTTTTAGAACTTAACAGCCCTGGCCATAAAACGGCCTCTTTATATGAGACCTTTACTCCTGAAGAAGCAAAAAAATTATGGGATAAGTTTGAATTTGTTTTTACACCCCAACATGGTATGAATATGACTGAAATCGAATTAAATGTATTAAACAGTCAGTGTTTAAACCGTAGGATTGATAATATTGAAACCATAAAGGAAGAAACAAAGGCATGGCAGGATCACAGAAACAACAAAAACACTAAAATAAATTGGCGTTTTACAACTAGTGACTCCCGCATTAAGTTAAAAAAACTTTATCCGGCAATTAATACATAAATCTATAGTAAAAAAATAATAATTGTTAATGACTATCAATAACATAATGCAAATGGTATTATTGTTTGTTTTTATGATATTCCCTTCATGTTTGTCTCAATCTTGACTTTGGCTTGTTTTTCCAACTCCAGATTATAATTATTATGAAATACTGAATAGCTCCTTCTATGATTATCTTACTTTTTAAACCAAAAGAGGGTTTCTCCTAAGACTAACGCTTTATCTCGTATAACTACTCATGTAGTTTTGTTGAAAAGAGTATATCTTTAACCAATAATCAGGAGCAGAATTCTAAAAAGTTAGTATAAAGCAATTCTCCATCTAACATGGTGCCTTTTAAAGTATAGGCAAATTCCGGATGCCACTGAACACCCAATACTTTCCCTTTTTCTGTTCCTTTCCACATAATGGCTTCTACCATTCCATCATCAGTAGACTTTGCTAATATTTCCAGATCATTTCCCAATTCCTTAATTCCCTGATGATGGATAGAATTGATTACTCTTTTGGTATGTTTCTCATAAAGTTTCTCCAAAAAATCACCTCCTGTAAAAACAATTTCATGGGTAATGTTATCATACTTTTCAGCATCTCTATGTACAATCTCAGTTTGAGTTTGAGTTTGGGTGGGAATGTCTTGATATAGTTTTCCTCCGAAATATACATTGAGCAATTGCATCCCCCTGCAAATAGCATAAACAGGCTTATCATTTTTGATGGCAAAATCCATAATTTTCAATTCATAATCATCCCGGTGTTTGTTGCCTTTCCACCTTCCAATGGGAGTTTCCCCATAAGTTTCCGGAGCAATGTCATCTCCTCCCTGAAAAACAAAGCCATCAAGTTCCACAAGAAATTCCTGTAATTCAGTATCAGGTAATTCAGGGATCAAAACCGGTACAACTCCCTTTCTGGTAAGATAGCGAGCCATATCATTTTCAATGTAAGTCAATGTTTTAGGACCAAAAACTGCCCTGTTAATATCCTGGTAGATGAAGCATGGAGAAACACCAATTTTAATCATTTTGAATAGTTTCTAGATGAAGGCACAAGTGTGAGGCTTGTACCATTATTGCCTGTTTTTTTAATTTGATTTTATACAATAGGTTTTTGCAGCTTTATCATGTACTCCCTGCTTAAATTTGTCGAAAATCAAACTACCAACCATAATTAGGAAAATAAAGCTATAAACCCTATTAATGCCTTCCAATGGTAAGCCTTCTGTAATCAGACCTATTTCTACAAAATCTGTTGTAGAATTAAACTCAGGAGAGGAAAATAAATAAAAATCCAATATTAGTGATAAGGCGTAATTTATTATCCATGGAAAGTATCTTGCTACAACCTGATTTAAGGTAATAGGCATTAAGTCCATGTTTACTACTTTTATTCCCACTGCACTTTTTCCAATAGTTGCCCCCTTTTTCCATTCAAAATACGGTTTGTAAATTGCTCCTGCAATAGTTAGGACAAGCATTAATAACATAGACTTAATACTCAACATATTATAAATACCCAATCCTACTACAGGCAACAAAACCAAAAAATCGATTAAGGAAGCCCCTACCCTAATCCAAAAACCAGCATATTCTACATTTTCAAAACCTTCACTGTTGTCTGCTAATTCAGCATCTAATATT
Source organism: Flammeovirgaceae bacterium (assembly GCA_019634305.1). Classification (GTDB taxonomy): domain Bacteria; phylum Bacteroidota; class Bacteroidia; order Cytophagales; family Flammeovirgaceae; genus Flexithrix. The sequence goes on along the minus strand of JAHQVQ010000008.1, from coordinate 16,821 downwards.
GATTCATTCATCATGGTTTGTTCATTAAAATTAAAAGATCATCATTAAAACGAACTAGCCCCATACAGCAACATTTTTTTAGTAAAAAATAAGTCTAATGTTAATACACCTCTTTCCTATGAAATTGATTCTGCCCGAACATTTTGTTTGTTTCCAATTCCAATTGGGATAAGTGCAGTTCCATACATGATGAGGCTATAGACTGCTGCTGCGATCGCCAAATCAGACCTTCCTAGTGAAACAACAGCTACATGAATCGCTAGTGTTCCATTTTGATTCCCAGATTCTATGCAAATCGTTAACGCCTGTCTGAAACTCAAACCCATAATTTTTGCCGTGATAAACCCTACCAACATTGTGGCGATATTTAAACTCAGTGCAATGATCAGAGCACTTTCAAAATAGGCCACAAGGTTATCTTTTTCCTTAATGGTGATTCCAATAATCACTAAAACCAAAACAATTGCACTGGCAATTCGAACTGGTTTTTCCATTTTTAAAGCAAAATTATTGGAGTACTTCTTCACAGCCATTCCAATCAATAACGGGATGGCAATCACCACTACAAGCGATCCTGCAATATTCCCAATTGGGGCATCTACCATAGTAGCATCACCTCCCATAAATTCAGCTAAACCAAAACTAACAATTAGTGGAATGGTAATAATGGTAATCAGGCTATTTACAGCAGTTAAAGTTACGGAAAGGGCTGTATCACCTTTAGCCAGGAGGGTCAATAAATTAGATGTTGGTCCACCAGGACAGGCAGAAAGGATCATAATTCCTACTGCTATGTTAGGGCTTACCTCTAATAAATTAACAAGCACATAGGCTATTATTGGTAATAAAATGATTTGATTTAAAAACCCAGCAAACACAGCCAGTGGGAATTTTAATACTCTTTTAAAATCATTAATAGTGAGGGAAAGCCCCATCCCGGTCATGATAATAAAAAGGGCAATTATAAGAATTGCAGTTGATAAGCCATCCATGAGGTAAAAGTTTGGTTTTTCAGAAAACCTAAAGATAACAAAGTTTTCGAATGAGTATTAATCCATCTCCACAATGCTGATCGCCATACCACCACTTGGTCTCAGTTCCATTTTTATTTTATCGCCTTGTTTCACCTTTTTCTCTTCAATTTTTACATGAGTTCTGATTTTTATTTTCTCTCCTCCATCTTCATATAAAAAGGCTTTATATTTTTTCCCTTCTTCCAGAAAATCTAAAGATATTTCCAGACTTCTGCCATCATTGTTGGTTATCACACCTACAAACCAGTCCTTTCCACTCTTCCTTGCCATGGCAATGTATTGACCGATCTCTCCACTAATTACCTTTGTATCATCCCAAACTGTTGGGACATGATCAAAAAATTCAATTTCTGGTTCACCCTGATAATCAGCAGGTTTATCATACCAGTAAATCCACTGTAAAGGACTATAACAAACAACAGAAAGCGCCAATTGGTGTGCAGGCGTAGTCATGATATGCCTTTTGGGATGACCAAATTCCTCCCTATAGTAATAACAAACTGTATAATCTCCCGCTCCGGCAATATATCGGGTAAACGGCAAAATTGTGTTGTGGGTAGCATCCGGCATTTCCTCATTTCCCCGTATTCCTTCTTGGGTCATCAGATTTGGATAAGTACGGCTAAATCCTGTTGGTCTGTAGACATCATGGATATCAATCATCAATTGATGATCAGCCGCTTTTCTTACCGCTTCATGTAGCCAGGTAGTCCACCTGTGGGAGCCAGCTTGTACGAAGCCATACTTTATTCCATCAATTCCCCAGTTTTTGTATAGAGGTAATATTTCATCCAGTTGTCTTTCCAAAGCCCTATGATTCACATAAACTAATACACCTATTCCTTTTGATTTGGCATATTTAATGGCTTTATGCAAATCCAAATCACGTTTGGGGTTTCTTAAAGAATCTACTGTAATTGTAGTAGCATCCTCAGCAACATAATATTCATGGCCATACCAACCCGCATCAAAATGAATGTATTGCAAATTCCTTTCAACGGCAAAATCTACGCAGGCTTTTGCCCCAGCATCAGATAAAGTAACTTCTCGTATTACCTTTCCAGGTTTAATCCAGGCAGAATTTTCAATTTTTGATGGTGGATTTAGGTTGAGAATAATATCATTGTTTTCAATCAGATCTCCAGGTTTTTCTGCCACCATTACAACCCGCCATGGGGTACTAAATGGGGGAGCTTCGGTTACACCTCCAAACAAATTCACCTTTAATGTATTAGGCTTGCCTTCGGCTAATTCCAGTCGCATTCGGGAATAATTAACCATTTCGGCTTCAGCTACACAGGCAAAAAGACCATTTGGCAGCACCAGTGTAAGTGGTCTTTCACTTTCATTTTCCCAATCGGATAATGGCAATAACTCGTATTCTCCCTGAGCTTTTGCAGAGAAATAAGCTTCAGTCCCAGTTTCAAATGAAAATGAAGTTAACTCACTTTCAATATCAATAATCTGTGCACTCTTTCCTTCAGGATAATGGTACTTAAAAGCTATTCCTTCATTATAGGCCCTTACATAAATTAATAGTTCCCTATTTGTTTTACCTTTCATTCTCACCCGAATAGCCATTTCATTATAATAGTCCCGGACAGTACTTCTTTCCCCATATACAGGTTTCCATGAAGTATCCTTACTGCTTTTGTCCGAATCAATTAACTCAATATTTTCAGACCAGTGAGGTGTGTTCCAGCCATTTCTTCCTTTATGAATGATCCCCAGTTGGGAGAGCTTCACCACATCTTTTTCATTATACTGAATGGAATAAAACATAGCCTGTTGCAACCTATCACTGTTTTTAATTTCAAAATTAAACTCAAGTTTATTATCTGGAGAGGAAAGGGAAAGACTATTATTTTGAGCAAAAAGGGTATTTACAAATAGAAAAAAGAGGATAAAGGAAAGGAAGTATTTCATTATTTATCAATATTTATTTTTTTAGCAAACTAATGAAATACTAAGGTATAATCAATATTACTGAAATCTTTTGCTTTGAAAACGATTGCCAGAATACCAGATGATGATGGTAATCAACAATGGAACAAAAAAGGGAAAACCATTGTCAGTCTTCCCTTATATTGACTCGATTAAAAATAAATTACAAAAGTTTTTTCCACTCTTCAATGTTCTTTTTATTCATTCTAACAAAATCCATATTTCCAGCAGCCTCTGCAGCTTCCATGCTTGTCTCAGCAGTTTGGATGGCAGCTTTATACTCTTTTTTCCCAGCCAGAATGCTTGATTTCAACCTGTAAACCCAATAAGGTTTTGGATCTAATTCCAAAGATTGGTTAATCCACTCTAAAGCCTGGTCCAAGTCCCGGTCAGTTTGTAAATAATAAGCAGCAGCCTGATAATATGAACTGGCATTTAGTTCATCTGGGTTTTTCATAGTCGCTTCAATTTGTGCCATTACTTTGCTATCTACTTCCATTTCAATTTTTATAGGAACGGCTGCATTATCCCATTTAAGCGTCATCACAGTGCTATTATCAGTAAAATCACTGAAATCTATGGTAAAAGTTTCTACCGTTTCAGTTAATGTTTCTACTTTTGCTTTAAATCTAAGCACATCTTTTTTCTCGTTATATATGGTTCCCCAGCCTTCGAAGCTGTTAAGGATTATTGTCCATTCTTCTTTTCCGGGAATAGTATAAAGAGAATATTTACCAGCTTTAACAGCTTCACCACCTAATGTTACATCATCCTTGAAAGTAATGGCAGTGGTGGCATTTGCTCCTGTTCTCCAAACAGCATCATAAGGTACAAGGGCTCCGATTATCTCCCTCCCTTTTTTCCCCGGCCGATGGTACTCAAGGGTAATTTCAGAAAGTCCAAATGCCTGGGTAATTGTTGATTTTGGACTGGCAGCTGGTGCCTGTATCTGGCTAAACCCTACAGATATGAATAATGCTGCAATATTAATCAGGCAAAAAGAAATAAACTGTTTCATTAAAGTTTCAGGGTTAAATTTAAAATTGGTAAAATCTTGAAAAATTAGACATTAATAATAGCTCAAATATCTGATGGAATATGGTGGCATCAAAAAAAATGAAACAATTAATGGCAAAACTAACTTCTTATTTTTAGCTTAGAGTTTTGAGCGAAATTAGTTTATTCGTTTCAACACTTATTATTTTTTAACCTTAAAATATAACCAAATGGCTTCTATTACATTAAAAGGAAATCCAATAAATACTTTAGGAGATCTACCTGCCGAAGGTGCAATGGCTTCAGATTTTACTTTAACAAAAACAGACCTTAGCCAGACTTCCTTAAAAGACTTTGCAGGGAAAAAGGTAGTACTAAATATTTTCCCTAGTGTTGATACTGGAATTTGTGCAGCTTCTGTGAGGAGCTTTAATGAAAAACTAAATTCGTTGGACAATACTGTGGTTTTGTGTATTTCAAAAGATCTTCCATTTGCTCATAATAGATTTTGTGAAGCAGAGGGATTAAAAAATGTAATTCCATTATCCGATTTTAAATCAAGCGAATTTGGTGATACCTATCAGGTAACAATTAAAGATGGCCCGTTGGCAGGTCTATTATCAAGAGCAATTGTGGTTGTGAATGAAGCTGGAAAGGTAGTTTATACTGAGCAGGTGCCTGAAATCGTACAAGAGCCAGACTATGAAAAAGCGATTAGTGCATTAGGTTAATATTTTCTTCAAAATATTATATGCAAGGTTGCTTATCTAATGGGCAACCTTTCTTTGTTTTAATTTTTCTACCTGTTAGAACCTTTTTACAAATACTTGATGAAGTTAACATTAAACTGATTATTACTCTCAATCCTGCCATTATTTTTTTTCTTACCAAATTTAAACAGGCACCTCAATTCAAATCCTCACATCTTTATATTGGCAATCATTAAAAAAATCATTTTTTGTTATGAATACCATTTTTTTTGAAGGGTTTTTCCTTGTAATATGGAAATAAACCAAGCATTCAATCTTAGCGGTTTTCAAGCCTACTTTTTCGATTGTCTACAATATTTTTCTCATAAAACAAAATACTTTTAGAGTTTTATTTGGAGTATTAACAATTTATTAATAATTTTAGAGATTAACTCTCCAAAAATACTTTCATATGTCAATGAATAGCACTATTAATTTTGAGCACCTTTCTCTTATGCAAAAGGGAACAATAGTATTCGGAAAAGGACAATTAATTGGATCTGAAACAGAAGGTAATTGTAGGGTTTCATTATTTGATTTAGATGGACAGTTTTATGAAGTGGTATATAATAATGACACTGAAAAAGTGATTAAAATTGAACCAATGAATGACTTTAAAAGAGTACAGACACTAATGAAAAACGGCATTTCCGAATAACAACAACATTTAATATCCAAAATCTTTTAAGAAAAGTAACTTTTTCAAGTTACTTTTTTTTTGTTTGTGCTGTTCCTTTTTTTAATGGCTGTATTATGAGCTATAAAGCAAACATATTACAAATGAAAATTTCTTTTTTCCTCCTCATCATTTTTCAATTTCTTTTTAGTCCTGCCACCGACTTTAAAACAGATCAGATGAAGTATCCCAGAGTAAGAGATGCCTATCGTACTCATTATGAAAGCATAAAAGCAGACCTTAAAGAAAAAGGATTTACCATTTCTAATATTCAAATTTTTCTGAGAGCATTTAAAAAAGAAGGGATTCTAGAGGTTTGGGCCAAGAGTAATAAGGACAGAAAATTTCAACTCATTCAGGATTATCAAATTTGCGAAACATCAGGAAAATTGGGTCCTAAAAGAAAATTTGGAGATTACCAGGTGCCTGAAGGATTTTATCATATTGACCGGTTCAATCCTAGTAGCGCATTCCATCTTTCCCTTGGAATAAATTATCCTAATGCTTCCGATAAAGTACTTGGCAACAAACAAAATCCTGGAGGAGATATTTTCATTCACGGAAATTGTGTAACCATAGGCTGCCTGCCAATTACTGATGATAAGATCAAAAAATTATACATTTTGGCCATTGAAGCTAAAAATAATGGCCAACAAAAAATCCCTGTTCATATTTTTCCCACTCACCTCAATGAAAGCGGAATAGAATGGCTTGATGATCATGATTCCTTTTTCAATTCTAAAATGGAATTTTGGGATAATCTGAAGCCTGCTTATATACATTTTAAAGAAAATAAAACCCTTCCAAACATAAGGATAAAAAGCAATGGTGAGTATTTTCTGAACTAGCCTTATTCGTAATTTGAAGGGAATATTCCGCGAAATAAGATTATTTAAAACGTTTTAATTACTAAATTTGAGAGACTTTAGGTACTTTTCAAATACTTCAAACACATTTTGAAAATCATTGATAATGAAAAAAAAAGACGTATTTTTTTACAGAATTTAGGTAAATCAACAGCTGCTCTTACTTTGGCTGGTGGAGCTTCTTCTATAATTTGGGGATGTAGTCCAAAACAAGGTGGAGAACAGGAGATTGCAACTGGTGAGGAGGAAAAAGGAGAAAGCAATCTGGCCAAAGAGTTATTTTTCGATATCTCTATTGCCGAATGGTCTTTACATAAAACCCTGTTTGCTAATAAGTTGACAAACATGGAATTCCCTGCCAAGGCTAAAAATGAATTTAGTATTTCGGCTGTAGAATATGTGAATCAGTTTTTTAAAGATAAAGCCAAGGATATGGAATATCTAAAAGAATTGAAACAAAGAACTATTGATCTGGATGTTAAAAACGTACTGATCATGATTGATGGAGAAGGAAATCTGGGCAGTACTGATGCCGCAGAAAGGAACAATGCCGTAGAAAACCATTACAAATGGGTAGAAGCTGCAAAATTCTTAGGTTGTCATTCAATCAGGGTAAATGCTGCTGGGAAAGGAACTGCTGAAGAAGTTAGTGGAGCAGCCGTAGAAGCTCTTGGAAAATTATCCACTTTTGCAAAAGAGCTGGATATTGGAGTGATTGTAGAAAACCATGGTGGGTATTCTTCTGATGGAACATGGTTGGCTAATGTGATGAAACAAGTGAATTTACCAAACAGTGGAACACTTCCGGATTTTGGGAATTTCTGTATTGAAAGAGGAGATGACGGTTGTGCCAACGAATATGACAGATATAAAGGTGTAGATGAATTAATGCCATTTGCCAAAGGTGTAAGTGCAAAAGCAATGGGTTTTGACGAGCAGGGTAATTGTACTGAAACTGATTTTACCAAAATCATGAAAATTGTTAAAAGCCATGGTTATAAAGGCTATGTAGGCATAGAATATTCAGGCTCGGTTCCTGAAGATGAAGGAATTATACTTACAAAAAAATTATTGGAAAAAGTTGGAGCTGAAATAAGCTAAGCTTTTTTTTGAAGACAGAAGTTAGTTGTTGGACGTTAGATCTATTTCAAATTTAGCTTTCTTATAATAATTCTGGCTTCTGTCCTCTATTATATAACACTTTCATTAGGCACTGATAATCAGCCTTCTTTTTTTAATATTTTCCTAACTCTAAAAGATATAAAGTTGAAATATTTTGAATTAGGATAGAAATATGTAGTTTACCATCTCTTAGTAGCAATAGAAGTAAAGAGATGAAAATAATTATAGCTGAAAAAGAAGATCTTGAGTCCATACTAGAATTACAAAAAACTTGCTATTTCGAGGAAGCAGAATTATATGATGATTTTTCAATTCCACCCTTAATACAAACTTTGGAATCAATTGAACTTGACTTTGAAAATGAAAAATTCTTAAAAGTTGAATCCAATGGGCAGATAGTTGGGTCTGTTCGAGGAAGTTTCGACTCACATACCTGCAAGATTGGAAGGTTAATAGTAAAAAAAGAGTTTCGGAATCAAGGGCTAGGAACAAAACTAATGAAACGCATTGAATCTCAATTTGATGATGTTAAACGTTTTGAGTTATTTACTGGACATAAAAGTGAAAAAAACTTATCACTTTATGTTAAACTTGGATATTCTGAATTTCATAAAAAACGGATAAATGAAAAACTGGAATTGATTTTTCTGGAAAAGAACAATAATAGAACAGCTACACACACTACTTAAAAATGCATTATACATTCACTATCAATTTCAATTTTATCTCCTTGTATTTCTAGAATTTTTCCAAAAAAAACAGCCTTTTCAAACAATTCCAGTTTGTTATCTATCGATTTTTATTATCCCACTATTGAAAGTCCAAATTCCAGAAAATCACCTATACTTAAACAAAGTCCAGAGAATTTTATAACCTGCCAATATGGTACCTTTAATAGTTCCGGAGACTTTGGACACACCAATTCTCTTTTTATAATTGACCTTTACCTCACAAAACCTCAATTTGTGTTTTGCTGCCTTTACCTGCATTTCTACCGTCCAGCCATAAGTTTGGTCTTGCATTTCAATTTCCAATAATTTATCGAAGCGAATTGCACGGAATGGTCCCAAATCCGTAAACTCAGCATTATAAAACATTTTCAGCAATTTGGTAGCCAGCCAGTTTCCAAATATTTGTTGAGGGGTCATGGAGCCACTTTCTCTTTTACCCAAGGCCCTCGATCCTATTACCATATGATAATCACCCTCCACAATTGGGTTTACAACATCGGGCATTTCCTGGGGGTAATCTGAATAATCACCATCTATAAATACAATTATAGATTTTCCCTTATCTTCTAAAACTGATTGGGCATATTCAATTCCCTTTAGGCAGGCAAACCCATACCCCTGGCGGTTTTCATCTAAAACTGTAGCTCCAGCATTTTTGGCCACTTCCAATGTCCGATCTGTTGAGGCATTATTCACTACCACGGTTTCCGATACCAAATTCTTTGGGATATCATTTATAACTTTTCCAATTGACTTTTCTTCATTAAAAGCCGGAATAATCACCAATACTTTATATTCCAATATTCTTATGTTTTATCATGCAAAAGCCTTTCTCTTTATTAGCTCTAAATTATAAGGAATTATGTTAAGCTTCCAATTTAAGTCCAGGATTTAATATTGGAAAATCCTTTCAAAAGTTCAGGGTATTAAATAAATTCTTAAACTTAAGATCTCAGAAAAATAAAGTTTTGGTTTAGAACTTCCTCATTTTTAATGTAGGAAAAGTTAAAAATCTTCTTTTTTGCTTAAAACAACACATTTTTATTACCCTTTACTTTGAATTCAATTATCCCCACTAATAATTCTGACCATTAACATAAATTTAATTTAAAACATCAAAAAAAAATAAATAACACACTATTATGTTTTGTTTTTGCTTTTATATAATTTATTTAATAAATTTTAATATTCTTAAGAAATGTAAATGAGAAAGGCTAAATCATTCTTTTTCTGTAAAATTTTGGCGAATATTACATCATGATTATTAAACATATAAACAAATACATTGATCCAAAATTCCTAACTACTACCTCAACCATTTCAAAATTTTCTTAAAACTGAAATTATTAACTGGCTATGAAAAATCTAATCTTAACAACTCTTCTTTTATTTACCTTTTCTTTCCTTTCTGCTGAAAAAAGAATTATTACCGGAATTGTAGGCACAACAGAACTTGCTGCAACTATTCCAGGAGGAAAGCATATAGAACAATTCATGGCCATCCCAGGTGTGATGGTAAAAGTAAAAGGCTCTTCAATTGGTGCTACTACTAATATTGAAGGAAAATTTGCCTTAACTATTGCTGAAAAAGAAGTAACCTTAATTTTCAGCCACTATGGTTTTTTAGATAAGGAATTTAAAATAGGAACTGAAAACACCATTAATATAACGCTTGAGTCAGATCAGGAAATCAAGGATAAAACTGAACCATCGTATAAAGTTGGGGGTAAATTAAGAACTGATTTACCAAAAGAAGTACTAACCGCTGCTGAGTGGAGTGATTTGGACAATTGGGATTTATGGATAGAATTGTTAATTGATTACAATTGGGATTATATGGAAAACGCTATGGGTTTCAACCTTGAGAACAGAATTACAACCTATATTGTAACTCCAGGGCAACAGCCTCTTAACAATGTGAAAGTCACTCTGTTCTCTAAAAAAGATGAGGTGTTGTGGTGTGGAACTTCCGATATGGAAGGAAAAGTAGAACTTTGGCCAGATATCTTCGATTTGGCTCCTTCAGATAAATTCAGTATAACTTTAGAAACAGCTGATGCCGAATTAAAAACTTATAAAGCAATCAGATCAGGAGGAATTTATTGTTTGAAATATAATGTTCCTGTAAGTAGCCCTCAAAACCTTGATATTCATTCAATTGGATTAACAAATAGTGTTGAGGAATTTAAAATAATAGACAAAACTATTACAGATATTGCTCAAAACCTTTACCTAGACAACAGAAAAATTGAAGCTAACCTAAACTCTTCTTTTTTTGCAAAAAGTGCACAGGGGCAATATGTAAACCTGACAGAAAAATCTAAAGGTATTAATGAAGAATTAGCATCTGAAGAATTAGCATCAACATCATTTGAAGATTTGTTATCTCAAAAAATAAATTCTGCTGACTGGTCAGAAAAAGCCCGTTCAAAAGTGCTTTTCTTAAGTATTGAGGAAATGCCCCATAAAAATAATTTAAATTTGCCATACCTGCAGAAATCTATTAGAGAGGCTTCAGAAAAGGGGATTAAAATTGTTCCTGTTGTTACAAAAAGCATTGACAAAGAATCTGAATTTTTATTAAGATTTATGAGTATGGCCACTGGTGGAACTTATATCTTTTTAACAGACCACCTTGGAAACACTAATTTTATTAAGCCTACTGTAGGAGATTATGAAGACAACAAACTTGAAGTAGTATTGAAGAAATTAATGGAGAAATATGTATCTCCGGTTGTTGGGCAAATGTAATTCTTCATTGTCCGTTATAATGATCTTTTAATTGCCTTAATTTTTTGTAAAAGCTGTATAAATCAATGATTTGTACAGCTTTTTTATATTTTATTGCTCTCTTTGCAGAAAATTTCTATTGAAGCAATGAATAAAAACATCAAACATCTCCTCGAGCTCAATTTTGCCACCATTATCATGTCCACTTCAGGGGTATTTGGAAAATTGATTTCATTGCCTCCTTCTTATATCATTTTTTTAAGGTGTATTATTGGTGCTATTTTTCTTTATCTATTCCTCAGATTCACCAAAAGGAATATTAAGATTGACTTCAAAAATGACTGGAAGTTTTTTGCCTTATCGGGAGTGTTATTGGCCTTCCACTGGGTGACTTACTTTTATGCTATTCAAATTTCCACTGTTGCTATCGCTTTTATTTCCCTTTTCACATTTCCAGTGATCACTACTTTATTGGAGCCGTTCTTCCGAAAAACACCATTTTCAATTCAAAACCTGATCAGTGCCATTGTTGTAATTTTTGGGATTTACTTTATTGTTCCTGATTTTAATGTGGGGAATAATATTACCATGGGAGCGGCAATAGGAATATTTTCTGCCTTATTATATGCCATCAGGAATTTAATGAATAGCAAAAAGCTGGTGAAATTTCAAGCCTCTACTCTAATGTTTTATCAACTGATGGTGGCCGGAATAACGCTTTCACCAGTACTATTTTTTGTTGACCTGGAAATAGGCCCAACCAACCTTGGATACTTACTAATACTGGGAATTGTAAATTCGGCTATTGGTCAGATGATGTTCACCCATTCATTCAAATTTTTCTCCGCCAGTACAGCCAGTATTATTACCAGTTTCCAACCTATTTATGGAATTATTATAGCCTTCTTCCTTTTGGGAGAAGTTCCTGAAGGGAATACAATTATTGGTGGTACCTTAATTTTTATGACAGTCCTGTTTGAAAACATCAAACCTTTTTTGGGAAGGAAGAAGGTTTTAAATTAATGTTTATTTCAATTCAACCGAGGGGCTAACTTTAGGTAAATGTTTCATGTAATTTGCGATGAGGAAAAAGTGATTGGATGGAATAGTGCTTAACTTATATTTCTTTATGTTACTCACCAATGGTTGAATATGCCTCTCGGTTATAATAAAATCTTTATCTCCAAGTATAACTTCTACTTCTACTTTATTCTTAGAAATTTGTTTTCCTATTTTTTTGAAGTTGAATTGAAAAAACCGGTATAATCGCCATGTATAATAGATTCGATCTCTTAATTGTTTATCTTCTAATTGCCATTTTGCAATCTGAATCTGACTTGCCGGGACAATTCTTAAGTTTTTTAGAATATCCAAAACTTTTATGCACCAAGCAGGATTTGCAATAATAGAAGAGAATATTTTTTGTCCATAAGCATTACGAATGGCAAATCGGTACCAGAAATTTTCCCTTATCCCATCAGGGGCAATCAAGGTGATTTTTTTAATCCTTTTAGGAAAATATTTTGTCAGGGCAAGAGCAGAACGACATCCCATTGAAAAACCAATAAGCTCAAATTTTTGGATGCTTTTCTCTTCAAAAAATTTCTTAAAGGCTTTTTTGAGTTTTTTGGGTTTCAGAAAATCTTGCTCTTCATTCCAATAACTTTTCCCATGGAAATAAAGATCGAAACTGTAAATTTTGTAATCGGGTTTATGCTTTGTAAGAGATTTATAAACAGAACCATCCTGACCAAACCCATGAAATGCCAATAAGATTTTTTCCCCATTTCCAAATTCTGTGTAATTTTTCATTTGGCTTATTTGCCTAAGGTAAAAATTGATTGATTAAGGTAACTAACAATTAAAGGGATACAGCAAATGCCATATCCCTTTTGTAAAATTACAAGATAAATTTTCAATACTAAATCGTTTCTTTACTTAACTCTCCATTTACCAATCTCCAGATTTTCAATGGATTTTCATTTTTTAATTCATCTGGTAGGAATGCATTAGGGAAACTCTGGAAACATACTGGTCTGGCAAAACGCTTAATAGCAGCAGTACCTACAGAAGTAGTTCTTGAATCTGTAGTAGACGGGAATGGGCCACCATGCACCATGGAATCGCAAACTTCCACCCCGGTTGGGAAACCATTAAAAAGTACTCTTCCCGCTTTCTCCTGAAGGATAGAAATCAATTCTTTATATTCTTCCAAATCTGCTTCAGTTCCCTGGATGGTAGCTGTAAGATGGCCTTTTAACTGGCGAGCTGCTTCTATAATTTCCTCCTTATTATCTGCAGAAAAAACTATTGAAGAAGGTCCGAAAACTTCCTCAGCTAAATCAGGATTAGCTAAAAGACTTTTCACGTCAGTTTTTAATATCTGCCCCTGTGCACTATTATAAGTTTCACCTTTTTTGCCTTCACCAATTGTGGAAACAGAAGCTTCGTTTTTAAGTTTTGAAATACCAGCATCAAAAGCTTTTCTTATCCCCTCAGTAAGCATATTTCCAGCATCAATTTCGGCCATTTTTTCACCAGTTTTGGTAATAAGCACTTCAGTTTCTTCATTGGCTAAACCAATTACCACACCCGGATTAGTACAAAACTGACCTACGCCAAGTGTAACTGAGCCAGCCAAACCTGTGGCAATAGCCTCTCCCCTCTCCTTCACTGCCCCCGGCAATAAAAATACAGGATTAGAGCTTCCCATCTCTGCATATACAGGAATTGGCTCTGGTCTTTTTACGGCTGCATCGAATAAAGCTTTTCCTCCTCGAAATGATCCAGTAAATCCGATGGCTTTTATCAATGGATGATTTACCATTGCCATTCCTACATCAGTGGTGGTACCCTGTACCAATGAAAAAACACCTTCCGGCATTCCTGTTGCTTTTGCTGCTACAATAATAGCCTTCCCCACTAATTCGGAAGTTCCCGGATGAGCAGGGTGTCCTTTTACTATTACAGGACAACCAGCAGCCAAAGCAGATGCTGTATCTCCACCCGCTACAGAAAAGGCTAATGGGAAATTACTTGCTCCAAATATTCCTACCGGGCCCAATGGGATATGCATTTGTCTGATATCAGGTTTTGGCAAAGGCTGCCTATCAGGAAGAGCTGTATCAATTCTAGCGTCCAACCAGGTTCCATCCCGAAGGACTTTTGCAAAAGCTTTTAATTGATTAACCGTTCTCCCTCTTTCTCCTACCAGCCGGCCTTCTGGCAAAGCTGTTTCAAGCATACATCTTTCGATAAGAGTATCACCCAAGGCCAATATTTCTTCAGCGATTCTATCCAGAAAATCCGCTTTTTCAGAGGCGGACTTCCCTTTATATATTTCAAAGGCTTTTTGAGCTAAGTTTACAGCGGCATCAATTTCAGCCTTGGAGGCTTCATTAAACTCCACATCCAGATTAGCATTATCTTTTGGATTTTTGGCAAAAAAGCTCATTCCACTTTTTGCCGAATTCTCATTTCCAATTAGTTGTTTTCCTTCTATCTGCATTTTGGGAAAATGGTTTATAATTATTAAAAAATTGTAGTTAGTCTGTCTTAAAAATCTATTTCTGAGCTATAGTGTGTGTCAGTGTTCCTATATGTTCAATAGTTATACTCACTTTATCACCAGCTTGTAAAGTAAATTCATTTGGAGGAACTATTCCAGTTCCGGTCATTAAAAAACAACCTGTAGGGAAACTGCATTCTCTAAATAAAAACTCTACCAAATCAGTATGTTTTCTTTTCATTTGATCAATTCCAATGCTTTCTGAAAAGGCTTTTTCATTATTTCTAAAAATATCCAATGTAATCTGAGTATTTTCAGGAATAGGATTTTCAGTTATGAACAAACATGGGCCAAGTCCAGCACACTTATCATACACTTTTGCCTGAGGTAAATAAAGCGGGTTTTCACCTTCAATACTTCTGGAACTCATATCGTTGCCAATGGTATAGGCTACAATTTTCGCATTTGAAGTCATAAAAAGGGTTAACTCAGGCTCTGGAACATCCCATTTTGAATCCTTCCTGATATACAATTCTCCACCCGGGTGTGCTGTTCTAAAAGCATTCCCTTTATAAAATAATTCAGGCCGGTCGGCATCATAAACTTTATCATAAAAATCACCACCATCCTCTGATTCTTCCATTCTGGCTTCTCTACTTTTATAATAAGTTACTCCTGAAGCCCAAATTTCCTGACTCCCAATTGGACTTTCAATATTTTCAAGCAGTTTGCTGGAATCTTTTTCGGGAGAAATATCCTGAATAGAATTTTGGAGGTAAGCATAAAGATCATCTCTATTTATCAGGTTATCCCATACAATCTGATCTAATTGGTAAAAGCTGCCTTCTTCTTCTACTACAGCCCCCTGAACTACCTTGTAAAGTTTCATTTTCAACAAATTAAGTTAATTTCAATTAATAGATGAGTGAATATAGCCGATCTTTTTCCTTTACAGAAATAAAAATGGAAGAAAAAGTTTTCCCATAATTTCATCTTTTGAAATCACTCTTCCCTCCTGTTTTTTCTATAAGTTTAGTTTCCTTAATTACAATATCATGGGAAAAAGCTTTGCACATGTCATAGACAGTAAGTGCAGCCACGGAAGCTCCAGTCAAGGCCTCCATCTCTACTCCTGTTTTTGCAGTAAGGCTTGTGACACAATCAATCACAATTTCGCTTTGTGGATTTATGGCAATCTTAATTTTACAGTTGTCTAAACCAAGGGGATGGCATAGAGGAATAAGTTCACTGGTTTTTTTTGCCGCCATTGTACCTGCAATGATTGCAGTTTGAAATACAGGCCCTTTTTTAGTTTGGATATCCTTATCCTTGAACTGGGCAATTATTTCATCTCCAACAACTACAATTGATCTTGCTTTGGCAACTCTCAGAGTGATTTTTTTAGCTCCAACATCAACCATTTGTGGATTCCCTGAAGCATCAAGGTGGGAAAAGGGTTTGTTTTTATCTACCATTGTTTCAAAATTTTCGAAACAAAGTTAATCATTCAGTTTATTAAGTACAGTAAAGCTTAACCTGATTTAAAACCCAAAAAATAAAGACCCCATCCTGAATCAGAATGGGGTCTCAATGCTTTAACAATTAAACCAAATAATCCTTAAAATATCCTACTGACTGAATAAACGGAGGTATTTAGATTAGGATTCCAACCTTCGATTAAGGCATGGATTCTTTCGATAAACATTGAATTAAATCGGTGAATACTTGGAGAAGGTAATTCTAAAGATGATTCACATGTATTACAATCCAAGGATTAAACATTTAATAAAAAAAATTTAGAGGTTTTGAAGAAATTCAGGGGGATAATCTTATTTATTTTAGAAAAAAAATGAGTAGTGACAACTCGGAATGGAGAAAAATAGAGTTTGTCACTACTCCAAATGGTGAGAATTCCAGTATGGAAAATGATAATTAAATTTACAAAAATTCATGGATTATTGTCAAGCATTTTTATAAAAAAAATTTAACTTAATAAAAAAATAATATCTGGATAATGGCTAGTTAAAAATTGACCTCCCTTCTTCCTTCAACCTTAAAATAATAAATTGTCTTATTTTTGGTACATACGTATGATCTAATATGAAACCATAATTTTATTTTATTCACTTCTTCCATTCATCTTCAAAATAAAACATAAGAGATCAAAACACAAAACAAAACTATTCTTTTTAGCTTTAAATAAATAAAAAAACGGAACATAATTCTATATTTATAAATTAATAAAAAATATAATACTTCACTTCTAAATCAGGATGTTTCTATATGTTAAATTTCTGATTTAGCCTTATTAGGTAATACTTCTATAGGTTAAACGCATGAAAATATTCAAACACTATTTGGAGCTTATGAGGCCCGATTTTATTTTTTAATTCAAAAAATAAAATTATTAAAATCTATTCTAACTTCCTTCTAAGAGCTATCTAAAAATTTGATGCGTTTAACCT
>JAHQVQ010000082.1 GCA_019634305.1 Flammeovirgaceae bacterium | reverse complement strand
CCATAACCACCACAATATAAAGATGTGGCTTGGCATAAATGGCGGGATTCGGTTCTAAAAAGGAAGAATTTGCAAATCGAATCTAGAACTATAATAACATACTGTACATCTTAATTTAAATTATTATTAACTCGTGGGTTTTCCATAATTACATCATTTGTAATAGATGGACAATATGCCCTAAATATTAATACTTTAAAACCCTAATTATCAACTGTAAAATTAAATATTAACCTATGAAAACTAGTAAATCAAAAAACCAGAACACCCTTTATTTATCAAAAAGCTACCACCAAGGTTGGGAAAAGGCTTTAAGTAATTTTATGAGAGAACAGGAAAGAGAGTTTTTGAGAGTAAAGCTTGGCCAAATCCGTCAGTTGATGGAAGGGATTTAGTCTATTATTTTTAAGGGGAATTAAACCATTCTCCTCATTCTAATTAACTTATAAAATTTCAATTTTAATCTTAAAATAAGAACATCATGAAAAAAGGATGGATGGGATTGCTTTGCTTAATTTTGACAATAATTTCCCAATCACTATTTGCTCAATCAAAATTTACAATTAGCGGAAAAATAACAGTTGCTAGTCAGGAGGAAATTGTTGGGGCGACTATAAGGGTGAAGGATACCAAACAAGGAACTGCCACCAATCCCAAAGGAGAATTTAATTTAAAACTTTCTGAAGGAAGATATACCTTGGTGATTTCCTCAATCGGTTATGAATCAATAGAAAAGCGAATTGAACTGAATGGGAATATCAGGCTAAATTTCGATTTAACAGAAAAAACTGAAAATCTGGAAGAAGTTGTAGTGGAGGGAATAAAGGAAAATGACAATATTATATCTGGAGATATGAGTGTGAATCAGTTGGAAATCCAGACGATTAAAAACATGCCTGCTTTGCTAGGTGAAGTGGATATTGTGAGAAGTTTACAGCTTCTGCCGGGTGTAACTACTGTTGGTGAGGGTTCTACGGGATTTAATGTAAGAGGCGGTGGAATTGACCAAAACTTAGTTTTGATGGATGGCACCCCGATTTACAATAGTTCTCATGTGTTGGGTTTTTTCTCCGTTTTTAATCCTGATGCAGTTTCGAATGTAGCTTTACTAAAAGGCGGAATATCCTCTCAATATGGTGGAAGAATAGCTTCTATTTTGGATGTGGGGATGAATGAAGCTAATAAGGATAAGTTTGCTATGTCAGGAGGAGTAGGAACTGTTTCCAGCAGGTTGACATTGGAAGCTCCAATTGCCAAAGGAAAGAGTTCGATAATGTTGGCTGGAAGGAGATCTTATGCCGATGTATTTCTTAAGCTTTCTTCCGATCCTGATATGAGGAAAAACGGAGCTTTCTTTTATGATCTGAATGGCAAAATGGATTTCGATATCAATGAGAAAAACAAAGTTTCCCTTTCTGGATACTATGGAAAAGATTCATTCAAATTTGGTGATGATTTTTATAATAATTGGGGAAATGCTGCCTCTTCATTAAAATGGAAACATATTTTCAATGATCGTTTATTTGGGGAAATTACCATGGCCTACTCTGATTATGGATATAAATTGGGTGTTCCTGAAGTAAATACTAATAATTTTGAGGCGAAAGCCATGATCAAAAATTATGTAGGGAATGCCAATTTTAGCTATTTTATCAATAGTAAAAATAACCTGAATTTTGGTATAAATACTACCCTTTATGAAGTAAACCTGGGAGATTTAAGGCCACTTTCAGAAACCTCTATTTTCAATCCAATTTCAATGGGTTTGCAAAAGGGGTTTGAATATGCAGGTTTTATAGAACACGAATCTGAATTATCTGATAAATTATTTTTGAGATATGGATTGAGGATTTCATCTTATGATTATTTGGGTCCGAATACTGCTTATGAGTATACCGGAAATCCGGGAGAAAGAAAGGATGTAGAGAATGAGAAAAAATTTGGAAAGAGTGAATCCATCCAGAATTACTATAATTTTGAACCACGATTTTCTCTTCGATATTCCTTAAATGAAAGTTCTAGCTTGAAGTTTAGCTATAACAGACTGGCGCAATATATTCATTTGCTTTCCCCAACTTTAGCTTCTACACCAACAGATACCTGGACGTTGAGTACCAATAATATTAAGCCTCAAGTGGCTGATCAGATTGCTGTGGGATATTTTAAAAACCTAAAAGGAAAAGCGTATGAATTTTCTACGGAGGTGTATTACAAAACTCTTGATAACCAGGTAGATTTTGTAGGGGGTACGGATTTTATACTCAATAAACATTATGAAGGTGACTTGCTTTTTGGAGATGGAAAAGCCTATGGTGCTGAATTTTTATTCAAGAAAAATACAGGAAGGGTTACTGGTTGGGTAAGTTATACGCTTTCCAAATCAGAGAAGAAAATAGAAGGCATTAACAATGGAAATTATTATCCAGCCAAATATGACAGGACGCATAACCTAACTTCTACTGCGACTTATCAATTGAATAACCGATGGAAGTTTGCTGCTAACTTCTCTTACCTTACCGGAGTTTCTACCACCTTTCCAGATGGTCGGTTTGAATATCAGGGAATTACAGTTCCTATTAATACCGACAATTCTCGAAACAATTACAAAATCACGCCATACCACAGGTTGGATCTTTCGGCCACTTTGCAAGGGAAAAGGAATCCCTTAAGGAAGTATCAAAGTGAATGGGTTTTTGCCATCTACAATGTGTATTCGAGAAGAAATGCTTACAGTATTTACTTCAGGCAAAATGAAGATAATTCCAGAAATACAGAGGCAGTTAGGCTATCAATATTCGGATCAATGTTGCCTTCAGTGACCTATAATTTCAAGTTCTAATTTCCAAAGCATAATCAAATTAATATCATGAAAAATTTAAAGTATATTATATATAGTTCAGTGTTATTTTGCTGCTTTTCTTGTGAAGATGTAATAGATGTGAAATTGAATGAAGGCAGAATATTATTGGCAGTTGACGGCTGGATTGATGATCAACCAGGTCCATATACCATTTCCTTAAACCAGACTCAGGGATATTTTGATAATAATGAATTTACTCCTGTATCCGGTGGCGTTTTAAAGCTTATTGATAGTGATGGACAGGTGGAAAATCTTACTGAAAACCAACCTGGAAAATATCAGACTAGCCCTAATTTTTTTGGACAAATAGGTAAATCTTATCGATTAGAAATATTGGTGAATGGAGAAGAATACTTCGCTGAAACAGCTATTCAGAGACAGGTAGTGATTGATTCAATTACTTATGAATACAAAGAAAGTTCTGGGGATAATGATGAAGGGTATTTCCTAAACTACTACGGTTGGGATCCCGAAGGAATTGGTGATAATTACAGACTGAAACTTTACCAAAATGGCAAATTGCTCAATCAGCCCAAAAACCTGATTTACGAAACTGATGAGTGGATAGATGGCAATTATATTCATGATTTGCAACTCAATTGGGATGATCCATTCGCAGAAGGAGATACAGTTATGGTGGAAGGGTTAAATATTACAAAAGATGCCTATTATTTCTTTGCTGAGCTTTCCGAACAAACGGATAATGGAGGCATGTTTGCGGTTCCTCCATCCAATGTAAGAACAAATATTTTTAATAAAAATCCAAAACAGGGATTAGAAGTTGTGGGCTATTTTGGAGGTTCCTCCAACTATATGGTAAAAGGAGTAATTACGGGAGAAAAAGGAGTGATTAAATAAATAGGAATAGGTTTTTTTTCTAGTATTCAATTGGGAAAAGGCAGGGCTTTTTAGCTTTGTCTTTTTTTTCAATTATTTAATTTGTTTCATTTTCCTAAGATAAAATCAACCTTTCTCTCCAAGCTCAACTCATCATTTATCCAAATGATTTCAAAGCCATCTTTTTCCATTTTCCTAAACCAGGTCATTTGGCGTTTGGCGAATCGGTGGATACTGGTATTCAATTTCTCAAAAAGTATTTGTTGATTTAATTTCCCTTCCAGAAATTCGGTTACCAGTTTGTATTCTAATCCATAATATTTTAAGTCTTCCGGGGAAATTCCTGATTTTATCAAATTTTCTACTTCTTCAATTAATCCATTTTCCAATCGGAATTTTAGTCTTTTGGTAATTTTATTTCTCCTTTTTTCCCTTTCCGGATTTAGTCCAAAAATAATTGATTTATAGTTTTGATTTTGGTTTTTATTAAATGGATTATCTTGGAAATAAGTCAATATTTCGATTCCCCTAATGGTTCTTTTTCGGGTAGAAGTGTCAATTTTAATTTGATTAAGGTTGGGTAAACTTTCCAACTTTTCCAATAATTCATTTTGTTCAAACTGGCTCAGTTCGTTTCTCAAACTTTCATTTTCTGGGACTTGGGTATTTTCATGTCCTTTCAAAACTGCTTCAATATATAGTCCACTTCCTCCACACAAAATTGGTGTTTTTGCCTTTGCCCTTACTTGCTGATATGCGGCTTCAAAATCAGTTTTAAATTCATGGATATTGTAGCGGTAACCAGGAGGCTTAATATCAATTAAATGGTAGGGGATTCTTTTACCTTCCACTATATATTCCACCAGATCCTTTCCAGTTCCAATGTCCATTTTCTGGTAAATCTGGCGAGAATCTGCACTGATAATTTCTGTATTTAAAGCATGGGCAAGGTGAGTAGCAAGGTTGGTTTTCCCCGATGCAGTTGGTCCCAGAATGATGATAAGTTGATTATTCTCATTTAGTGATTTCATGATCTTTCTGCTGTTTTTTTCAAATCAAGAATGAATTTCAGATTTCCAGCATTATAAACATTTACCCATGTTTTTTCATTCTTTAAATTTCCTTCTTTTTCTAATTTCTCTGGATAGTATCTTTGATAATTATTTTTATCAACCAGAAATAATCGAGCTGGAGTTTTTTCAATTTCATCAAAACCCAAAGTCAAATAACTTTTCCCATTCGACCAGTCTCTATCGGCATAAGTCATGATATCATCAGGTTGATAGTCTTTTTGAAACTGACTTAACAATTTGCCAAAACCTCCGGTAACCGTAATTCCCTTTTTATTACAAAATCGTAAAAGCTCATAAGACTTATAAGCCTTACCATTTCTTTTCATTTTTCGGCTATGGCTAAAGCTGGCTACTGCCACCAATTGTTCCTGAAAAATTAAACCATATTTGTGTTTTCCGGGAATAGAAACTTGCAAATGGTTTTCTTCCAAAAATCCTAATAATTGTGGGTTGGTAATACGAGTGACTTTTACCTTTCTGCCATAAATTCGCTGGTAATTTCCAACCGAAGCCAAAAGTCTGCTTTTTACAATTTCCCTTTTCAAATTCCAGACATCTTCCCAAAGATGAATTAACCGAATTCCATTTTGATCGAATTGATCAGAAAGTTGAGAAAAGTAATTTCCACCTTTTAAAGTGGGATTTAATTCATTTGCTTTTTCTAAGGAAATGAGTTGAATGGCAAGGTTGAAATCCGAGATAAAGAAAATTGGGAATAAAACTTGAGCGAAATCGGGGGAAAAATTGATTTGAATATTCCCTGAATAGTTTTGCTTTATAAAATTGAGCACACCTTTTTCAAAAGTTTCCATGGCCACTGCATTTTCTACCGCTTTTTACCCACCAATTGCTTTCTGTAAACATTGAAAATTCTGGATTTTGAAATAAACCCTTCGTATTTTCCATTTTTAACTACTGGTAAATTCCAGGCATTGGCAAGTTCAAACTTATGCATTACTGAGGCCATATCTTCATCATATTCGATGTGGGTAGGAGGGAGGTTCATGATCTCAGATATTTTTACATTTTTCTGTTTTTCTCCATCAAACATAATTTCCCGCACGTCATCGAGTGAGACAATTCCAGCAAGTTCATTTTGGCTATTCAGGACAGGGAAAATATTCCTTTTACTTTTACTGATTACCTTAATTAAATCCTCCAAAATAGCACTTTCGTGAATCTTCTTAAAATCTCTTTCAATCAGGCTATGAATGCTCAGGTGTTTCAGGATTTTTTTGTCATGATCATCCGCAGCATATTCTCCTCTTTTATAGAGTTCAGTTACATAAGGAGAAATAGGATTGCTAAAGGAAACAGTGCTATAGGAAATAGCTGAAACAATCATTAATGGGATAAATAAAACATATCCTCCGGTGAGTTCTGCTATGAGGAAAATGGCAGTTAGCGGGGCATATTGTACACCACATAAAACTCCACACATGCCAACGAGCGTAAAATTGCTTTCAGAAATGTAGGCAAAGCCAGTGAGGTTTACCAACTTGGCGAAGGCAAATCCTGTAACACCACCCAAAAACATGGAAGGGGCAAAAGTTCCCCCACTGCCTCCACTTCCTATGGTGAGAGAGCTTGCTACAATTTTAAAAATGATGATAATTACGAGATAGCCAAGGAAAATCCAATCATTAATTTCCTTGCCATCGAAGAAAATACTTCTGGCTAAAATCGGATTATGGTTGTTATTCAACAATGCTTTTATAATAGAATAACCTTCACCAAAAACAGGTGGAACAAGGAAAATAGCTAAGGAGAGCAAGGTTCCTCCAATTAGAACTCTGGTGTAAATATTTTGAATTTTATCAAAAAAATCCTCAGTGGCATGAAGTATTTTGAGGAAAGATTTGGAGGTTATTCCACACAGAATACCAAGGGCAATATAAAGGGGTGTATCGAAGGCATTGAAGGTATCCACTAATGTGAAAGAAAACAAAACATCTTCTCCAAGTAATACCAATGAAACTAATGTGGCACTTACAGAAGCTGCTAAAAGGGGAATAAAGCTGGATACTGAAACATCAATCAGGATCACTTCCATGCTGAAGATTAATCCTGCAACTGGTGCATTGAAAATTGCGGAAATTACCCCGGCAGTTCCGCAACCAATCATTAAAGTTCTTAACTTATAATTAAAATTGACAAGTTGAGCGATATTTGAACCAATGGCAGAACCTGTGAGCACAATTGGAGACTCTAATCCAGCAGAACCTCCAAAACCCACAGTAAAAGCACTGGTAACCATCCGGGAATAAGTTTTACTTTTCCCAATTACACTAGATTTTTTGGCAATTGAATGGAGAATATCTGTAATTGCATGGCCTAATTGTTCTTCCCTATAAAGAGCCTTAGCTAGAAGGATCGTAAGAAAAAGCCCAATAATTGGATATAGAATCTGGATATAGTTCTCGGTAAAATCCTGTGAGGTTAGGAAATGATGAATATAATGTACAGCTTCTTTTAGGATTACAGCAGCAAGGCCAGAAACAATCCCAACAATTCCACTGATAATCAGCACAAAATTTCTTTCAGAAATGTATTTTATGTTCCAGGTTAATGCACGTTCGAGCTTATCGGATAACCCCATTGTTAAAAAATAAATTCGGGTTTGAAGTTTAGCTTAATGCCAATTTCGTTTGACTGCAAATATAAAGATACAAAGAAGGTTTGCGAATTTAAGGTAGGTAAAATTAGCGGGAAGTTATTGTTTTCTGTTTTAAATGATCGGTAATCACCAAAAAGGGTAATGATGATATACATTCGTTGTCTGATATTCCTTAAAGAAATTTTTTAATTTACTTTAAATGGGTTTTTGTTAAAAAGTAAGTTTTTATTGTAAATAGTTCTTGTTTGATTGTCTAATAGTTAAGGTGATTTAAGTATTTTTCGAGATATTAATTTATTAAATCCTTTATTTGTAATATCTTTTGATTTGGTTAATCCAACCAAGTCGATCTTATCAATAATCATAAAATCAAAATCGTAAAAAAAAATGAAAAAACATTTTTGTAGTTGGTGTTTTGTACAATCCAATCTGGATTTATTTTAGGTCAGATTAATAAAGGGAAATTTCTAATTGGATTTTAACTTCTTTAAATGTAGCTGGAACTGAAGCAAGTCGTGGAGGTATTGGGTTTACAAAATCAAAATTTAAGGATGATGATGGTATAATTGATAATTCATCAGAAAGAAAATCTTTTAAATTTAATATTTCGCCAAAAATCGGGTTTTTTATTTCTAATAATTTTGCGCTTGGTTTGCTTTCAAATTACAGACATTCTAAATCTCGATTTAAAAGTGGTTATGGAGGAGGAATTTCCACTTCAACTTATGGAAATTATAATATTGGACCATTCTTAAGATATTATATCCCAACAAAAAGGGTTTTGCCATTTTTCGAAATTGGATCGTCTATTGGTAAAAGTTATGAAAAGTATAGAAGTAGAAGTCCCTATGAGGAAACGGAAGGAAAATCCAGTGAATTCATTATTTCTGCAGGAATTGGAATGGCAGTTCCATTGGGAGAAAAAGTGAATTTTGATATTTTATTGGGGTACAAGAAGCAGGCTACCAAACTCAAGGAAAATAATGACAACAATATACGATTAGTAGCGCATACTATTGGGTTAGACCTTGGGTTTACCATTCTTTTGGGTTCAAATTGATTTTTTAAATTATAAGTAATAGATAGAAGCAGAATGGATGATTTTTTTCTGTTCTGTTTTTTTCAAAAATATCATCCTTATATTCATAAGGCTACCAATAATTTTCTACGGATTTTTTTACTAAAAAATCACAGATGGAAATGGTATCCATCTGACCATCAGAGAGAATATTAAAAGTTTTTCAGTGGTAATTTGTAATCGTTAAATAAATTGCTACTTTTGCACTCCTTTTATTAGGGAAATATGTAGTTAATTCAGGTTAAAGCCTGAGTTTAACCATATTTAAAGTTTATCAATCAGTATGTTGCGGAAGGTCCGTAACCGATGCATTAAAGGTTATAATTATGCCGGGAATAATAGGAATAAAGGTCGGAATGACCAGCGTTTACGATGAAAACGGGAAGAGTATGGCTTGTACATTAATCCAAGCTGGCCCCTGTGTAGTTACTCAAATCAAAACTGATGAGTCTGATGGTTATTCAGCAGTTCAGTTAGGATTTAATGAGAAGAAAGAAAAGAATACCACTAAGCCTTTGCAGGGTCACTTCCAAAAATCGGGAACTACTCCCAAACACAAAATTAAAGAGTTTGAAGGATTCGATCAGGATTTAAAGCCTGGTGATGTTGTGAAGCTTGAAGATGTTTTTCAAGAAGGAGAATTTGTGGATGTTGTTGGTTCTTCAAAAGGAAAGGGATTTCAAGGTGTCGTAAAAAGACATAATTTCGGTGGAGTTGGCCAGGCAACACATGGTCAGCATAACAGGCAGAGGCATCCAGGTGCCATTGGAGCTTGTTCTTATCCAGCTAGAGTTTTTAAAGGACTTAAAATGGGTGGAAGAACAGGAAATCAAACGGTTAAAATAGCCAATTTAAAGGTTTTGAAAATGATACCAGAGAAAAATCTTTTGGTTGTAAATGGCTCAATACCTGGTGCAAAAAATTCTTATGTTTTTATCGAAAAGTAATTTAGGGAAATGGAGATAGAAGTAAAAGATAAAAGTGGGACACTAACAGGGAAAAAAGTAAATTTACCTGAGTCCGTATTCGGTGTAGAACCGAATGATCATGCTATTTATTTAGATGTAAAACAATTTTTAGCTCAGCAAAGACAAGGTACTCACAAGTCTAAGGAAAGAGCTGATATTGTAGGGTCTACTAGGAAAATAAAAAAGCAAAAAGGTACAGGAACAGCAAGGGCTGGTAGTATTAAATCTCCAATCTTTAGAGGTGGAGGTAGAGTATTTGGTCCAAGACCTAGAAACTACAATTTCAAACTAAATAAAAAGTTGAAAAAGGTAGCCAGAAGGTCGGCCTTGTCTTATAAGGCATCTGATTCTAGTATTTCTGTTTTAGAGAACTTTTCTTTAGAGAGTCCTAAGACAAAAGATTTTGTTGCCTTGCTTAAGGTATTAGAATTGGACAGTAAAAAGACACTTTTTGTTTTAGGTGAGAATAATAAAAATATTCTACTTTCTTCAAGAAATGTTCAAAAGGCTAGTGTAACTACTGTTGATAGCCTGAATACTTATGATATTGTTAATGCAGATAATTTGATTGTTTTTGAAGATTCGATCGAAAAACTTTCAAATATTTAAATAATATAGATATGCAAATTTTAAAAAGTCCTTTGATAACTGAAAAAGTTTCAGAGTTGAATGAAAAAGGAGTGTATGGATTTGTTGTCGATCGAAATGCAAACAAAATCCAGATAAAGAAAGCTGTTGAAGAGATTTACGGTGTGACTGTTGATAAAGTGAGGACGATTAATTATGAGGGGAAAGAAAAAACAAGATACACAAAAGCAAGAGTAATCTCAGGAAGGAAACCTTCATTCAAGAAAGCTTTGGTAACCCTTCAAGAAGGGGATGTAATTGATTTATACGAAAATTTATAATAGTTTTTAACTGTATTAAATACAGCAAAACATAAGAAATAATGGGTGTAAAAAAACTAAGACCGATTACTCCAGGTCAGAGATATAGACTAGCCCCTTCGTTTGAAGAGATTACTACTGATAAACCTGAAAAGTCATTACTTGCTCCTAAAAAAAGAAGTGGAGGAAGAAACAATAGTGGTAAAATGACCATGAGGTATATTGGTGGTGGGCATAAAAAGAGGTATAGAATTATTGATTTTGCAAGGAAAAAACATGGTGTTTTAGCTGAAGTGAAATCAATAGAGTACGATCCGAACCGGACAGCAAGAATCAGTTTATTAGAATATGCTGATGGTGAAAAGACTTACATTCTTGCTCCTGCTGGAATAAAAGTAGGACAACAAATAGTATCAGGATCGGATGTAGCTCCTGAGGTTGGAAATTCACTTCCTCTTGAAAAGATCCCAGTTGGTACTATTGTACATAATGTTGAATTGAGGCCAGGAAATGGTGCTACTTTAGTTAGAAGCGCAGGGGCCTATGCTCAATTGTTAGGTAGAACTGGTAAATATGCTACTCTTAAGTTACCTTCTGGTGAAACAAGAATGGTGTTGATTACTTGCTATGCTACAATTGGAACAGTATCAAACGGAGATCATCTTAATGAGAAGTTAGGAAAAGCTGGGAGGAAAAGATGGTTAGGTAGACGTCCAAGAGTTAGAGGTGTAGCAATGAACCCGGTTGATCACCCTATGGGTGGTGGTGAAGGTAAATCTTCAGGAGGTCACCCAAGATCTAGAAATGGTATTGTTGCTAAAGGGCAAAAAACTAGATCTAGAACCAAATATTCTAATAGATTGATTGTAAGTAAGAAAAAATAATAAAAAAAATGGCTAGATCATTAAAAAAGGGGCCTTATATAAGTCACAGTTTAGAAAACAAAGTGTTGGCCATGAATGATTCTGGGAAAAAATCTGTAGTGAAAACATGGTCAAGAAGATCAATGATTTCACCGGATTTTATCGGACATACAATTGCTGTGCATAATGGAAATAAATTCATTCCTGTGTATGTTACAGAAAACATGGTAGGTCATAAATTTGGAGAATTTGCCCCTACAAGAAATTTTAGAGGTCATATTGCTAAAAAAGATAAAGGAAAAAGATAATGGAAGCCGTAGCAAAATTAAATAATGTTCCTATCGCGCCTAGAAAAATGAGGCTTGTGATTGACTTAGTAAGGGGACAAAAAGTTGGTAGAGCGCTTAATTTATTAAAGTTCGAAGCTAAAAGTGGTGCTCCATTGATAGAAAAACTTTTACTTTCTGCTTTAGCAAATTGGGAAAATTCTAATCCAGATTCTTCTATTGAAGATGCTGATCTTTATATCAAAGAAGCATTTGTAACTCAGGGAAGAACCTTGAAAAGATTTAGACCTGCTCCACAAGGTAGAGCACATAGGATAAGGAAAAGATCCAATCATGTGACTCTAGTGGTTGATTCCAGTGAAAGTTTTGGAATTGAAGTGGAAGAGTCAGTAGAAGAAACAGAAAATTAAGCATTTATAAAAGAAAATATCCATGGGACAAAAAGTTAATCCTACAGGTCTGAGATTAGGTTACGTGAAAGGCTGGGAGTCCAATTGGTTTGGTGGAAAAGATTTTTCATCGAAATTGATTGAAGATGAGAAAATTAGGAAATATATTTCTGCCAGAATTCCAAATCCAAGAGCTGGAATATCAAAAGTTGTAATTGAAAGAACTTTAAAAAGATTAACAATTACAGTAAACACCGCAAGACCAGGTGTAGTAATTGGTAAAGCTGGAGCTGAAGTTGATAAAGTGAAGGAGGAATTAAAGAAGCTTACTAAGAAAGACGTTCAAATAAATATTTTTGAAATAAAAAGACCTGAATTGGATGCTAAATTAGTATCTGAATCGGTTGGTCAGCAAATTAGTAATAGAGTTTCCTATAGAAGAGCTATGAAACAAGCTATTGCTAATTCAATGAGAGTAGGGGCACAGGGAATAAAAATTAAAGTTTCAGGAAGGTTAGGTGGTGCTGAAATGGCGAGAACTGAAACTTATAAGGAAGGTAGAATCCCTCTTCATACAATCAGAGCTAATATAGATTATGCTTTGACTGAAGCTCAAACTGTATATGGGATTATTGGTATCAAAGTTTGGATATTCAAAGGTGAAATATACGGAAAACCTGATTTGTCTCCAAATGTAGATTTAGGTGGTGGATCTGATAAAAATGATAGAAGATCTCAAGGAGATAGAGATAGAAAAAGAGGGCCAGGAGGAAGAGGAGGTAATAGAAGAAATAAACCACCAAGACATAACAATTAATTTTTGGTGAAATAATAAAAAAGGCAAATCTTATTTTAAGATTTGCCTTTTTTATTTCCAGTCTAATAATATGATATTCTTGAGGGTTTATTTTGCGATTTTATGAAAAGTATTAATGCTATAAGAACAAGGGAAAAGTTTAGCCATTGAGAATTGTTTGTCAAACTGGCAAAAAAGGAAATATTTTCATTTGCTCCAAAAAAGTAATCTGTAAAGGAATTAAAAATGAATAGAGAAACCAAAATTACAGAAGTAGCTTTTCCTTTAGAAAATTTAAAATACCTATTAAAAAATAGAAGAAATAAAACTAAGTAAAAGACTGCAGTATAAAGTTGTGTTGGGTGATTTTTAATAATAAAGGAATGAATTTCAGCTGTTATTTTATTATTTTCTTTTTGATCGTAAATTTTAAAATTTAGAAAGGATTGTTGGGGTTCATAGAGATTTGACTGATTTGCTAGGAATTGTTTTATTTCAGTATTTAGGTAGGTTTCTATTTCACTTTGACTCTTAAATTCTTCTATAAATGTAATTTTATATTTTATTGGAATAAATTGAGAACCGTCTCCTTGAACTGTATCTGCTAGAATTATGGAGGTACTTACTTTATCGAGGAC
This sequence comes from Flammeovirgaceae bacterium, assembly GCA_019634305.1. Taxonomy (GTDB): domain Bacteria; phylum Bacteroidota; class Bacteroidia; order Cytophagales; family Flammeovirgaceae; genus Flexithrix. The sequence continues at coordinate 3,067 of JAHQVQ010000082.1, read as the reverse complement.
TTCATGAAGTAAAGAGCCCGTTTGTTGTGTAAAAGCAATTCCTAATTGCCCTTTTGTAGGGGAGCCGAATTCTTCAGAACTTAGGAAATAACCTATATTAATAAAAAAAGCTATAATTAAAGCTGATACCGCAACCTTGTCTATTACTTGCCAAAAATTTCTTTTCCCATAGGAAAAAATGATTAACCCTAACAATATCCCTATTACACCACCCTGAGTTGAAAATTCCCCTAAATTAAAATTAACTAAATTTTGTAATCCTTGGAGGAATTCCTCCGATTGTTCGTTAATAAAATATCCAATCCTGGCTCCAAGAAATCCAAAAATAATCATGTACAAGCTTAGTACTTCTAATTCTCTAGTGGACCTTTTTTCTTTTTTATAAGAATAGTTTAAAAACATAAAACCTAAAGAAAATCCAACTAGAGAAAGAAAAGCTAACCAACTTATTTGGAATCCAAATATGGAAAATAAAATTGGGTCAAAAGACCAAATTATATTAAGTGAGTAAGACATAAAGAGAATTTGAAGGGTTTTCAAATAAATATTTTACTCAATGAAAACGGTAAAGAAGGACGCCAAGTATTTTTTAGATAAACTATTCTCTAGGTAATCTACTTAGGATTTCAGTATAATCATTTTCTTGCCGGATATTTTTCAAGGATACTTCTAGAAAGAGATGTCTAATTTTCTTTTTTGGAATTCGATCCATTCAATAGCTTTGAAAAAAACTTGACCCACTTCTCTCTAAAGAATACTTTTTAGGAAAAAAAAGTGCATAACTCTGGTTAGGATTTTGGTCATTATTAATTATCCCAATTGTAGAATCAGGATCTTGAGCATTAATGTTGGAAAAAGAGAGTAAACACCACTAATATAATAAATATTGTAATCAGGGCATATCTTTGATCATTAATTGAAACTTTTCCTCAAGAACAAAATAACAATTTTTACTTCAATTTTACTAGTAATTCTTTTTTTTGAGGAAAAAAGGCTGTATCCCAATCCAGGAATACAACCTTTCCATAGGAATTGAAAGGTTTTATTGTACATTTTCCAATTTTTGCATAACTTTTTTCACTACCATTTCCTGAATCTCAATCTCTTTTTTCTTTTCTTCTTGTTCTTGTAAATTTAAGGGAATATCTCTTTCAGCATCTCTTATTTCTGATTCAAGTTTAAAAACCTTTTTATGTATTTTTTTTGCCTCTTTATCAATTTCTTTTTTCAATTCTGCATCAATTTTTTTAATTTCAGTAGGGGCTGGAGCTCTATCGATTTCGTTCCCATTTTCATCAAAAACAGGAACTGTTTTGCCATGATTAGGATCTGATTTTAGCTTATTCTGATCTAGATCAGCATTTAGAGCATTAATATCAGAAGTATTCATGGCAACAGTTTTATGCATTTTTTCATTTTCGTTAACCAATTTTTTAAGATCATTATTTAGACTTTTTAATTTTTTTTCTTCTAATTCCAATTCCTCATTAACTGCAAAAGTGTAGGTCCCTAAAGCAAATTCAGCAATTATTTTTTTTGCTACAATAGCCTTTTCTTTATCGTTTTCACTTGAAAGAAAAACTGAGTCAATTTCAAAGAAAGCATGAACTTTCACACCACTATCTAATTCAATTATTCGACTAAATACATTTATTGGTTTTGAAGATAATCTTTCATTATTGGTTCCTAGAATAAAAAATTCACCATCTTTTTCTTCTACCTTCGACTTTGTATCAACTTTAATATCTTTGGTCCAGGCTTTTTCAACATTTTTTTGTTGCGCTTGAGGGATATATACAGCAAATCCATTTGCCTCTCCTTTGCTAATATTTTCCTTTATTTCTTCAACCTCGAATGTTATACTTTGTGAGAATACTGAGATTGGAAATATTAGAAACAATATAAGAAATGTGCTTAAAAAAGTTTTCATGGGAAGGTTCAGTTAAATTAAACATTTATTAGTTTATATAAATTTAAAATTTTAAAAGAAGAGTATCAAAATGCTTCGGTTAAATGTTCTTTTTACTGGTTAAAAGTATTTGTTTAAAGGTTGGATGTAACAGATGGAACTTAAGTTTGAGCTAAAATATCGACTTCCTAGATGGTGTTTTTTTGTTTTATTTTGATAATTTCATGGTAATATTTTTCCGGTATTTTTTCTTTTTAAATTTAAATTTTAATGATCATCCTTAAAGATACCACAAAGTAAATAGGTTACGGTCTTCCCTTCTAAATTAGGTCAAAAACAGGGTATTATGGATAGTATTATTGCATTTATGGAAGCGTATCACAATGAGCAGGTATGCCGAGATCGTTTTAAGGAAATCAGGGATACAGCAGGCGTTAGTTGTAAAAAGTGCGGAAGCCAAGAGCACTACTGGCTAAATAGCAAGCAGATGTACCAATGCAAATCCTGTAGTTTTAGGACAAGCCTTCGAAGTGGTACCATCATGGAAGCCTCTAAACTTCCTTTTCGCTACTGGTTCGTTGCTATCTGGCTGATGGGCTGTAGTAAGAAAGGGAGCTCTGCCTGTAATGTGCAGCGGCAACTCAAGCATAAACGTTATGAACCCATCTGGGCAATGATGCACAAAATACGCTCTGCAATGGGTAAACGGGATAATCGCTATTTGCTGGGAGGCAATCTTGAAGTAGATGAAGGGTTCTTTGAAACACTAGTACCTGAAGATCAAAAGGAAGAACAGAGAAAGCGGGGCAGAGGAAGCCAGAAACAGACGATGGCGATGGTTTTTGCTCAGACACAGGAGGTGCTACTGCCTAAAAAGCATCGACCTTCCAAAAGGTGTAAGTATTTCAAAATGGCAGTATGCGCTGATTTTACGGTAGAAACGGCTAGAAATACGATTAAAAGGCATGTTGCACAGAACGCTAAGATGATTACAGATGGCTATTCAACCTATCAATCCTTAGCAGCAGAATTTGAGATGGATGTTGAAAAAGTACCCTCAGAGCAAGCCCATATCAAACTGCCTTGGGTGCATACAGCCATTGGAAATGCAAAGAAAGTCTTGCAAGGGATATATCAGCATACAAGACCTGAGTATCT
>JAHQVQ010000081.1 GCA_019634305.1 Flammeovirgaceae bacterium | reverse complement strand
TACATAAATGGATAAAAAGAATACAAAGCTAAACTATCATCTTTTATCTTAAAAACGATTTCCTTCCAGTCTTCATAAGATAAAAAACTCCAATAATTTTTAGAGGCAAACATAAAAGATTCAAAAGATCTTTTAATATATCTTTTTAACATTAGAATTATTAAATCTTTAATATTTATCTCTTTTAATTCTCCATCTATACTTAAAATATCTATACCTTGCTCTACTTCTAAAAGGACAAAAAGCTTTTCAGAAATTTGTTCTAATTTTTCCATTCGGCAAAATTTTTAATTTCAAATTATTTAAATAAACTTACTTATGAGTGTAGTTTAAACTACCACATTCCACTTAAAGTAGACTAATGCTCCCAAAGCTCTGAAACTAAATCCTACGAATATTCCACTTTACCAAACCTAACTAATCAACTACCAATAAATATATGGGTGAAGTTTGTAAACTTCACTCAGTTTGAAATTTCAAGTTTCTTCTTATTGCTTACCCATAAAAAAAGGGACTTCCACCTTGTTTTCTAAAACAATATTTCCTTTAATTCTCACACTTATTTTAGAGGAAACATAGGCATTTCCAGGTTTGGTTGTACCTGAAAAATATACGGTAAAATCTTCGTCATCTGTATTGGTAATATATCCCCAGAATTTGTCTGTTAGGGCATCAACACCTGCTTGATTCAGACAACCTGCAACTTCTACCACTTCTCCTGAAATTGCCGGGATTTCCGCTTCACAATTATCAAAAATATCAAATCTACCGTTGGTATCATCTTCATAAGCTCCTGTAGAAATGATACTTATGGCTTCGTTTTGAGCATCTGGGGTAAATGCTAAACCAATGCTTTCTATGGAAACAGTAGTAATTTCAGCATCAGCAGGCAAATCCAAATCCTTTACCAACAAATCAAACTCTGCTTTAGTCACTTTTTGAGATTCACTAAAATCACCGGTTTGTTTGATATTATATTCATAATTACTGACCAGGTTGACCACAAAATTGAATGTTTGTGTATCACATCCGATAAGCATTAAAGAGGCAAATATTATCGCTATTATCTTTTTCATTATTATTTTTTTTATTTGGAAATTATAAGTTTTTATGGTTGAAAGTTTATTCCTGATCTCCGCCAAAAGCAAATCCTAATCCGGCTGAAAATACATTTTCAACCCCAAAATTATAATCGGCATTTAACCTGAATGCTCCCAGATTTAAACCCATTCCCAGTGTGAACTTAGGTTTGTTTTTCGTTTCCAAAGCCAAGTTTATGGTTTCTTCCTCTCCTGTCTGATCTGTGGTATATTCTAAATCCATATTGGAAGAGCCTAACCCAAGGCCACTGTAAAAGGTAAGTACTCCAGTATCAAAACTTCCCTGCATGCTGATAAAGTTAGATTTAGCATCCACTATATTACCCACTGAAAAGGAATTCCAGTAATATCCAACGGCCAGATCAACAGGAAAACTTTCTATTAAATATTGGGAAATACTATGCCTTACTCCCAGCCCTAACATATTCAATTTACCCAAATCTTCATTCACATCAAAGGCATAAAATCGAATTGTAGCTTCTGTACCCAATACAGATCCAATGCTAAGTTGGGGAAATGCTACAGGCAAAATATTCATGCCCAATCCACCTGGAAAATAAGTTTCTGTACCTTCATTTCCTTTCGCGGAAACCATAGATGTACTTCCAAAAATTGTAGGAGCCACTACAGTTTGTGAAGGACTAAACCCCTCCTCGGTTTGCGCATTAAAAGTTTTGCTATTGTTTGAAATCATGGCTGTGGTGGTTACTAGCCCTAGATACATTTGGAAACCTTTCTTTTTTACTTTGGCATCTCTAAATAATCCACTATTCATATTTGCTCCAAAGGCATCGGAAAGAGGTTGCATATATCCGGTCCCATTGGCACCAGAATATTTGGAAACAAAATCCTCTAGTTTCTGGGAATATCCTAATTGTATCCCGGAAATGAATAGGAAAAGCAATACTGAAATTTTAGATTTTATTATAGTTCCGTTTCTCATACTAGTTTTTTGGTTTTTAATTACTATGTTTTTGGTAAATGAATCATTTCTCGAAAAAACAAATAGCTATCACATTAATTGTTTGTTAAAAAATGTAAACAAGTATAATAATTTAATTAGGCTAAGTTGAGGGATTAAAAAGGGAGGTCAAAATTTATTAACTTACTTTAGGAAAGCACTTAGTAAATGGAGATAAAAGCTAAATGATATAGTGTTCCATTTTAATAGTTCGTCAATAAAAAATTTAATTCTAAGAATGGAACTGAGATTACACAGCCAATTTAGCTTAATTTTTAGGTGGAATATTTTTTTGACTTCTGGAAAAATGGTTTTAAATTAAAGTTAGGAAATTATCAAACTTACTTTCTAATACGCTTAAAATCCAGTCTCATTTTTCTACCTTTAATCAATCAGTTATTATGCTTCTTGTATATATCTGTTGGCTGTTTTTAAACATTAATTTCCCTTCAAACTTAACCTCTTCCATAAAGGTTAGGCAACTTTTCTTTATACTTCAGGATACCACTTCTTCCCACCATTCTTTTCAAAAGGGAATGGCTTTTATGAAGAATGATAAATTGGATAGCAGCAATTTTTATTTTGATAAGGCGAATAAAGAATTTGGAAAGTTCGGTATGGTAAATCGCCAGATTGATTGCCTCAATCATATTGGCCATAATAATAGAAAACAAAATCATTTTAATGCATCAGAAGTAGCTTTTAAGGAAGCTCTTTCACTCAGTAAGGCAAAATTTGGAACAGATCATCTGATGACTGCCACTTGTTTGCATAATACTGGAATGATTGCAAATATTTTAGGAGACTATTCCACGTCTTCTCAAAAGCTACATAAGGCACTGGAAATCAGGAAGGAATTGATGAAGGATAATAATCCTACGATTGCCAGGAACCTAACCGAATTGGCTATGGTAAATTTTGGCGTTGGGAATTTCGATTAAGCTATGATTTTAATCGATAAATCGCTGGAAATTCAACTAGAGCTTTTAGGAAAAACACATAAAGATGTTGCAGAGGGATATAATTTGAAAGGTGAACTTTTTGATAACCTGGGCGATTTGAATCAGGCAATTGAATATTACAACAAAGCTTTGGAAATAAGAAAGAAAGTTTCTGGAGAGCATTCTCCTGATGTGGCACTAAGCTACAGTAATCTGGGAGTGGCATACGGACATAAAAACAACTATGAAAAAGCATTGGGTCTTCACCATAAATCACTGGAAATCAGGCTAGAATTATTTGGGCAGGACCATGCAGATGTAGCTACTACTTATAATAATATAGCTATTATTTTCAGAATCAGAGGAGATTTTTCCAAGGCGCTGGAATATTACCAAAGATCATTAGACATTAGAAAGAAAATTTTTGGAAAAAGCCATCCAGCCATTGCCGCTTCTTATATCAATATGGGAATTACTTATTCGGAGCTGGAGAATTATTATGAAGCTGTAAATTATTACAAAATGGCTTTGGAAATTGACCAGGCTACAGCAGGTCCTAATCATCCTTATGTGGCTGATTATTATAATAATATGGCTATTTCTTACAAAGAAATGGGTGCTTATGAAAATTCATTAGCAACTTTAAAAAAAGCATTAGTGATCTATCAATCCAACTTTGGAAATATCCATCCCAACATAGCCAAAAATCACACCACTGTGGGAATGGTTTATGAGAAAATGGGTAAATATGATCTGGCCCTGGCGGAACTCCAAAAAGCCATTCCAATATTTAAGCAGACTATTGGGGAAAATAATGCCCAAATGGCGGTGGTTTATCAGGAAATTGGCAGAGTACTCAATAGCCAAAAAGAATTCGGTGCGGCTTTGGACTCTATCCATAAATCCATCAATATTCTCACCAATTCAACCACAACAGAAGACTGGTTGTCTAACCCTGAATTGGACAATATTATGGACAAAAGAGCTCTATTGATTTCTTTATTTTTAAGGGCTCAGGTTTTTCATCAAAAAGGAATGGCACAAACGGACAGCTCTTCCCAAATTCAAGAACTAAGTTTTGCAGAAGAAACCTACTCACTGGTTACTGATCTTTCTGAGCAATTGCGATGGGGAATTTCTGGGATGGGTTCTAAAATTATTCTGGGTAAAAAAAATCATACAATTCTGGATGAGGCGATTAGCAATTCAATTGCTTTATTTGAATTGACGGAAAATAAAAGTCATTTGGAAAGGGCATTGAATTATGCAGAGAAAAACAAAGCTGCTTTACTTCACAATGCTTTACAAGGTTTACAGACAAAAGAAATTGCTGGAATTGAACAAACCTTATTAGAAAAGGAAAGTGAACTCAAACAGGAAATAGCATATCTTCAGACTTCAATACAAAAAGCAAAAAAGGAAAATAAAGAGACTGATAAACTGGAAAAATATCAGCAAGAATACTTCAATCTAAAAAATGAACAAAAAGAATTAATAGCAACATTTGAAGAAAGCTATCCATCCTATTTCCAATTAAAATACCAGTCCTTAGAATTAAATTTTGAATTAATAAGAGAAAAACTAAAACCTCATGAATTGATGATGGAATTTTTTGTTGGGGAAAAAGATATTTACCTGTTTTACCTGAATAAAAAGGAACTGAACTATTTTAAAACAGCAAAACCAACAGAATTTGAAAATAGCATTCAAATATTGGCAGAAAGTTTAAAATCACCTGATAAAAAAATCATTTTCGAAGAAAGTAGCTATTTGTATCAATTGCTTTTGGCGGATGTACTGGGGCAACATCAAAAAGGAGAGATTCAAAAACTAATCATCATTCCTGATGACCTTCTAAGTTATATTCCATTTGATATTCTTATTCAGGATGCCAGTCCCAAAATGAACAGTTATAAGGCTTATAACTATCTCATTCGAAACTTTGAAATATCCTACCATTATTCAGGAACTTCGCTTTTTCAAACACCCTCTTACTCCGAAAACCAGGAAACTTTTATTGGATTTGCCCCAATTTATTCCGGAGCGGACAAGGAAAATCTTTTAGCCCTGAATACTACAGAAAGGTCTTATTTATCCGCTTCTCCTCCACTTCCATTTGCCCAGGAAGAAGTAAAATCCATAGCACAACTTATGGGAGGTCAGGCCCTGACAGGGCCAAACGCCTCTGAACAACAGTTTAAAATAAAAAGTCCAGGATTTGAAATCATCCATATTGCCTCCCATACTCTAATAAATGATGAAAACCCTATGTATTCCAAACTGATATTTAATAGTGAAAATGATTCAATTGAGGATGGTTTTTTAAATACCTATGAATTGTACAATATGAAGTTGAATGCTGATTTGGTTGCGCTAAGTGCATGCAACACAGGAATTGGAAAATATTATAAAGGTGAAGGGGTAATGAGCCTAGCAAGGGGATTTTTATATGCTGGAGTGCCCAATATTTTAATGAGCCTGTGGCCTGCCTCCGATCAGTCTACTAAAGTAATAATGGGTGATTTTTACGAAGAAATCAAAAAAGGGAATTCCAAGGCTTCAGCATTAAGAAATGCAAAATTGAAGTATTTAAAGAAAGCTGATAATATTACAGCAGCCCCATATTATTGGGCAAATTTCATTTTTATGGGTTCCCCTGAAACTATTAGAAAGGAAAGTTTTTCAATGGTAATGTTGTTTTCAGGAGTATTCCTCTTTTTTATCATTGCGGCCTTTTTATACTTTATTTTTAAAGGGAAAAAGAAAAAAAGTATTCCTCACTAATTTTCAAAAAATCATTTAATTTACATTTTTTTTAATCAGGACTCTTCCTACTTTTTACCAATAAAATAATATGGACTCGAAACTATATGATTCAATACCTTCTCTTAATTTAGCAGACTTCACATCGGGAGATCAAAATAAAAAAATGGCTTTTGTAAATGCACTTGGAGAAGCCTACCAGAATATCGGGTTTGTCGCTATCAAAAACCATGGTCTCACAGAAGAAATGACCACCAAACTTTACGAAACGGTAAAGCAATTTTTTACTTTAAGCGATGAGGTGAAAAAGAAATATGAAAAGCCGGAAATTTTTAACCAAAGAGGATACATTTCCAAAGGAAAGGAACATGCAAAAGGCAGAACCACAGGCGACCTAAAAGAATTCTACCACATTGGGCAACCTGATCTGGATCGGAAAAATCATAATTTCGATGACTATCCTGATAATGTCTGGCCAAGTGAAATTCCAGCATTTGAAGAAATTGGTACTGAGGTGTTCACTACTTTGGAAAAAACCGGACTTCAAATATTAAAAGCGATTGCTATTCATTTAGGTCTGGATGAAAATTATTTTGAGGAAAGAGCCTCCAAAGGAAATAGTATTTTGCGGCCAATTCATTATTACCCCATTGAAAATCCTGAAGATGTACCTGAAGATGCTGTGAGGGCAGCAGAACATGGCGATATCAATTTGATTACCCTGCTAATGGGTGCAAGTGCAGATGGTCTACAAGTTTTGAGAAGAGATGGTGCTTGGATTCCAATTACAGCACTTCCCAACCAAATTGTAGTAAATGTTGGTGATATGCTGGATAGACTTACCAATCACAAATTAAAGTCAACCATCCACCGTGTAGTGAATCCTCCGAAAGAGAAAATGAATACTTCCAGATATTCCATTCCATTTTTTATGCACCCAAAATCAGAAATGGACCTTACTTGTCTGGAAAGTTGTGTGGATGAAGAAAACCCTAAACAATATTCAGACATTACTGCAGGAAAATTTTTAGCAGAAAGACTAGCTGAAATTGGTTTGGGAAGTAAAAAGTAAAAGAAATTATTGTAGTAATTTGAGGAGATTGTGTAAAACAAGAATTACCATCATTTTTCTAGTAAAGACATTAAGGAGTAGTTCAAAATTAACCGTGTATTATTTTGCCGTAAAAGACTGATAGAGAGATTACTACTTCTCGGAAATAATAGTACCCGGTGTGGAGCATTGGTGCTTAAATTAAAAATAAGTACCAGCACTATTCAGCAATTCCCAATGTGATCAAAAAGGAAGTCACAGCAGGGTTTGCATTTTTGCAACCTTATGTCTTTAAAGCTTCTGAGGCTAGATTTACGCAAGGTCTCTAGCAAAGACCTTGCTGGGGCAAAGGGTTTTTATTGGGTACATTGGAAATTGCTGAGTACTATTTTATATTGGGCACTTTTATCTCATTTTCAAATAGTTGTGGCACTTGTTAAGTATATTTAATTCTGCACATCTACAAGTGAATTAAGATAGAAATATAAGCAATTAGCAAACTATTTATTTATATCGGTTTCCTTGTATTTCACTTTTTCATTTAGATTTCTTCTCGTAATTCGCAAAAATCTGCTGGATATGATGTTCTAAATGTCCAATGTAATCCTGCATAAAAGTTTCCAAAACAGCAGGTTGGTCCTTATCAATGCTGATATAAGCCAACTCGTGCAGATTGAGTTCTTTAATTTCCCTACTATAGCGAATGTCATCCGGAACAGCATCCATCACCTGGGAAAGGTGCCAATTGTAATAATACCATAAGTTAACCAAATCCTTCCAGGTGTGTCCTTGATAGTTTTGTACTGCCACCCAAGCATCCTGATCGTAACCTGGAAAAACCATATTATTCTGAAACTGTGCCCTCACAAACCGTTGATGATTATTGGTTGCTGAATCAATTAAATGCCCAATAATTTCCTTTGGCGACCATTTTTCAGGCGCAGATTTTACCTCACTCCTACTTTCAGATACACCCAATAACCTTTCCCATAATCCGGAAATTACTGTTCTTAATAATGCTCCCGTTTGTGATTGTTCTTCCATAACCCAAATAGTTCTATTTTTTTCTAAGTGAAAGATACGGGGAATTTGAAAAATGAAAAATAATTATTCTAAAAAATTAAATGGCTGTCTAATTCCTTAAGTAAACCATTAGAATTTCCGTCCTTAATTTGTCTTATCCAAAGGACAATCCTAGATTTAGAGTTTGAAACATAACTATATTTCAACTTTTACTTTCTATTGAAAATGAAAAAAATTCAATTATTAATTCTACTTGTAATTGCAGCCATTTGGGCTTGTAATAACACTGCTCAAAAACAGGAGGAAACTACTGTAGAAAAGGTCGTTCAAAAACCAAATATCATTTATATGATAGTCGATGACGCTGGTTATGGCGACTTTGGCTGCTACGGACAGGAAAAATTTGCCACTCCAAACATTGATAAACTGGCTGCGGGAGGAATGAAATTTTTATCCCATTATGCTGGCACAACAGTTTGTGCTCCTTCCAGGTCTTCACTTATGTCAGGTTACCACACTGGGCATACCTACATTAGAGGAAATAAAGGATTCGAACCAGAGGGACAAGAGCCTATTCCCGATTCAGTACTTACGCTTGCGGAAATTATGCAAGAGGCAGGTTATGTTACTGGAGGCTTTGGCAAGTGGGGGCTTGGTGGGCCTGGAAGTCAGGGAGTTCCCGAGAACCAGGGATTTAACGAATGGTTTGGTTACAATTGTCAAAGTTTAGCACATAATTTTTTCCCCGGTCATTTATGGAAGAATGATCAAAAAATAATTATGGAGGGAAATCTGGATGGAAAATCGGAACAATATAGTCATGCTATTATCCATAAACAAGCTTTAAAATTTATTGATGATCAGAAAGATAATTCATTTTTTCTCTTTCTACCCTACACCATTCCCCATGCTGAGCTTATTATTCCTGATGACTCAGTTTTTGCTCAATTCAAGGGTAAATATCCTGAAACTCCTTACAAAGGAGTAGACAGTGGAGAAAAATACAGAAAAGGACCTTACGGTTCACAGGAAATGCCTCATGCAGCTTTCGCCACTATGATGACCCATCTTGATAATGCCGTAGGAGACATAATGCAGAAACTAGAAGATCATGGAATTGCAGAAAATACCATCATCATGTTCACCAGTGATAATGGACCGCATTTAGAGGGAGGAGCAGATCCCGATTTTTTCAATAGCAACGGTATTTTCCAGGGTTACAAAAGAGATTTGTATGAAGGTGGAATCAGAGTCCCAATGATTGCTTCATGGAAAGGAAAAATCCAACCAGGAAGTGAAACTCCACATATTTCTGCATTTTGGGATGTATTACCAACGCTTGCCGAAATTGGAGGAGCTACTGTACCAGAGGGAATTGATGGTATTTCCTTTCTTCCCACATTGACAAAAAAAGGTCAACAAAAAGAGCATGACTTTTTATATTGGGAATTCCATGAGCAGGGAGGAAAACAGGCTGTAAGAATGAAAAATTGGAAGGGAGTAAGATTAGGAGTGCTTGAAAACCCTGAAGCACCTATCGCTTTGTATGATTTAGATAATGATCCTGGAGAAGAAAATAATATAGCCGAACAACATCCGGATATTACAGAAAAAATGAGTGAAATTATGGCCCAGGAACACGTAGAATCTGAGGTGTTTCCTTTTATCGCTCAGCAGTAATATGCATTCTAAAAAAATTGAAATAAAAAAAGGAATTGATTGAATTTAATTCCTTTTTTATTTCAAATGTCGAAAACTTTTATTCCTCTTTTTTCTTCACATTGAAAGCCAAAAAGATATTAAAAACTGAGCCGCTCAACAAAATCACCCACCAATGGCTTTTTTCTATTTCAAACAGAAAATAGTAAATACCAAGACCCATTAACATTATTGCAGCAGATAGATATAGCCAATATGCATTTTTATCTTTAATCATTTTGATTGGATTTTATTTCAGAAAACAGTATCTAAAAGAATAACTCGCTAAAAAATTAACGCATTCTTTTTCTGATATTTCAAATATAGGAAATATCAGACATGCCATTTCCATAACAAAAAATATTCAGCTTTAACAAACTAGAAATATTAATTAATAATTTCAATTTCAAAGGGAAAAAATACACAAATAAAACGCAACCAAATTCATTACTCAACAAACCCACTAGTACAAATTACTTACTCAATATTAGAGTATCACTGATATCCTAAGAAAAACCCCGGAGCTTTCCTCTATATCATAATCTTAAAACCTACTTATCGTTCTCATTCGGTTTTGAATCACAATATAACAACCTACGAATTTATACTTATTTTTTAAGTTTTAAAACTGACTATAAAGCCATTTAACTATTTCTTACCAAAAATTTCAACACACTAAATGAAAAAATTACTGCTGTTTTTTTCTGTTTTTCTGATTCCTTATCTATGTTCTGCAGAAAACCAAAGTATTGCTGAAAATGAAATCCAATCCAATTTTGATGCCCTCTGGGTATTAGTAGCAGCAGGTCTCGTATTTCTCATGCAGGCAGGTTTCAAATGCCTTGAAGTTGGATTAGTAAGACAAAAACATATTGAAACGGTAGCCATGAAAAACCTGGTGGACTGGATCGTATGTAGTCTTGTTTTTTTCCTGGTTGGTTTCGGATTTATGTTCGGGAAAAGCTATGAAGGAGTTATTGGAATTGATATGTTCCTTCCTGAAAATTTTGATATTGAAGGAGGTCTTTCCCTGGGGAGTATTTTCTTTCTTTTCCAATTGGCATTTGTAGGAACTGCTATTACCATTGTTTCAGGAGCCATGTCGGAAAGAACAGGTTTCATTCCCTATCTCACCGCTTCTTTTTTCATTGCTTTAGTGATCTATCCGGTATTTGGACACTGGAGTTGGGGCAATTTATTTTTCGAAGATAATTCAGCCTGGCTGGCTGATTTAGGGTTTATAGATTTTGCAGGTTCAACCGTAGTCCATTCTGTTGGGGCATGGGTTTCTCTTGCCGGTTTATATTTATTAGGCCCAAGACTTGGTAGATTTGATAGATATGGAAACCCAAAGCCAATTAAGGCTAATAATCTACCTTACGGAGTTTTAGGGTTAATCCTGCTTTGGTTAGGCTGGTGGGGATTTAATGGAGGAAGTACCCTGGCTTGGGGAACTGATGTTGGAACGATCATATTAAATACAAACCTTGCTGGAGCAGCAGGAGGATTAGTGGGATATTTCCACTGCTTTATTTTCCAAAAAAAGGACGGCATATTCGAAAAATTATTGGGAAGTGTTCTTGGCGGACTGGTGGCCATTACAGCTTCAGTACATATTCAATCACCATTTACTTCCATCATAATAGGAGGTTTGGCAGGTTTGGTTCACAATTATGGATATGACTTTCTGCTTAAGAAAATGAAAATTGATGATGCTGTAGGTGCAATTCCAATTCACGGATTTTGTGGTGCATTTGGAACAATTGCCCTGGCTTTTTTCGCTCCAGAGGATCAGTTAGCACACAGCAGATGGGTACAAGTGGGTGTTCAGTGTTTGGGAGTAATCACTTGTTTTATCTGGGCTGGAGGATTAGGTTACATTATGTTCATTATTTTAAAGAAAACAGTTGGGCTTAGAGTTTCTCCAGAAGAGGAAAGAAATGGCATTAGTATTTTCCCTCCATCGTCAATAAATGATGATGTAGTGGAGAAAAAGAGTGCTGATAAAGAGGAGGAGCTTTCAGAGCAGGAATTGAAAGAATTACTTCAGGAAATGGGCTAAAAATTAGCAAAAATGGAATGCAATCATTCAAAAGTGATTCATTGTAAAACTCGAATTAACACAAAATGATCAACCAAAAAACATTAAGAGGCCTTGAATTCTAAGGTTTTCTATATAGCTAAAAATCAAAAAACATGGAATTAAATTGCACAAAAATAGCACATGTTTCAATCAAAAAGTCCCTAACGGATTATGAGATTTTAAACTTGTTCCAATTTTTAAGAATTGATCTGGCCAAAAGGACTAAAATGATTCTACAACGGCAGGCAGAATTTATAGACTTCGATGGGGAAATGATTCCCCTTGGAATAGCCATTAAGGAAATCACAATACTTATTACCCGACTAAAAGAAGAAGGAAGGATTGGAGAAATCCTAAGAGACAAAAAAAGGGAAGAAGTAAAAGAAGAGCTAGAGGTAAGCTAAAGCAAAAAAGGGAATGAAAATTGTAAATTCATTCCCTTTTTCTATACTATAAACATTGTTTAAGCATTATTTACTTCCTCTATAAGTTTAGAAATTGAAGCTTTAGCATCTCCAAATAACATCTTGGTTTTATCACCGAAGAATAGTTGATTTTGAATACCAGCATATCCGGCACTCATTCCCCTTTTCAGCACAGTAACATTCTTCGCTAATTCCACATCCAAAATAGGCATTCCATATATAGGACTGGCAGGATCTTCTTTTGCTGCCGGATTCACTACATCATTTGCTCCAATTACCAATACCATATCCACAGTTGGCATCTCTTTATTGGCATCTTCCAATTCCAATAACCTTTGGTAATCCACATCAGCTTCAGCCAATAATACATTCATGTGCCCTGGCATTCTACCAGCCACAGGGTGAATAGCATATTTTACATCAACACCTTCTATGGCAAGGTTTTTCTCTAATTCATGAATAGTGTGTTGTGCTTGAGCAACTGCTAATCCATAACCAGGCACTACCATAATTTTTTGAGCATATTTTAATTGAATGGCTAAATCAGCATGACTGGCTTCTTTCACAATCTCATCTCTTGATGAACCAGCAGCTTGTCCTCCTCCACCAAATCCACCAATTACTACATTCAATAGGGATCGGTTCATTGCTTTACACATCAATACGGTAAGAATAGTACCTGATGCTCCTACCAAAATACCACCAATCACCATCACCTGATTTCCATAAATTAAACCAGCTCCAGCAGCTCCTAACCCAGTAAATGAGTTTAATAGAGAAATCACAACTGGCATATCTCCTCCTCCGATTGGCGTTACGAATGTTACTCCATAAAGTAGGGCAATTCCAGTAAGAATTAATATCCAGGTCATGTTAATTCCTGGTAGTGACATTGCATAACCATTCAATCCCAAAACAACAATTAATAAACCAATATTAATAAATTGAGGAGCAGGTAAAACCAATGAATCTCTTAAAAATCCATCCAGTTTTCCGTAGGCTATTAAACTTCCTGTAAATGAAATACTTCCAATGAAAAGAGCAAATAAAGTGGTTAACCCCTGACCATCTCCTAAAGATGTTCCAGGCTCCATATTATACAATTCTACAAAAGCGATCAACATAGAACAAGCACCTCCAAGACCATTGAAAAGGGAAACCATTTCAGGCAATTTGGTCATTAGTACTTTTTTGGCCACAAAAAACCCAATACCTCCACCCACTATCATTCCCCCAGCAATCCAGGCGTAGTTATTATGTGCTCCTTCTATCGGATAAATCAGGGTAATCAGTATACCCAATCCCATTCCTGTTGCTGCAAGTAAATTACCATTTCTGGCAGTTTCAGGATGACTTAATTTTTTCAATCCTACAATAAACAGGATGATACTAAAAAGATATGTGTATTCAGTTATTATATTCCACACGGTAGTATATTTTTATATTTCTGATTAGGACTTGTCCTTTTTAATAAATATGATTTGTTTTTTTAGAAAAGAAAGTAGTACATTGAAGCTTACTTCTTTTTCTTTTTAAACATATCAAACATCCTGTTGGTCACGGCAAAACCTCCTGCCACATTGATCATGGCTAGTGCGATACCTAGAAAACCTAAAACCAAGACAAGATAATCGTCAGGTTGTGCCTGTCTGATAAGTATAATTGCTCCAATCACTACTACCCCACTAATCGCATTTGCTCCAGACATAAGCGGTGTATGAAGCACTGTTGGAACTTTTGAAATCACCTCC
>JAHQVQ010000007.1 GCA_019634305.1 Flammeovirgaceae bacterium | reverse complement strand
GCCCTGGTTTACGAAATTTAAAAATCCTACTTATTGACAGAGACATTGAAAAAAAATTTAAAGATATAAAGTTCAGATTTCCCTATATTGAAGAATTCCTTGATATTACTCCTATTGAATTGGAGGATGAAAATTTTCAGTCCGAAATTTTCAAAAATGATAATTTCAAAAAAGATTTAAGTCATTTGAGCCATGCTTATATTTTTGGAGATGAGGACACCTACCTTCTTGGACTTGCAAATAGTTTTAGGCAAATGTTGTACGCTGAAACTGGTGATCTAAATAAAATCCCTATTATTTTAACACTTCCTGAAAAATCAAAAATTCTTGACTTACTTGAACCTATGGAAATTCAAAGTGAAGGAAACGAATTAAGACTATTTAATGAATTAAAGGAAAAATTCAATATTAATGTTATTCGATTGATAACAGACACTTGTACAAAATCGAAATTAATTGATGAAATAGGAATCATGGATTCTCTTTCTAAAATCATCAATTACTTTTATTCAATTAAATATGAATTTTATTGGCTGTTGGATGAAAAGGACAGAGAAAAGCTAAATGATGAATCATTGGAAAAATTGGAATTGGGATATGTAAATTATCCGATTGAAGGCAACTCTCCTCTGTCTCAATTAGAAAACTTTGTTCTGAATGAATTAGCTAATATACTTGGAAAGAAAACTATTGAATTAAAACCTTTATTTACCATAGATGATAGATGGAATTCCCTTTCGGATTTAAAGCAGGAATCTAATAGATATGTTGCCAGACACTTGGAAATTAAGCTTAATTTCATAGGAAAAATGGGGCATAAAGAAATTAATACTAAAGTGATTGAACAATACTTTAAAGTATTTGCCCCAGTAGAACATAAAAGATGGTGTTCGGAAAAATTATGTTTTAATTTCCGCTATGGACCTTTTCCAGAAAATGACACAAAAACGACCAAAATATTAAAGGATTCTCTCAAAATTCATGATCAATTAATCTCTTATGATAATTTAAGTAAGGAAATGGAAGACAAAGATTTTAATATGTTTTTATTAATTCCTTTGTTGAAAAAAGTAAAAGAACAATTAATGGTTTAAAATTTTCACTAATTGTTCTCTATTGTTTACCCTCTTATTTTTCTATAAATGGAGGTTTGCTGACAACCGCTTTTAATTGCCTGTTTCTTACACCGATTAATATTTCTGTATCAATTTTACTCAAGCTTTTTTCCACATAGCCCATGCCTATTCCAATCCCCAACATCGGTGACATGGTGCCTGATGTCACTTCACCAATTTGTTCTCCTTCCAAATTCAAAATGGGATAATGTGATCTGGGAATACCTTTATCAATCATTTTAAAACCCACTAACTTCCGGGTTATTCCTGCTTCTTTTTGTTTCTTCAGGTTATTTGAGTTGATAAAATCTTTAGTGAATTTGGTAATCCAGCCCAAACCTGCCTCTAGTGGCGAAGTGGTGTCTGTAATATCATTACCATACAAACAAAAACCCATTTCTAGTCTCAATGTATCCCTAGCTCCCAAACCAATAGGTTTTATGTCAAATTCTTTTCCTGCCTCAAAAATTTTATTCCATATTTCCTTAGCTACAGGATTAGGAACATAAAGCTCAAAACCTCCCGAACCGGTATAACCTGTAGCTGAAATGATAATATCATCATAAGTAGCAAACTTCCCTTTAGTGAAAGTATAATACCCCATTTCTTCCAACTTTACATCAGTTAATTTCTGTAAAACTTTAGTAGCATTTGGTCCTTGCACAGCAAATAATGAAGTTTTATTAGAAACATCTATCATTTCAACATTTTCTGTATTATGCTGCTTTATCCAATTCCAGTCTTTTTCAATATTGGATGCATTTACAACCAATAGATATTCTTCCTCTTCAATTTTATAAACCAACAAATCATCCACAATTCCCCCATCATTGTTTGGCAAACAGGAGTATTGAGCCTTTCCAATAAATAACTTTGAAGCATCATTAGAAGTCACTTTTTGAATTAAATCCAATGCCTTAGGGCCTCTCACAATAAACTCTCCCATATGAGAAACATCAAATACCCCAACATTTTCCCGCACAGTTTTATGTTCCTCTATATCTGATGAATACCTGACAGGCATATTATAACCTGCAAATCCAACCATCTTTGCCCCTAATTCTTCATGAATATCATTAAGTGCTATTTTCTTTAATTCCATTTTATTTATCGGTGTTTTTGTATTAATAAAATATGTGTAGTTGTTTATTATTTCTCAAAATATTTACCCAACTAATTGGCCGTGAGATAGATATTCTCCAAATTCTCAGCACAGATGCTTAAATTTTGCATAAAGGTTGAAATAAATATATTATTTTGCAAAGCAATTTAAAGGAGTTCCCATATTATTCCATTTTAAAAATTTTCCTTTATTATTTCTATTAAATTCTATGGCCTTTGATTTAACTTCAATTGAAAGTTTGATTTTACTTTCTATTCCCATTACAAGTGGAATAGTAGGTTGGGGAACCAATGTTTTAGCCTTAAAAATGACCTTTTATCCAATAGAATTTGTGGGCATCAGGCCGCTTGGCTGGCAGGGAATTATCCCTTCTAAAGTAAAAAAAATGGCTGAAAAGGCGGTTGATTTACTGACCGCTAAATTGATGAAAATAGAGGAACAATTCGATTTAATAGATCCTGAAGTCATTGTAAAGGAAATGGAATCTGGACTTAAGGACACTTCCAGAAAAATAATTGAAGAAGTAATGGTTTCTCAAATCCCTGATATATGGGAAAGAGCTCCGGAAACTTTAAGACAAACGGTTTACCATACCGTGGAAGAAGAATTCCCCCATACAGTAAGGGACATGATGAATGACATCAAAATAAACATTAATGAATTGGTTGATCTGAAAAAACTTGCGGTAAGTATCCTTACTAATAACAAATTACTGGTCAATCAGATTTTCTTGGCCTGTGGGGAAAAAGAATTTAAGTTTATTGAAAAATCAGGATTTTATTTTGGGTTTATTTTTGGACTAATTCAAATGGTGGTATTTTATTTTTTTCAACCTTGGTGGTTTCTCCCTTTATTTGGTTTTTTCATTGGTTATGCCACTAATTGGCTGGCATTAAAACTCATTTTTGAACCCCGAAATCCAATTAAAATTGGTCCCTTTTCCTACCAGGGACTCTTCCTGAAACGGCAACAAGAAGTGGCCAGAGAATATTCAAATATAATTAGTGCTAAAGTGGTGACTACTTCCGGGTTATTTGAATTTATGGTAAGAGGACCGGGATCAATAAAAATGGCCGAAATAATAAAAAATAATATTGAAAAGATTGTTGATCAAACAGCCAATTCCTCTTCTATTCTAATAAAATGGATGGTGAACCAGGAAAAACTGGATATCATAAAAAACATTGCCATATTCCGATTTAAACAAGAATTACCAATTTCCCTTAAGCAAGTATTTCATTATGCTGAAGAAACCCTGAATATTAGAAATACACTAAGAGAAAAAATGTCAGCCCTAACTCCTGTTGAATTTGAAGGTTTTTTAAGACCAATATTTCAGGAAGATGAACTGACACTTATTCTGGTTGGGGCATTTCTCGGATGTCTTGCAGGATTTGCCCAGTATTTCCTAATATTTTCTTAATCTAGAGAAGCTAATAAGAATATTAAATAGAATACTTAAAATGGAGGATCATCAGGAAAGCTATTCGATGCACTTCCTGGTTGCTGATCATCTTTATTTTGATTGATTTTACTTTTAAAAGTCATGGTACTTTTAGTATCGAATTCATTTGAATAATCTGCAGCGGAAACTCCAACATTAAATTCATCACCGATTAAACCATCAGTTTCCCAATCGGTAAACTTGGTATATTGCCCAATAAATTTCAGGAAAACACTTGTAATAGAACCATGTCTGTTTTTGGCAAACATCACTTCACCCATTCCGGTTACAGAGTTCCCTTCTTCATCTTCAGTAATTCCATAATACTCCGGACGATACAAGAAGATTACCATATCTGCATCCTGTTCAATTGAGCCAGATTCCCTTAAATCGGAAAGTTGTGGCCGCTTATCTCCTCCTCTTGTTTCCACTGCCCTACTCAACTGAGAAAGCGCAATTACAGGCACATTCAATTCTTTGGCCAATTGTTTCAATGAACGGGAAATCATGGCAATTTCCTGTTCCCTGTTTCCACTTTTACCAGAATCACCAGACATTAATTGCAAGTAGTCAATTACAATCATCTGAATATCATGTTGCGCCTTTAGTCTTCTACATTTTGCTCTTAATTCCAACACAGTTAATGCAGGGGTATCATCTATAAACAATGGAGCCTCAGATAATTTGGAAGTTTTATCTATTAACTTCTTCCATTCAAAATCCGTAAGTTTCCCTGTTTTTAACTTATCACTAGCTAACTCAGCTTCAGCTGAAATTAACCTTTTCACCAACTGAACAGAGGACATCTCCAAAGAAAAAATCACTACAGGTCTGTTAAATTCAACAGCTGCATTTCTCAAAGTAGAAAGCACAAAAGCAGTTTTACCCATACCAGGTCTTGCAGCCAGAATCACCAAATCTGATTTTTGCCAACCAGAGGTTACTCGATCCAGGGAAGAAAAGCCACTAGGAACACCAGTCAGTCCATCATCCTGATCCCGCATACTTTCCAATTCTGCAATGGCTTCACTCATAATGGAATTCATTCCAGCATAGTTTTTCCTGATATTCAATTCTGAAACCTCAAAAAGGGCTTGTTCCATTTTATCCAGCAGATAAAAAACATCTGTGGTTTCTTCATAGGCTTCTTTCTGGACTTCATTCGAAATTCCTATCAATTCCCTTTTAATGGCATATTGCAATAACAATCGTGCATGATATTCAATATTGGCAGCAGAGTTTACCCTTTGTGTAAGTTGGGTAATATAAAAAGCACCTTTAGCCATTTCCAACTCCCCTGTAGATCTTAGCTGATTTGTTACTGTAAGCAAATCAATAGGCTCTGATTTGGAGAAAAGGGTTAAAATAGCACTGTAAATCTTCTGATGAGCGTCCAGGTCAAAGGACTCTGGTTTTAATAACTCAATAACCTCATTTAAAGAATTTTTTTCAAGCATCAATGCACCAAGTACGGCTTGTTCCAATTCTATATCATAGGGTCTTTTTTTCCCAATGGGAGCTGGTTCAGTAGTTTTTCTTTTTTTAGACTTAAACCTTTCGTTTTGTTTGTTTGATATTTCCTCTGCCATTTTACAAAATTAGATGTTTTGGTTTTCAATCTAGCTTTCTACCAAACTTAATTTAGAAATTTTGATTTAAATTTGTACTCTATATAAAAGAAATTTTTTGGTTAAGCTTCTTAGAAAAGAAATCCAAAATCACGAAAAACGGAAAGAAAAATTCCCCTAAAATAGAACAAGTGTTGTGTATAAATCTTTTATTTGCAAGTTCTATTAAATCAAATAAGATTTTAAAAATTAAAATTGAACCGAAGGCACTGTAAAAGTATTTTTTAACCGGGAATATTAATACTAAGTTTGGTCAGATTTATAAATTTGATAATTTTACCTTTTTTTACGATTATATTAATTCAAAAAGAACATTGAATTAACCCTTTAGCCAAAAGAACAAGTAGTATTAGAGAAGGTGGTTAAAAATTTAATGAGGATTTCGATTAGATTTTCCCCATCTTTTAGGCAAGGTTATATCAAGAGGAAATAATAATAATACACATGAGAGTTCATTTTATTGCGATTGGAGGGAGTATAATGCATAATTTAGCCATAGCACTCAAAGGCAAAGGCATTGATGTGAGTGGGTCGGATGATGAAATATTTGAACCATCATTAAGTAAATTGAAAGAAAATGGGATTCTTCCAGGACAATCTGGCTGGTTTCCGGAAAAAATAAATACCGATTTAGATGCTGTAATCTTAGGAATGCACGCAAAAGAGGATAATCCTGAATTAAAAAAAGCCTTGGAAACCGGAGTGAAAATTTATTCATTTCCAGAGTTTGTTTTCAATCAATCGCAAGATAAGCAAAGAGTGGTAATTGCAGGTAGTCATGGCAAAACCACTGTTACAGCTATGATCACCCATGTATTGAACTACTGGGGGAAAAATCCTGACTATTTAATCGGAGCAGCAACCAACAATCTTAAGTATCCTGTAAAACTGACAGAAGAGGCCCCATTAATTCTTCTTGAAGGTGATGAATATCCTTCTTCAACAATTGATAAAAAACCTAAATTCTTCAATTACCAACATCATATAGGAGTCATTACCGGAATTGCATGGGATCATATTAATGTGTTTCCCACATTTGAGATCTACTGTGATCAATTCAAAAAATTCATTGAGGCATCTGTAAAAGCAGGGACACTTATTTACAGTGAAAATGATGCTACACTAAAGAAGGTAATCCAACAGGCAGCCATTCCAGAAGATGTTTTGCTGATGCCCTATGGAACTCATAAACATAAAATAGAAAACGGAAATACCTATCTTATTTCTGAGAATAAGGAAAAAATCCCTGTTAGCTTTTTTGGCGAGCATAACCTCCAAAATGTAAATGCTGCTTTAATGACAGCTTTAAGGTTAGGAATTGTAGCATCCCAATTTTATGAGGCCATCCAAAGTTTTGATGGCGCCAGCAGAAGATTGGAATTGATTGGAGAAAATCAGCATACAAAAGTTTTTAAAGATTTCGCTCATGCACCTTCAAAATTAGTTGCAACAATTAATGCTGTAAAAAATCAATTTCCCGAAAAAGGCCTTGTAGCCTGCATGGAGCTTCATACTTTTAGCAGTCTTAATAAAGATTTTACCGGGCATTTTAACGGTACCATGAATGAGGCAGATGTGGCTATTGTATATTACAACCCGGAAACTGTTGCCTTAAAGAGATTAGAACCAATATCCCCTCAGGACTTAAGGTTTGGTTTCAATAATGATGATTTATTGATTTTTACCGATTCCAGAGAAATGGAAAAATTCCTTCTGGAACAAAACTGGGACAAAAACAACCTGTTATTGATGTCCTCCGGAAATTTCAATAATCTAGATTTAAATAAACTTACCGAGCAAATTCTTTCCTAAACAAGCTCTAAAAAGTGCTGTAAGCCTAATTTATATGCAACTACAAAAGAATATTTCTCTACATCAACTTAACACTTTTGGTGTACGGGTAAATGCAGGATATTTTGCAAAAGTTACCTCTGAGGAGGAAATTGTTGATTGCATTGAAAATAATCTGTTTGAAAATAAAAAAACACTTGTTTTAGGCGGAGGAAGTAATATTCTTTTTACAAATGATTTTGATGGGGTTGTTTTAAAAAATGAGATTAAAGGCATTAAAAAAGTAAAAGAAACCGATTCACATGTTTATCTGGAAATTGGTGCAGGAGAAAATTGGCATGAAATGGTTTTAAATACAATCTCACATGGATGGCAGGGCTTGGAAAACCTTTCATTAATTCCCGGAACTTTAGGAGCAGCTCCAATTCAAAATATTGGTGCCTATGGCGTAGAATTGAAAGATGTTTTTGTGGCATTAAAAGCTGTTCACCTACAATCGGGAGAAATTAAAACATTTGGTAAGGAGGATTGCAATTTCGGCTACAGACAAAGTATTTTTAAAAATGAATTAAAAGGACAGTTCTTAATAATTTCGGTTACTTTACAACTCAACAAAATCCCTCAATACAACGTGTCCTATGGGGATATTCAGAAAACCATGAAATCCCATGGAGTTCACGACCTTTCGGCTAAAAATATCAGTGATGCAGTTATTGCCATCAGATCATCTAAATTACCAGATCCTGAGAAAATAGGAAACTGCGGAAGTTTTTTCAAAAATCCTGAAATCCCAACCGTAAAATATGAAAAACTAAAAAATAAGTTCTCCTCAATTCCAGGATATCCCTTACTTAATAACCAAACAAAAGTTCCAGCAGGTTGGTTAATCCAAAAATGTGGCTGGAAGGGGAAAGTAGTAGGTAATGTAGGAACTTATAAAAATCAGGCACTGGTAATCGTAAATCATGGAAATGCCACTGGGCAGGAAGCTAAAGAATTAGCTTTAAAAATTCAGGAAAGTGTAAAGGAAAAATTTGGAATTGAAATTCAACCTGAAGTCAATATTATCTAAAAATCCATCATTATTTTAACCAAAAATGGTAGAAATACACCTGATTGGCCAGCTCAAACCCAAATGATTCATATAACCTACAAGCCAATGAATTTCTACTTTGAGTAACTACGCTTACTTGATCCGTTTTGTTATTTAAGTTGGTCTCAGCTGCTATTAAAAGTTTTTTTCCCATCCCCCTCCCTCGGAAATCTTGCCTAACGGCAATCAAATCAATATTCCCAATTCCATCTTTTAATTTCAGTGTAACCATTCCACAAATTTCATTTTGCTCTTTATACACCAAAACGTGGGTATCTGTTTTTTGAGCCAAAGCATTTTCCATCCAAAGACGAAAGAGTTTTTGAAATGAGTTTTTATCAATATTTGGATCAGTATTAAATCTGGAAAACTCACCGGCTTCAATAGCCAATTGGATCAAGATTTCTTCATCATCAATTCCTTTCTGAAAGGAACTAATATGCTGATCAGCCTGATTTGTAGCAACAATTTCCTTTTTGTAGGTTATTTTCCGATCTACCAATATTCCATTGAAAAGAGATATAGAAGATTGATTAAGTAACAATTCTACTGTGGAAGCAAAATAAACTAATCTGATTCCTAATTTTTTTAAATTTTCAAAAATTGTAGCTAACTGATCTCCGCTCAGCTTTTGATCAGGAATTCTGGCTACTTTGAAGCCAAAAAATTCAGTATCCCAGGCAAGTAGTTCAAAATTTACCATACGAAAATTTATACAATATTTTAATTTTCCCGATTACTCCTTTTTAATTCTCAATCACTCCTTTTCAGTTTTTCAAATCAGAACAAACGCTCATTATTGAATCAGAAATCAATACAACAACAAACTAAAAATTTAAAGTCATGAAAAATATTCAAAATTTTGCGGAATTTGGAAAAGCAGAAAGTCTAATTCAATTAAATGGGAAAAAATATTCTCGACCTATCTTTAGCACCAAGAAAAAAATCAGACGCAGAATATCTATTGATGATAAAATTAAGCAATTGAAAGAAGAATTAGAATTCAACTAATTATTGGAAGTCTAAAAAGGAGCAATTTTTTAAAGTCAAAAAATTTTTCCGACTTCTTTTTAAAATGCTCCTTTTTATATTTGATATATTCCTTTTTCAGTTATCGTTTGATGTGTACCAGAACTCTTTTGTCTAAATATTTTTCTCTTCTTGATGGAATAAGAAATGGAATTTTGAGGCTAGTTACATGAAAATGATCAAATTCGATTTTTTCTAATACTTCAACATTTTTATTCTCAATAAAGTCATCAACCACGGTACTTGAAAAAAGCCAAATATCTCCTTCCTTGTCAATTATCCCTTCAAAATTTTCATTATAAATATACAAATGATGATATCTAGTGTAGAAATCGAAAGCATGAGAACCGACATCATAATAAAATATTTTTTCATTAGGTAGTTCATTTTCTTCCACATATTTAGCTATCACGGTTCCTGTATGAAATTGATTGAGTTGAGGGTAAAAATTAATATTCATCAGAAAATTTAACCCAATCAAAGTAAAGACAGATGGGAGAACGAGTCGGTATAAACTTGAAAATTCCTTTCTAGCGAAATAGTAGGCCAACCCAAACATGACAATTGGAAAAATCCAATACAAAAAATTTGTCATTGGAAAAGCACCAATGTTCAGTAATAAACCAAATATTATTAGAATAACACAAGACCAAAACTGTACATTAAAAAAAACATTGAACAATTTTGGTTTTTCTGGAAGATTCGTTAAAATTCTGTCTATTGTATGTGCTGTGATAATAGCTGCCAGAGGAAATACTACGAAAATATAATGAGGTAATTTGTAATTGGAAGTGGATAAGGAGATAAAAGTAAGGACAAAACCGCCAAGTGTTATCACTTCAGTTTCTTTTACCGATTTGAATTTATCCTTAAAAATATTCAAAAACTTTTGTCCGACCCCAAAATAAGCAAGAAACATCCAGGGCCAAAAAGCCCACAAAAAAGTATGGGTAAAATAGAGAATTGTGGAATCATCTTTCCATACATTTTCCCCGGTAATCCTTCCAAAACTCTGTGTCCAGTAAAAGAATTCTGGTCCTTCCCATCCAAATTGAAGATACAAACCATAAGTCATTGGTGCCAATAAAACTGCTAATATGATTAGGGCCAGTAACCATTCCCATCGAAAAATATTTTTCCATTCTCTCTTAAAAAAGAATTCTGATCCAAAAGCAAAAACAGGAACAATTAGTCCAATAGGGCCTTTTTCCATCATGGCAATAGCCACTCCGGTAAAGCCCAGAAAAAGATATAATAGCCGATTGGTTTTAAGAAATAAAGTAATTTGCCAGAGACCAAAAATTAATGCCCCCGCTAGAATAGTGTCTGTTCTAACATCATGGTTAAATAGGAACCATGCCTGGCATGTACTTAAAACCAAAGCAGCAATAATTCCCACTCTTTTGGCATATAATAGCTCTCCTAGTTTGAAAGTGGAAAAAACACCTAAAATGGTAAATAAAAATGAAGGAAGCCTGAAGGAAAATTCATTCAACCCAAAAATCTTGTAGGAAACTGTATTTATCCAAAATAAAAATGGAGGTTTGTCAAGGTAATCTTTGTACCGATGGATGACTTCCAAATAACTGCCATTTCGTAACATTTCCAGGCTAATAGAAGCATATTGAGAGGAATCAATATCTATAATTTCTATTACAAAAATTCCAATTAAATAAACTATACTTAACAAGGAAAAAATAATCAAAAGCAATCTGGAAGGAAATTGTAATTGCATGCTATAAAGGCTTTAATTTTTTTAGTTAAACTTAAGATAATAATCTTTTGATTACCAGTAACTTACTTGAGTTATAATTAATTTATATCTAATGTTATCTCTAATTTTAGGCAAAAATATTTAAAAACCTTTCCTAAACAATTTACTTTGCATATTAGTCTTGTTTTAAAACAAAAAAAAGAATTATGGCCGCTACACCTTCAACTATGCTCCCTTTAGGAACCAATGCACCCGACTTTAGCTTACCCGATACTTTATCCGGAAAGACACACAATCTGGCAGATTTAAAATCGGAAAAAGCTACTGTGGTAATGTTCATCTGTAATCATTGCCCTTACGTAATCCATATAAAAGATGAATTGGCCAATTTAGCGAATATATATAGCCATAAAGGAGTTAGTTTCATTGCCATCAGTTCCAATGACGTAGAAAATTACCCTCAAGATAGCCCTGAGCTAATGAAACAGTGGATTAATGAATTAGGAGATCCTTTCCCTTATCTTTATGATGAAACTCAGGAAGTAGCCAAAACTTATCAGGCTGCTTGTACTCCTGACCTATTTGTTTTTGATGGCAATTTGAAATGTGCTTATAGAGGTCAATTTGATGATTCCCGACCTGGAAATGGAAAACCAGTAACTGGAAATGATTTAAAAATTGCTCTTGATGAAATTTTGGAAGGAAAACAAGTCTCAATTGAACAAATCCCCAGTATAGGTTGTAATATTAAGTGGAAAAAATAATCCTATTACCCATTTTCATTTTTTAATTTCCTCAATAAATAATGGCTATATTAAAAATAGAAGCATTTTCAGGCGTAAGTGGGGATATGTTCCTTGGAGCATTGGCTGAGCTGACAAATGGTTATGACGAACTAATTGCTCTTCCCAATAAACTAAATTTGGAAAATGTAGAAGTACGAATTTCAGATATGAATAAAACAGGGATAGCCTGTAAACATGTGAAGATAATAGACAATAATGAATACAAATCTGCTAACCCGCTAAAACCTAAACAAGGATCTGGTTTAGAGGCTTTATCGGGAAACATTTCTTTAACTTTTGGGAGTACCGGACATAGCCATCATCATCGTCATTTACCCGATATCTATAAAATTATAGATAATGCAGATATCCCAGGTGCTGCTAAACAAATTGCAAAAGATATATTTTTAATTGTAGGAAAAGCAGAAGCAAAAGTTCATGGAATACCTCTGGAAACCATTCATTTTCATGAAGTTGGCGCGATCGATTCTATTCTTGATATAGTTGGTACGGCTTATCTGTTAGATAAATTAAATATTAATAAAACCTATTCTACAGCTGTTAGAACCGGTTGTGGATTCCAAATGACAGAGCATGGAAAGTTACCAGTTCCCTGCCCGGCTACAAAAAACATTCTCCATGGAATTCCTACCTATCAGGGTGAAGTGAAAGGAGAAATGGCTACTCCTACAGGTGCAGCTATCTTAAAATATTTAAATCCAGAATTCGAAATTCCTTCACTTACTGAACTCGATACTGCCCATGGTCCGGGGGAAAAGAATTTTGAACACCCAAATGTACTTAGGTTAACACTTTGTAAAGAACAGGCTACTCAAACGGATAAGGTAACAGTTATCGAAACAAATATTGATGATGCTCCTGGTGAACTATTAGGTTCAGACTTTCAGAATGGATTACTGACATTAGGTGCATTAGATTTTTTCATTACCCAGGGCTTTATGAAAAAAGGAAGACCTGGAATTCTATTATCAGTACTGTGCCATCCTCAAAACCAAACCGAAATTGAGGAGTACATATTGGAAAATACTCCAACAATTGGAGTAAGAAGCTACCTCACTGAGAGAAGAATAAGTGAAAGGAAAGCCCTTGAGTTCACTTCATCAATGGGGAAAATTAATTTAAAAATTGTCACTTTACCCTCAGGAAAAAAGCAAGTAAAACCAGAATATGAAGATTGTAAAAAAATAGCCCTAGACCTGAAAATCTCCACTGAAGCAGTAAAACAAAAAGTACTATTAGAATATTTTGAGTCTCAGAAATAACTCTCATGGATATTCTTGAAAATCACCTTCCCCAGTTTTTGAATTGAATTTTAGCACAAGAAAAGGGATAAGTATTACAAAACTTATCCCTTTTTATATTTTTCCTTAAATCGATTAATTACAAACTTGAAAAATCGTAATCATCCAAGAATTTAGTGGTAAAATTACCAGCCATAAAATCAGGATGTCTCATTAAACTCTGATGGAAAGGAATAGTCGTTTTAATTCCCTCAATTACAAATTCATCCAAAGCTCTTCTCATTCTTACAATTGCCTGTTCTCTTGTTTGAGCAGTTACAATTAGCTTGGCAATCATTGAATCATAATTTGGAGGAATAGTATATCCAGCATAAACATGACTATCTATTCTGATTCCCGGACCTCCTGGTAAATGTAAATTAGTGATTTTTCCAGGGCTAGGTCTAAAACCATTCGAAGGGTCTTCTGCATTTATCCTACATTCCATAGAATGCATACTTGGATAATAATTTTCTCCGCTCAAAGGTTCTCCTGCAGCCACTAATATTTGTTCTTTAATAAGGTCAAAATTAGTCACCTGTTCAGTTACTGGATGCTCCACCTGAATTCTGGTATTCATTTCCATGAAGTAAAAATCCCCATGCTTATCCACCAAAAATTCAATAGTTCCTGCTCCTTCATAAGAAACAGCCTGAGTCCCTTTTATTGCCGCTACTCCCATTTTCTCTCTTAACTCTTCAGTTAAAAATGGGGAAGGCGCTTCTTCTACTAATTTCTGATGTCTTCTCTGTATAGAACAATCTCTTTCAGACAAGTGGCAGGCATTACCAAATTTATCTCCAAAAACCTGAATTTCAATATGTCTTGGTTCTTCAATAAATTTTTCCAGGTAAAGACCATCGTTACCAAATGATGCGCCAGCTTCTGCTCTGGCACTATCCCATGCTTTTTGGAACTCACCATCATTATTGACGATTCTCATCCCCTTTCCACCACCACCTGCAGTTGCCTTTAAAATTACAGGGTATTTAATTTCTTTAGCCTGCTTAATCCCTACTTCTACTGAGGGCAATAACCCTTCAGAGCCGGGAATTGTTGGAACTCCCGCCTTTTTCATGGTAGCTTTGGCAGTTGCCTTATCTCCCATTCCATTAATCATCTCAGGAGATGCACCAATAAATTTTATATTATATTCTCCACAGATTTGAGAAAATTCAGCATTTTCAGCTAAAAACCCATATCCAGGATGAATGGCATCTGCATTGGTAATTTCAGCAGCTGCCATAATATTTGGAATATTCAAATAGGAGTCTGACGATTTTGGTGGACCAATGCAAACTGCTTCATCAGCAAATTTCACGTGAAGGCTATCTTTATCAGCAAGGGAATATACCGCCACTGTCTTTATTCCCATTTCTTTACAGGTTCGGATAATTCTGAGTGCAATTTCTCCCCTATTGGCTATAAGTATTTTATTAAACACAAGCTTAATTTTAAAATCTAAAAAAAAATAAGTGTTTTTTGTTTTTGTTAATTCCTAGTTTTGGAATTCTGTAAATGTTAATTAAAATCAAGAAGGATCAACTAAAAACAAAGGTTGATCATATTCAACCGGAGAGGCATTTTCTGCTAAAACTTTTACAATTTTACCAGAAATTTCAGATTCAATTTCATTGAAAAGTTTCATGGCCTCGATAATACAAACCACTTTTCCTTTTGAAATTGAATCTCCTGGTTGTACGAAAACGTCAGCTTCTGGATTAGGAGAATTATAAAATGTCCCAATCATTGGAGATTTGATAGTAATATAATTGTCAGACACTTCAGCTTTTGCCGGGGTTTCAACAGCTGGACTGATTGATCCCTGACTTGGAGGTGTTTGAGTTGTTGTAGGAATTTGAGCTGGAACAACTGATTGTTGAATAACTGGTTGTTCAACAATTTTCAAGTTTGCAGCTTCAGATTGCCTTTTTATTTGGAGTTTAATCTCATCAGTTTCAATATTTACCTCATCAAGGCCTGAGTTTGCAATAAAATTTATTAATTCTTTTATTTCTTTTGCTTTCATTATTAAAAGTTGTAGAAGAAAAAATGATTTTTGAGAAATAGCCAATAAAACCAACTGAAATAAAATACGCTTTGTTTAAAACAATTAAAACACTTTTAATCAGTAAGTTTTGGCAATAATATTAAATTGACAAAAACTTACTTTACCCTTTCAGCATAAGATCTTGTTCTTGTATCTATTTTTATTACTTCATCCTGCCCTATAAATAAAGGTACACTTATTTGGGCACCAGTTTCTACAGTTGCAGGCTTTGAGGCATTTGTTGCAGTATCACCTTTTATTCCAGGTTCAGTGTAGGTTATTTGTAAAACCACAAATTGAGGTAATTCACACCCTAATATCTTTTCTTCTTCAGCGTGAACCAAAACTTCCACCTCCTGCCCATCTTTCATTAAATCGAAATTAGGAATCATTTCTTCCTGAATTGCCACTTGTTCAAAAGTGTTACTATCCATAAAGTGATAACCAATATCATCTTTAAATAGGAATTGATAAGCTCTTCTTTCAATCCTCGCTGTGGTAACTTTATGCCCAGAAGTAAAAGTATTATCAATAACCTTCCCAGTCGTCACGCTTTTTAATTTAGTCCTTACAAAGGCAGGTCCTTTTCCAGGCTTTACATGTTGAAACTCAACAATAGCATAAAGATCATGGTTGAACTCTATGCAAAGCCCATTTCTGAAATCAGCAGTTGTTGCCATAATTGTTTTAATTTAAATTATTAAGCACCAGAGGTCTATACCCGGCTAAAAATATTTGAAGATTAATAATCTCCATTCAAATGATGTTGTTTTTTTATTAAATTAATAACCCCATTTAAGATAAAGAGCACCCCAGGTAAACCCACCACCAAAAGCAGCAAGAATAAGGTTATCTCCATCTTTCAATTTATCTTCATAATCCCACAAACACAAAGGAATAGTTCCAGCAGTTGTGTTTCCATATTTTTCAATATTTAACATAACTTGCTCACTGCCAATACCCATCCTATTGGCTGTTGCATCAATTATCCTTTTATTTGCCTGGTGAGGTACGAGGTAGGCTATATCTTTCGCTTCCAAATTGTTCTTTTGCATTACTTCATAAGCAGCATCAGCCATTTTGGTTACGGCATATTTAAATACTGTTTTCCCTTCCTGAAAAACAAAGTGCTCCTTATTTTGAACAGTTTCAATAGTAGCGGGTCGTCTGCTTCCTCCTGCTTTCATGTGAAGGAAATTCTCTCCAATTCCATCAGATTTTAAATAAAAATCCATTACCCCTTTCTCCTTTTCTGAAGCCTCTAAAAGCACTGCACCGGCACCATCTCCAAATAGGATACAAGTAGTTCTGTCGGTATAATCCATTATACTTGACATTTTATCCGCCCCAACAACAACTATTTTTTTATAAGTACCTGCCTGAATGAATTGAGAGGCTGTAGCCAGACCATATAAAAAGCCAGAACAAGCCGCATTAATGTCATAACTAAATGCATTAGAAGCATTAATTCCAGCTGATATAATATTAGCAGTTGCAGGAAAAGGCATATCCGGAGTTACAGTACAACAGATAATCATATCGATCTCCTCAGCCTTGGTATCAGTCTTTACAAGCAATTTTTCCACTGCTTTAATACCCATATATGAGGTACCCATATTATCTCCCTTCAAAATTCGCCTCTCCTTAATTCCAGTTCTTTCGGTTATCCATGAATCAGTAGTATCCACCAATTTTTCAAGTTCCTTATTGGTCAATACATAATCTGGTAAATAACCTTCAATGCCTCTAATTACAGCTCTAACTTTCTTCATCCAAATTATTTAAAGGTCTTAATTAGCATTTTTGAGTGTGGTTGCAAGGTATTAAAGGAAAACTAAAATTTGAAATTAATTCCAATTAAATTTCCTCTCAAAAAAACCAAACTTTGGATTCAATAAATCCAATTTTTTATCAAAAAAGTTATAACAACCTTACAGAATTCTATGTAAAAAAAAAGAGAAGCCTACGAACTTCTCCCATTTTTAAAAAAAATGAACTGAC
This sequence comes from Flammeovirgaceae bacterium, assembly GCA_019634305.1. Classification (GTDB taxonomy): domain Bacteria; phylum Bacteroidota; class Bacteroidia; order Cytophagales; family Flammeovirgaceae; genus Flexithrix. The sequence continues at coordinate 1,288 of JAHQVQ010000007.1, read as the reverse complement.
TAAACAGCAACTTCTTTCTCTAATACTACTTTACCTTTGTAATAAAGTTTTCCTTCAGACCAATATGCTCTGTGCCATAAGTGAGGCTCACCAGTAACTTCACAAACAGCTATTGGAGCAGGAGTCAAACTTAAGTGGCTTCTTCTTTTATCTCTTCTTTGTTTCGAAATTTTCCGTTTAGGATGCGCCATTTTCTACCGTTTTTAATTATTAAATTTTATTTTCTTTAAATTTTCCCATCTGGGATCTACTGCTTTTTTATCATCTTCCCCTCCTCCTCTTTCAGTGTTATCAACCTCTTCTTTCCATACCTCATCTGTTGAGTAAATCATATTACCTTCCTCCTCCTCTGATTCTGTTTCTTCCTCTGCAAATTTAGGATGAATCTTCTTTACAGGTATTGATAATAAAATAAACTCAAAAATAAACTGTGAAAGCTCTAACTTTTGCTGGTTAAACGGAATAACTATTATTTCTTCGGAAAGCTCTTCATAGACCTCTCCATACTTAAAAAATATTTTCTCCGAAATGTCAACAGGAAAATCAAATTTCTCAAGGCTCCTGTCACATATTAAAGTTACTTTTCCGGTTATCTGAAAAAACACCTCCAGCATTGTTTCAGACTTATTTATTTTAACAATTGCTTCACAATCACTTTTTTCAATTACTTCATTTTTATAATGTTCAAAAAATGAAGAATTTACTTCGAATTTAAATTCGTAGTTTTTGTTTTTCAGCCCTGTTAAACCAACTATAAACCTTTCCACAACAAGCTTGAATTTTTGCAGCGCAAATTTAGGAATTAATATTCAAATGACAATTATTCTTTTGCTAATTTAATCCCTAAAATGGCTTTTTGTGTTTGAAATTAATTATTATTGGTTAAATCCAACTTAAATTTCCAGAAATCCTCTTATTTTTTTAGCTGTTTCCTTCAATTCTTCCTGAGTAGGCTTCAATTTTAGTTTTTCAAAATTGATATCCTGCATAGAATTTAGAGGAACTAAATGGATATGAGCATGAGGAACTTCCAGACCAACCACTGCTGTACCTATTCTTAAACAAGGAATTGCTTTTTCAATGGCTAATGCTACTTTTTTACTAAAAACATGCAATCCTGCAAGCGTTTCATCATCCAAATGAAAAATATAATCCACTTCTTTTTTAGGAATTACCAATACATGACCAGTGGCTAAAGGAAAAATATCCAGAAAAGCGAAAAAATGTTCATCCTCCGCAATTTTATGAGAAGGGATCTCACCTTTTATAATTTTTGAAAAAATGGATG
>JAHQVQ010000080.1 GCA_019634305.1 Flammeovirgaceae bacterium | reverse complement strand
GGTTTCCGCACCAAATTTTCTAATACACTACCAGATGAAATTGAGCTCGTTTTTAGAAAATTATTTTTAGCTTAATAAAATAAAAATAGGCTCTTGGTGTCTCTAAAATGAGTTTCAATATTTTGGTGCGGAAACCCTATTTTCTGGGTGTTTTTTAATCTAAACTCAAATGTCTCCTAAATTTTAATCTGGGGTATTGTAGAAAATAAAAAATATTGAAATTCAATGAAAAAGTATTATTTGTAAAAGTGAAATAACTTGAAACACGATAGAAATAGATTGTTTTAAAACTATATTATTTCCATGTGTTTCTGCAAGTTTTAGCAGTTATGACTATCAGTTAGGTGAAACTACTTCCATCCAAAATTATTCATCTTTTAAAGTTTTAATAGGATTGACTGAAGCTGCCTGGAAAGACTTAAAACTAACCGTTATAGCTCCTATTAAAAAGGCTACGATTCCTGCTAATAGGAAAATCAAAAGGTCCATTTCGAAGTGGAAGGCAAAGTTTTCCAACCATTGGGAGGCTAAATAGTAAGAAAGTGGAACTGATATAAAAAAGGCTATTATGATTAATTTGGTATAATTTTTTGAAAGCAAATAGACCAATCCCCATGAATTTGCCCCATTTATTTTCCTTATACCAATTTCTTTTGAGCGTTGATCTGCAGTAAAAGAAGAAAGACCAAATAAGCCTAAACAGGAAATAAAGATGGAGATTACTGCAAAAATACGCACTAGTGTACCGACAACCATTTCATTTTGATAAGATTCGGCATAATCCTGATCCAGAAATTCATAACGGAAAGGGTAGGAGGGACTCAGTTTTTTAGTCACCTTTTCCACTTCTGTTAAGACAGTGGGAATATCTCCAAAAATCCGAACAAAAGCCATACTAGTATTTCTCGGCATATTACAAATAATTACCGGCTCTATAGGATCATAAAGACTATTCATATGGAAATTTTTCACTACTCCGATGATACTTCCCTCAATTCCCCAAATCGATAATCGCTGATCAATTGGGTTTTCATATCCGATAAGTTTTGCAGCAACTTCATTGATTACGAAAGCACTTGAATCAGAGGAAAGCTCTTCAGAAAAGCCTCTTCCATTAATAATTTCCATTCCCATGGTTTTAAAAAATTGAGGATCAGACAACATTACATTTATTTCCACCACATCATCAGGGTTTTTACCATCCCACATGGCTGTGCTGGTGGACCTGCCATAGGAAAGTGGATTCCCGGAAGTAAAGGAAACATTGTTAACTTGAGGGATTGCAAATAATTCATTTTTTAAAGCTTCTTCCTTTCCTCTAATTTCATTTGTAATATCAAAATAGATAAGATTTTCTTTGTCCAATCCTAAATTTTTATTCAGGATATAATCAATCTGATTCATGACTACAAATGTTCCAATAATCAACAGAATGGCCATGGTAAATTGAAAAACAACCAAACTGTTTCTAAAGGAGTGATTGAATTTTGTTCCTCTAATCATGCCTTTCAGAGATTGAATAATGCCGAAAGATGGGAGTAAAATAGCTGGGTAGCTACCAGAAAGAAAACCCACTACCACAGTAGTTCCAAATACATAAAGGAGTATAGTTGGTTCTGATAAGGAAATAGAGATGGTTTTGCCAGTAAGCTGGTTGAAGTATGGAAGAATGAGGAATACTAAAACCAAGGCAATTACAACAGAGATAAAGGAAAGCAGAAATGATTCTACAAAAAACTGCTGACTAATCAATCTTTTTTGTGCTCCCAGAACTTTCCTTATTCCCACTTCTTTTGCTCTTCTGCTGGACCTGGCAGTAGCCAGATTCATAAAATTGATGCAAGCCATAAGGAGTAAGAAGATGGCAATTCCACCCAAAATACGGACATATTGGATTCTACCACCAACAGATACTCCATTTTTAAATTCTGAATAAAGATAGATGTCTTTTAGAGGCTGAGTAAATAATCTTTCATCAGCCGCATTGTTGGTATGAGTATTTATTTCCTGTTCAATTCTCTCATTTACCGGAAAAATACTTGTTCCGTCCTTAAGACTAAAATACATGGCAAATCCACCATTGTACCAACTTTCCACCCATTCATTTTGGGAAATAAATTCGGTTGCAGGCATTATCCAATCAAACTCGATTGAGCTATTCGTGTTTTTGTCTTCCACCACTCCAGTGACAATAAATTCCTGACGTTCATCTACAAGCAAGGGTTTGCCTATTGCCTCTTTTGTTCCACCGAAAAAGCGCTCAGCCATACTTTTTGATAGCACTATAGAGTACATTTCGTCCAAAGCAGTGGAAGGGTTTCCTGCTATAAATTCAAAAGTAAAAATCTTAAAAAAGTCTTTGGAGGCAAAAATTCCACTTTCATAAGAAGATTCATTTTCTTTTCTGAAAAGTGTTTCCATTCCCCAGCTGAGCAAGGTCACTTTGTCAATTTCTGGATATTCTTTTTCCAAAACCGCAGCAAGTGGTTGGGGAATAGCGCCTGTAGTTTGAATTTCCCCACTGGCCTGATACATGTTTCGCCTGATTTGATAAACTTCATTTTCATGACCTGCATTCATGGAAAATTCATCTTCTACCCAACTGAATATCAGGATACTGGAAGCAAGTCCTACGATTAGACCGAGTAAATTTATGGCAGTATAGCCTTTGTATTTTAAAGCATGACGAAAGGCAGTGATAATATGATTTTGAAACATGTTAAATCTGATTTGAAAAAATGAAAAGTTTTTAATGATACCTGGTCTGAATAATTGGATTACATCAAGGAAAAATAATTTCCGGGCTTTGGCAGGATCGCCTTCAGCTCGTTCTTCGAACAGTTCGAATAAATCTCCTTCTACATCTTCCAGAAGATCTGGTGAACAAAACCACCTTAGAAATTTTATCGGAAGCACCGGAGGCGAAATATCAGGTTTTTGTTTTCCCATGACTATTTATGGATTAGTACTGGTGCTTAAATTCAAATGCTACAGGAGGTATGGCATCCCAAAGTTGTTTGCGGGTAGATTTTACATATTCCAGGGCTCTTTTTCCATAAACTGTTACCTTGAAATATCGCTTCCTTTTTCCTCCACGGATGGCTGTAGCTTCCCCAAATTCCGATTCCAGGTAACCTTTCTTTTCTAATCTGCTGAGAGCAGTTCGCATAGCACCAACACTAACTTTTCGGTTAAGTCGCTCTTCAATTTCTTTTTTGATAGTAATGCCGTAAGCATTCTCATAAAGAATAGCCACAGTAAGCATTACAATTTCCTCAAATTCTCCTAAAGAATATTTTTCCATATTGTACAATTTAAGTCCTAAATGTAATTTTAATAGATCAGAATTAAAAATTTATTTAAGTCCTAAATGTAATTTTAATGATAAAAGGTGAATTTTTTATGTAAAGATTGAGGAATTAAGAAAATGGGAGCAACCAAAACAAAATTTGGGGCATTAGAATAGAAAGCCTGTTCTATTCTATTTTAGAAAAGGAACCTTTCAAAACTTCAATACAGCTTCTGAATAGAATTTTACTTCAGAAGAACTACCTCTATTTTATTGATTGACCAATTATTGGGAGAATTTCAATCCCAGGTCAAAAATCATGTTTTTCAACCCAAAAATTTTAAAAAACATTATTGACAATGATTAGCTGTATATGTATTGATAAGGACCTATTGGCATTGAGGTCTATCAAAAGTTTTATTGAAAGGACTTCATATTTCAATTTGCTGGGAAGCTTTGAAAACTATTATGAAGCATATGCATTATTAGAAACCCAAAAACCAGAGTTGTTATTTCTTGATCTGAACCTTCCTGAATTAAAGGAAATTGATTTTCTAAAGTCCCTGAATAATCCCCCAAAGGTCATTTTTACTACAGGTTACGGCCAATTTGCCTTACATGCTTTCGAATTAAATGCTGTGGATTTTTTATTGAAACCATTTACTTATGAAAGATTTTTAAAGGCTTCTGACAAAATTTTTGAAATTCATCAACTTGAACAGTTCTATCAGAACGAAAAGAGTTCCTCCATTGAAGATTATATTTTGATAAAATCCGAACATAATATCATTAAAATTGATCTTAAGGAAATCTATTATATAGAAGGTTACAAAGATTATTTAAAAATTTATACCAATGCTGAAAAGCCAATATTGACGCTAAAAAGTTTAAAAGCAATGGAAGTAATATTAGCGAGGAAAGGGTTTATAAGAGTACACAAATCCTTTTTAATATCCATTCAAAAGATTGAATCTATGAGAAATAATAAAATCAGAATTTTAAATAAGTATATTCCACTTGGCGAAAATTATAAAAAACGATTTCACTTTGAAGTTGTGGAAGGTAGATGTTAAACTAATGATTTTTATTGATGAAGAATTTAAACACCTTTTTTAAAAATTAAAAAAGGTGTTTTTTTCATGAAAATTAGCTGTGTCAAATCAATAATCTTAATCATCTTCATCGAATTCATAGAAAGGCTGGAATTCCCAAATGTCGTCAAATCTGAACGTTCCATTTTTTCCGGTGGCCACAAATGGCTTTCCAGCTACTACAAAACCTACCGCATCGGATCTTGAAGCCCCTTCTATATCAGTTTTTTGATCCCATGCATCAAAAATTGGATCGTATTCCCAAAAATCTATTCTATTAGTTCCTGTAGAACCTGTTCCAATATAACCTTTCCCATTTATTCCAAATGCAATGGCATCACTTCTCACAATCTGATAATCATCCTCCTCATCTAAATCTAATTTTTTAGTCCAACTTTTTGACAATGGATCGAATTCCCAAAAATCAGTTTCATAGACACCATTATTTCTTCCTGTACCAACATAGGCTTTGTCATCTACCACGAATGCTACGGCATCCACTCTTTTTGATCCTCCCAAACTAATCATTTGTTCCCACGATTTGCTTTCAGGATTGTATTCCCAAAAATCCTTTAAGTCATTATCTCCATCGTATCCAGTACCCACATATCCTCTTTCCATTATACTAAATGCAACAGCGCCATATCTAGCACTTCCAGGAAAAGAAGGGATTGAATTCCATGTGTTGGTAACTGTATCATACTCCCAAAAATCTGCTAATTCATTATTTCCGTCATATCCTGTCCCAATATAGCCTTTACCATTTATTGAAAAACCAACAGCAGAATTTCTGGCATTTCCTGGGAAATCTGCCAATCTTTTCCAGAAATCTAAATTTGGATCATATTCCCAAAAATCATTTAGTCTGTCGTCCCCATCATACCCTGTTCCTAAATAAGCTTTTTCTCCGATAGTAAAAGAAACTGCCCCACTCCTGGGTACTCCTTCAAAGTCCGACCTTTCTACCCAGTTTCCAATAATATCCTCACTTTCATCGGATGAACATTTGAAAAGTAATAAACTTATTATGATTAAAATTTTTAGCCTGTCCTTCATATTATCCATTAATTTTAGATGCCATTTGGCAAATACTTTCTTAGCTTTTGGTGATCACAATTCTAAATTTTATTTGCTTCAAAATTATGCGCTGGACCAGAGGGAGAAAAAAATAATAGATCAACTCGCTTTTTATCTAGATAACTAGCTGAACCTTATCTATCATTCTTAAATTGGAAGCAATATTGGCTTCAAGGGATAAGGAAAAAATTCTAGAACTGCTATTAAATTTCTAATAATCAAATAGTTAATGGGTTAATCTATTTGATTAGTTTAAGATTATATCATCATTAGTTTATAACCAGAGGTAAAATTGAATCCTTTATCTACAAACCATTCCGATTTGTATATTTTAATTCTTTGGTTAAACTCTTCATTCTACTTTTGGTAGAAATCGATCTTGAAATCTTAAAGAAGAATGAAGAAGAAGTTAAAATATGTGATTGCCACCTTATTGTTTTTAATGGTCGCATGCCAACCAAAAAATGTTGAGGAATTTGAAATTGGAGAAGATCTTAATCCTTCCGGATCTAAAGTTTATGCAGTCGACTCCCTTACTATAAAAACATCTACAGTAATGGTGGATTCTATGGTTACTTCCGAGCAGTCACATCTCCTTGTTGGTAGATTTGAAGATGAAAAATTAGGCATTACCAAGGGGATGTCCTTTTTCCAACTAGGATTTAAAAATCAATCTCCCCCTAATTTTAGTGAAAATGATGTATTTGATTCCCTAGTCCTATTGCTGGATTACAATTATTTTGCAGGAGATACTACCAAAATTCAGGAAATCATTGTTTTCGAATTATCGGAGGAAATAAAACTGGAGGATAACGAAAGCACCTTTTATAATACGAATGAAACAGGATATTTTCCAAACCCAATAGGAAGTAAAATATTTAGGGCACTTCCTCAAAAAGGAGAATCACTTGAAATTAGATTGAATGACGAATTGGGAATTGAATTATTCAATATGGCTATTGATGGTGACGATAGAATTGCCGATGAAGAATCTTTCTTAAATTATTTTAAGGGACTAGCATTGGTTCCTGGTGAGAATGATGATGCAGCTATTTTGGGTTTTACTATAAATAATAATGAAGGGATTTCGGATGAAGAAGAAGGAGAAACTTCACCAAATATAATAATGAGGACATTTTATAGGAAAGAAGGGGAAATTTTGGAAAATTCTTTCTATGATTTCGAATTAAGAGATATTTCCAAAGCATATTTTAACATACAAGGTGGTAGAAGTCAAACTAACTTATCGGAGCTGAAGAATGGAGAGCAGCGATTGTCCTCTGCTTTATCATTAAATGAGGCATATCTGCAAGCTGGAACAGGATTAAGAATTAGATTTGATTTACCCTATTTTGAAAATTTAATAGAGTCTCTCGGTCCTGATGCCTATATTATGGATGCCATTCTTAGAATTGAACCCATAAAAGGTTCATATTCGGGAAATTTTGATTTGCCAAGCCAACTTATTATGTATGAATGTGACAATAAAAATAACCTGACAGATCCAGTATATGAAACAGCTACAACTGATTTACAAATATCTGTACCTAATATTGATCGTGAGTTTAATGAGGATACCTATTATGAATTTAGATTAACAGATTACCTTTTACAGCAGCTTGATAAAGAATATTATGATGGTAGCGGACTTTTACTCCTTATGCCTTCCCCAGATTTTGAGTCAACCGTAGAAAGATTAATCATAGGAGGGAAAGAGAATAGTGAAAATTCCATCTCCTTAACGATATTTTATATTAATTCCACTTTTTAAATCAGTGGGCCGGTTCATATTCAATTTTGGTGGATTGGGTAACCAGTTTTGGTAAATTATTACTCCAGTATTTGCTGGTCTTTGAAATTATCAACTTTTCACGAATGAACCAGCCTTGTTACGCATAATGATACTGTCTAAAAAATGGTATAGAATCTTTTAAATGTACAATTATTAACTTCATAAGTCAATCTTTTTTTTTATTCAATTACTGACTGGAAAAATGCTCCTTTTATTAGCCAATAACATTATTTTTATTTTAAAAGATTGCCCCCCCCATT